>CANKOW010000253.1 GCA_947484295.1 Alcaligenaceae bacterium | reverse complement strand
CCGATCGCACCACTGGCACCGGCTCGATTTTCAGCGACAACCGTTTGACCGAGCTCATCCGTCAGCTTGGCAGCCATGGTTCGGGCCACAATGTCAGTCACGCCAGCGGGTGGGAAAGGAATCACCAGTTTGATGCTGCGCTCTGGGTAAGACTGCGCCTGTGCTGCGAAGGCGCCTAGCGTTAAGGCCACTGCTGCCACGTGCGCGAATACAAATTTGCCAATCGTTGGGATGTGCATGGTGTTGTCTCGGTTATTTTTAAGTATTGCCTGCAATGCTAACGAACAATGGCCAGTCGTTCAAGACTAATCACACGAAAAAACAATTTGGCGGGTATGTCCTGTTCGCCCTCTACTAATCGCACGAGAAAACAATATCGGTACCATTGTCACCCTCGTACAGATCCCCTACAAAAGCCAAGCCGATCCATTCCCAGCCATGCTCAGACAGCCAATCTTGATAGACTTGGTCTGACAAATCACGGGTTGAGGGCATCTCAAAACGAACCGTCACACTTAAGGTCAAGCCGTTTTCGTCGCCGTCCAGGGCCCACTCGGAGTTATCTTCAGTCAAAGCAACCTCAACAACGCCGGTATTGCGCCCCAGAGACAAGCCTTGCTTCTTGAATAAACCGCCAGTGAAATAGTTGACGTCAAGCTGCAGTGGTTGTAACGCCTGCCAAGCTGCCTGCTTGAGTCGTTTGCGTTCAGCCGCGCCCGAGGCAGCATTGGCTGCCAGCAACAATTCAGACGCGTCGCTGATCTTGCCATAATCCTCATCATCATCAATCTCATCCTCAGGGGGCAGATTGATTTTCAAACCTGTGATGGTCCATTCAAATTTAGCGATTCTGGTCATAGTGTTTGGGTAGCGATTATTTAATGAAAAAGATGACCTCATTATGCACTGAAGCCCCGCGAGGGGAGAAAGGCTGGGGTGGCTATCGTCTAATTGGCCAAGACTTGAATCACACAACAAAACGCACCTTGGATCAGTATGGTCAGTCGTCATACTAAGGCGCAAAAAGTCGCCGCCTCTGTGCTCGGAGGGGCGACTCTAGTCGGTATGGTGACCGCTTTTATTGCAGGCAAAAAACCAGCCGAGAAAACGACTTAGCGGGCCAACACCATACCGCGGTATCCCTCAGCTGCCACTTGGTCGCAGATGACGCGGTATTTATCTAAGCCGGCAACGTAAGGCATAAACACCCTGGGTTTGCCCGGGATGTTGGCACCGACATACCAAGAATTTGCCAATGGGTACAGGGTTGAGTCGCCAACTTCATTCACGTGCTTGACCCACTTCTCTTCTGCATCCAAGTCAGCCTCGACACGCGCGTATTGATTCTCTTTGACATATTTGAGCAGATCAAAAATCCAATCCACGTGCTGCTCAATCGCCGAAATCATATTGGTTTTGACCGACGGGCTTCCGGGGCCTGTGATGATCAACATGTTCGGAAAACCAGCCGTCATCAAGCCCAAATAGGTCTTGGGGCCTTCTGACCATTTTTTGCGTAACTCGGCACCGTCAGTGACTTGGATATCGATATCCATAATCGCGCCAGTCATGGCATCAAAGCCTGTTGCAAAGATGATGGCATCAAACTCGTATTCGGCTTCAGTGGTTTTGATGCCCTTCTCGGTGATCTCAACAATCGGCGCATTTTTGATATTGACGAGGGTGACGTTTGGTCGATTGAACGTCTCAAAATAATCGGTATCTAGCGGCAGGCGCTTCGTGCCAATATAGTGATCATTGGGGCATAAGATCTCAGCGACCTTGGCGTCTTTGACAATCGTACGAATTTTTCGGCGTACAAACTCAGACACCGCCTCGTTGGCGTCTTTATTGACCAGCAGATCTTTGTACGAGTACAAAAAGCTGATGTTGCCGCCAGTGTTCCACTTTTTCTCAAAGCTCTGTTCGCGAGCTTCTTCAGAATCTTCTAGGACGTTTTTAGTCGGTGGCGGATAGCCAGAAATCCCAAAGGGTGTTTTATTGGCTTCAGCGCGCGCCTCTTTATAGCGGGCCTTATGCTTTTTGATGGTTTCTTCAGGCAGTTTGTAATTCACAGAGGGCACGCTGAAGTTTGCAGTACGCTGAAACACATGCAAATGTTTGGCTTCTTTAGCCACCACCGGAATCGTTTGAATACCCGAGGCGCCCGTACCAATGATGCCGACCCGCTTGCCCGTGAAATCAACTTTGTCGTGCGGCCATTGACCGGTGTGGTACCACTTACCTTTAAAGTTGTTCAGCCCTTTAAAGTCGGGCACACGCGGCAGAGACAAATTGCCAGACGCCATGATGCAGAAGTTGGCCGACACGATCTCACCAGTGGTTGTGGTTAAGGTCCAGTTATTTGTCTGGCGATTAAACACCGCGGATTTGACCCGTGTGTTGAACTGAATATCACGGCGCAAATCAAAACGATCCGCAACATGGTTGGCGTAATTCAAGATGTCTGGCTGCGCGGCAAAACGCTCGGGCCACTCCCACTCTTGCTGCAAGTCGTCTGAAAAAGAATAAGAATACTCAAGACTTTCAACGTCGCAACGCGCACCGGGATAGCGATTCCAGTACCAGGTGCCACCGACGCCGTTGCCGGCCTCAAGCACTTTGACGCGAAGCTTTAGTTCACGCAAGCGGTGTAGTGTGTACAGGCCGGCAAAACCCGCGCCAATTACGACGACATCATATTGCGAGGCTGGTGCTGCTGAAGTCATTGCTGTATCTCCGATCTAGCTGTTTTAAATTCGACTGTTTCAACTACGATGTTTGGCAGGCCACTTCGGTCTTCACCACGTTCTGATCAAAACCGCCCATATTCTGTGTCTATAGTCTAAACGGATTTTGAAAGATGCCCAAGTCTCACAAGACTGAGCGATGCAATTTTAATTTTTCACAGCAAACACCGCCTCTTGCGGCGCTGCAACATGACAATTGGGTAGCTTAAGCTCTGACAATGAAAACAGGGTCGAACGCTGCGCTAAACAGGCAGTCAGTGAAATCTTGCAGGCTCTGCCAAGCACAACAGATCACATTTTGGACTTTCAGCCTTGGGCAGGCCGTCGCATCTTGCACTTTCTGCAAAACCCAGTAATCTAGTCCTCACAACTCAGGATCCCCCACAAATAGCGTGTCGTAAAAAAACCGGATCCCTATAAACTGACCGAGACAGCCATGAAAGCCAATAGACTCTTCTCATTGATCGCCTTAGCGACCGCTTTAAGCACGACTCACAGCGTACAGGCCGCGGATCCCGCGACAAACTATCCTTCTCAAACCGTCAAAATCGTCGTCCCGTATACGCCGGGCGGTATCACTGATTTACTAGGCCGTGCGTTAGCCAGCCGCTTAGAAAAAAAGTGGGGGCAATCAGTTGTTGTAGAAAATAAATCAGGTGGCTCCGAAGCCATCGGGGCTGCGTTTGTTGCCAAAAGTAAACCAGATGGATACACCGTTTTTATTGCGAGTGACGCTGCGTTTTTGGTGAATCCGCTGCTTAGGAAAGGCCTGAACTACAACCCCGAAACAGACTTTGAGCCAATCATGCGCTTAGCGGAAGGCTTGGCCTTCTTCGTGGTGAGGCCAGACCTGAACATCAGCAGCTTAAAAGATCTGTTGGCGCTGGCTCAGGCGAAGCCCGGGCAAGTGACTTTTGGATCTGAAGCCGTCGGTAGCCCGTCAGAGTTTCGTATGCGACTCTTGGGCGGCCTGACTGGAGGGTACAAAATGAATCACATTCCGTACAACGGAATGGTACCCATTATCAGCGACATGCTTGGCGGACGGGTCGACAGCGCGTGGCTGCCACCCCACTTAGCCAGACCGCAAATTGAGGCAAAAACCTTACGGCCCCTCGCCACGAACGGTACGAAACGCAATTGGATGTTTCCAGAGGTACCGACACTCACTGAACTAGGTTTTAACCAGACCGACTTAAGCTTCAAAATGATGTTGGTCGCGCCAGCAGGCACCCCAAAACCTATCGTCGATAAGATTGCGCGCGATGTACTTGAGGTGATGCAAACGCCAGACTTCAACGAAAAATACGTTCGTTTCAACGGCTATACCGGCATCGCAAGTTCACCTCAAGAGTTTCAAGATTATTTGGTAAAAACACGACCATTTCTCAAACAGATGGTCAAAGATGCAGGCTTTGAACCGCAATAATTAAGACAGCGTTTGCAGCTCGATCGAAAAAAAAGCCCGCGACATTCATCTTATCGCAGGCTTTTTCAAAATGATGGGCGAAACTTACACCACGTCGTATTTAAACCGCTTGACCTTTGACATATCTGTCCCTTCAATGCGGATCAGACTTGTCGAGCCTTTGCGCTCTGGTGCGTGAAGATCGCCTTCGTTGTACACATGTGCAATGCCTGGGGTCAGTGCGTAAGACTTGGTGACCTTTACCTTGCCAGGTTTGTCAGCGCTGGCGTCTTCAATCTTTTGATAGTCGCGCATTTCAGTGGTACCGCGCGCTTGGCCATAGATGGCCCATGAATGTGCATGATCGTGTGGATCAGAACTCTTTGGCCCTAAATAGTGATGGGCCACGATACAAAATCCCAACTCAGGATCTTGATAAATAATTTCGCGTTCGCCGGTGGTCGGGCTGAGATGCTTCGCAATAAAAGCCTCATCTAGCAAGACACCTTTTAACGCCTCAGCGACTTTTTGACGCCCAGCAGGCCCAGGACTATTTTTAAGCAAATCGTGGCACTGACTAGCAAATTGTTCGATTGTGTGACCCATGGCTGCTGACCCCTTTGTTATTTTCGAT
>CANKOW010000252.1 GCA_947484295.1 Alcaligenaceae bacterium | reverse complement strand
TTACCGCCCGCGTGCATAAAGGTTTCGCAGACCTCGACCTGAATTTCTTCGAGCGTTTCAAGGCAATCAGCCAAGAAACCCGGGCACACCACGTCAATCTCAGTCACGCCTTGCTGCGCCAGCTTTTGCAAGGTTGGCTCGGTGTAGGGCTCAAGCCATTTGGCCGGTCCAAAACGGCTTTGAAACGTCACGAGATAGCCGTCGTCAGGCAAGCCCAGATATTGCGCCAAGGCTCGCGCGGTTTCGTAGCAATCGCGACAGTAGGGATCACCGATGTCGACGCACTGCCTGGGCAAACCATGAAAACTCATCGCGAGCTTTTGTGGCTTACCGTGTTGCTGCCAAAAGGCCGCAATCTTGTCGCCCAAGGGGTGAATAAAGGCCGGATCAGTATGAAACCGCTTGATAAAACGCAGCGCGGGCTGATCGCGCATATGACTGGCGACACGCGCCACTTCGTCGACAACCGTGGCGGTGGTACTCGAGGCATATTGCGGATACAGCGGAACCACCAGCATGTGCTCGCAGCCACGCTCGCGCAAACGCAACATCGCGTTTTTAATTGAGGGCTCGCCGTAGCGCATGCCTGTTTCAACCTCGATCGCCAACCCGCGCTGCGCGAACAGCTTGCGCAGCCCCTCAGTTTGGCGCTGGGTGTACACCATCAAGGGCGAGCCACCTTCCATCCAAACGCTTTTGTAGCGCGGCACCAACTTGCGCGGCCGCGCCATCAAAATCGGACCATTTAAAATCGGCCACCACAGCAGCTTTGGGATTTCAATCACACGCGGATCGGATAAAAACTCGCGTAAATACTTGCGGATCGCGGGTGCAGTCGGTTCATCCGGCGTACCAAGATTGACCAAAATGACCCCGACACCACCCGTTTTGAAGGGCTTGGGCCAAGGGATAAAGCGGGGGGTTTGCGTCAGATCACGCTTAGTTTCAGGCCAAAAACGCATTGCTATTAACGCTCGTGAGAAGGGTGGCTGAGCGCGCTGGAAAGCAGACGCGCCGTAATATCGACAATCGGAATCACACGCTCGTACGCCATACGTGTAGGGCCAATCACGCCAAGCGTGCCGATGACATGACCATCAATGCTGTAAGGCGCCGTGACAACAGATAAATCTTCGGTCGGGACCAACTGCGAATCGCCACCGATATAAATCTGCACACCTTGAGCCTGGCTCGACACTTCGAGCAATTGCAACAACTCTGTTTTTTTCTCAAACATTGAAAAGGTTTTGCGCAAACGATCCATATCAGACGCCAGCTCGTTGACATCGAGTAATTTTCGTTCACCCGAAATCACCACGGTTTCAACTTCGTCAGCGGCTTGCGCACCGGCCTCAACGGCGGCCTGCATCAGGCGCGACATGTCAATTTGCAAGCGTGCCAAATCATGCGCAAGCGTTTGCCTAACAGCAGCAAACGACTTGCCCGCAAAATTATGATTAAAGAAGTTAGCCGCTTCAATTAACGAGGTGGCGGTATAGTCGCGCGGCGTCAGCAAAATACGATTTTGCACATCGCCATCGGGCGTCACAATAATCAACAAAATACGTTTTTCAGAGAGCCGAATGAACTCAATCTGATGAAACATTTGCGCTCGGCGCGGCGACAGCACCACCCCGGCAAACTGGCTCAAGCTTGACAGCATCGAGGCCGCAGCCAGCACGGCACGCGACGGGTCGGAGCCAGTTTGCAAATCACGCACGGTCGATACCGGATGCAAATCAACGGGCTGAGCCGTGAGCATGGTGTCGACAAACACCCGGTAGCCACGCGGCGTTGGAATACGGCCCGCCGAAGTATGGGGGCTGTGGATCAGGCCGAGCTCTTCGAGGTCGGCCATCACGTTGCGGATGGTCGCCGGCGATAATTCAAACATTTTTGAGAGCGTGCGCGAACCGACCGGTTGGCCATCGCCGATATAACGTTCAATAAGCGCTTTGAGCAGCGCACGCGCACGATCATCCATAATCGCCCTATTTTACCTTTGTCGACCCTATAATCGAGCAGATTCTCGCAGATTATGAAACCTATGCATTTCCCTATTATTGCTCTTGTTGGTCGTTATCAGGATTCAGGCCTGCATGCCCCCCTGCGCGCTCTGGCAACGCTGTTGGCCAAAGAAGGCTCTCAGGTCTTAGTCGAGGCGGATACCGCGCGGCAAACAGGTTTGACCGAATACCCAGCCGCCAGCTTTGCCGAAATTGGACAACAAGCCAACCTTGCCATTGTGATGGGTGGCGACGGCACTATGTTGGGGGCAGCTCGCCATTTGGCGCCCTTTGACGTGCCTGTGGTCGGGATCAATCACGGACGCTTAGGCTTTATCACTGATATCCCTCTGCAACATTCGACTGAAGCACTCACCGGTTTATTGCAAGGCCGCTACGAAACCGAGACGCGCATGCTGCTAAGCGCCACCGTTTTGCGCGGCACCGAGCAAATGTTTGCGGCAACCGCACTCAATGACGTGGTGCTAAACCGCTCGGGGCGCGGTGGCATGATTGAAGTGCGCGTTGAAGTGAACGGCACCTACATGTATACCCAGCGGGCAGATGGCCTGATTGTGGCGACCCCAACGGGGTCAACCGCCTACGCTTTGTCGTCGGCGGGCCCAATTTTGCACCCCGAGGTGAGCGCCATGGTCTTAGTACCCGTGGCGCCGCAAACGCTTTCCAATCGCCCGATTGTGATCCCGGCCGACGGGGTGTTAAACATGACGCTGACTGCAATGGGCCGCAGCGAAGGGGGGGCAAGCGTGCACTTTGATATGCAAACTTGGTCTGACCTGATGCCCGGCGATCGCATTGTGGTGCAGCGTGCCCCGCATAACATTCGATTTTTACACCCCGCAGGCTACAGTTTTTTTTCGACCCTGCGCCGCAAACTTGACTGGAACCGCATGCCCCGCTCGGGCACTGAGGCCGAATAGCCCATGCTACGTGGCTTGTACATCCGCGACTTCGTCATCGTCACTGAGGCCGATATTAGTTTTGAGGCGGGTTTTACCGTTTTTTCTGGCGAAACCGGTGCGGGCAAATCCATTTTGATTGATGCCTTAGCACTGACGTTAGGCGAACGCGCTGACTCATCGGTGCTACGAGAGGGGGCCAGCCGGGCTGAAATCAGCGCGGTGTTTGAAACCCCCGACTCGCTCACACCATGGCTCACCGAACGCGATTTACACGCGGATCACGAGCTAGTCTTGCGTCGCGTGATTGACGCTCAGGGGCGCAGCAGAGCCTATATCAATGGCTCGGTTGTGACGATCACGCAGCTGCGCGAAATTGGCGAACAACTGATCGATATCCACGGTCAACACGCTCATCAAAGCTTGTTGCGTAGCGACAATCAACGCGAATTACTTGATGCACATGGCAACCTTCAACCATTGCGGCAAACCACCTCGCTTGCGTTTAAAGCTTGGCGCACCGTTGAAAAACAATTAGCGATATCCGAGCAAGATGCCAGTAGCTTGGCGCAAGCTCGCGAGCGACTCGAATGGCAAACCGGCGAGCTTGCGCGTTTGTCGCTTGGGGCCACCGAATGGGCTGATATTTCGGCCGAACACACCCGCTTGGCGAATGGCCAGTCGCTCTTGGATGGCGCGGCGCAAACACTCGCATCGCTTGATGAAGCTGACGCCTCGGTGCAGCATCAGTTAGGGGCAGCGGTACAACGCATTGGCCAATTGTTACGTCATGACGCACAGTTAAAAACAGTCTATGACGCACTCGATTCGGCCAGCATCGCAGTGGGCGAGGCCGTGTCTGATCTTAATGATTATGTTTCACGCGCCGAACTCGATCCGGCCCGACTATCGATACTAGACAACAGGCTGCGCACAATTTTTGAATTGGCGCGTAAATTCAAAACCGAACCTGACGCACTGTACAGCTTTGAGCAAACGCTCAAAGTTGAACTCGAGGCGCTGCAATCCTCAAGCGATATTCAAGCGCTGCGGGCCCAGTGTGTCGAACGACGTTCAGAGTACGACGCTGCAGCCAAAGCGCTGTCTGTGGCGCGCAGCAAGGCCGCGACCGACCTTAGCAAACACGTCAGCAAGGCCATGCAAACACTGGCCATGGAAGGCGGCCAGTTCAGCGTCGCCTTGCACGCGTGCCCGGCCGCCAGTCACGGGCAAGACCAAATTGAATTTTTAGTGGCGGGGCACGCCGGTAGCACGCCTCGCCCCCTGGCCAAGGTAGCCTCAGGCGGCGAACTGGCCCGTATTTCACTGGCGCTCTCGGTCATTGCCAGTCGTGCCGCGCGCGTACCTACCCTTATTTTTGATGAGGTCGATAGCGGCATTGGTGGAGCGGTAGCCGAGGTAGTCGGTAACTTGTTGCGCGAATTGGGTGCACGTCATCAAGTACTTTGCGTCACACACTTACCTCAAGTCGCTGCGCGAGCGCAACAACACTTTCAAGTCAGCAAGCAAAATGTCAAAGGCAAAACGCAATCAAGTATTGCTTTGCTGCAGCAGTCTGAACGCATCGAAGAAGTCGCCCGTATGTTGGGTGGGATCAAAATTACCAGCACCACGCGCGAACACGCTAAAGAATTATTACAGCCTTAGTTAACGCCTGGCTCAGCAGAGTGCCCAAGCCTTAACCAACGCCCGGCTTCATCAGTACGCACGGGTCCCAATCGGGCGGCTATCGACCCGTGCCGTGGCAGGCGGTACAGACCCCGTACAACACCATCGCATGGCTTTCTAAAATAAAGCCGTTATCGCGCGCGACCTTGTGTTGCCGCTTTTCGATATCGGCATCGGTAAAT
>CANKOW010000251.1 GCA_947484295.1 Alcaligenaceae bacterium | reverse complement strand
GTCATCATCGCGATTTCAATGGGGATCTTGTTTTTAGGTGGAATCAACGCGCATATATTTTCAGGTATTGCCATGGTCTTGACTGCTGGCTTTGCACTCGCAATCTATCTGTCACCCTTCAGAACACGGCGAATCTTCGCCTACTTAGATCCCTGGGCGCCCGAGAATCTAGTGAAAGACTCTTATCAGCTTTCGCATTCGTTGGTGGCGATTGGTCGAGGCCAATGGACCGGTGTTGGTCTGGGCGGAAGTGTCGAAAAGCTGCACTATTTGCCCGAAGCGCACACCGATTTCATCATGGCAGTGATCGGCGAAGAGCTTGGGTTTGTCGGCATTCTGTTGATGATTACTTTGTTCGGTGTCTTAGTCCATCGTTGTATTGAAATTGGACGTCAGGCGATTGCCATGGAGCGCCCCTTTGGGGGATTGGTAGCACAAGGGGTCGGCATCTGGTTCGGTGTTCAGTCCTTTATCAATATTGGCGTTTGCCTGGGCTTGCTCCCTACCAAGGGCCTGACCTTGCCAATGGTCAGTTATGGTGGCACCAGCATCGTGATGAATCTATGCGCGATCGCGATTGTGCTCAGAGTTGACTTTGAAAATCGCAACATGATGCGAGGAGTCCGCTCATGACCGCGCGCGCTCCGGTGGTGTTGATCATGGCGGGTGGTACTGGCGGACACATCATGCCCGGCCTGGCTGTCGCCGAGGTTCTGCGTGCGCGTGGGTGGACGATTTGTTGGTTGGGCAACCCCGACAAAATGGAGGGCAAACTGGTGCCTGCCGCAGGCTACACACTCACAGCGTTACGATTTGCTGGCTTTCGCGGCAAAGGTGTGTTGGCAAAGCTCAAAGCGCCTTTCTTATTGTTACGGGCTCTGTTGCAAGCGTGGCAACAATTTTCAATCATTCGTCCAAATGTTGTACTAGGAATGGGCGGGTATGTGGCGTTTCCCGGCGGAGTGGTCAGTGCCTTGCGCGCAACGCCACTGGTGTTGCATGAACAAAATGCGATTGCAGGGATGGCCAATCGTTGGTTGGCCCGTATTGCGCAACGCGTGTTAGCCGGATTTCCGGGAGCCTTAGTAAAGGCTGAAGTCGTGGGCAACCCGGTCAGGCACGCTGTCGCTGCGCTGACACCGCCTGAGCAGCGCTATGCGCGGCGCTCTGGAAACTTACGTTTGCTGGTGCTTGGCGGCAGTTTAGGTGCGACGGCTCTTAACGCACTCCTTCCGCAGGCACTCGCCAAGATTGCACCCGAACAGCGTCCCGACGTGGTTCACCAAGCCGGTACGCAGCACTTAGACACTTTGTTAGAGGCGTACGCACAGTCTGGCGTCAGTGCACGCTGCGTGCCGTTTATTGAAAATATCGCAGAGGCGCTGTCTGAGACTGACTTGTTAATTTGCCGAGCGGGTGCGATGACAGTGGCCGAAGTTGCAGTGGCTGGTGTCGCCGCGCTCTTCGTCCCTTACCCCCATGCCGTAGACGATCATCAGTCGGCCAACGCGCGTTTTTTAAGTCACGATATGGCCGCCTGGCTCATCCAACAAAAAGAGTTAACGCCCGAGACACTTAGCCAGTGGCTGCTTGTACGCAACCGCCCAGAACTCAGTGAGGTGGCGCAGCGTGCAAGAGTCCATGCGCGTCCACAGGCCGCGCAGCGCATTGCGGACGTTTGCGAAGAACTTGCGGGGGTGTCGGCATGAAGCACCGCATTGAACATATTCATTTTGTAGGCATTGGTGGCTCTGGGATGAGCGGTATCGCTGAGGTCTTGCTCAACTTAGGGTATCGCATTTCAGGATCTGACCTTGCCGATTCTGCTGCGACACAGCGTCTGACGAGCTTGGGCGCCCGCATTGCATTGGGCCATCGGGCCGAGAATATCGCAGACGCTGACGCGCTCGTGACTTCGACGGCCGTCGCCAGCAACAATCCTGAGGTGATCGCCGCGCGTCAAGCGCGTATCCCTGTCGTGCCGCGCGCGGTGATGTTGGCTGAGCTGATGCGTTTAAAAAGAGGGATTGCCGTGGCAGGAACCCACGGCAAAACCACCACCACGAGTCTGGTTGCCAGCGTGTTGGCAGCGGGCGGGCTCGATCCAACCTTTGTCATTGGTGGGCGACTGACTGCCGCCGGCGCAAACGCTGGATTGGGTCAAGGGGACTTCATCGTTGTCGAAGCTGACGAATCCGACGCTTCGTTTTTGAATTTGCTGCCAGTCATGGCGATCATCACCAATATCGATGCTGATCACATGGATACCTATGGGCATGATCTTGCAAAACTCAAAGGTGCCTTCGTTGAGTTTACCCACCGCTTACCGTTTTATGGCAGCGCGATCGTTTGCGTCGACGACGCCAACGTGCGTGAAATTATCCCGTTCATCTCGCGCCCCGTCACAACGTATGGCTTGTCGGCCGATGCTCAAGTCGTGGCGACAAACGTCAAAGCACTGGGAACACGTATGCAGTTTGAGGTGCGGCGTCAAACGCGGGAGGGTGAACTGGCGCCCCTTGCGATTAGTTTGAATCTTCCGGGTGTACACAACGTCTTGAACGCCTTGGCGGCGATTGCTGTCGCCACTGAGCTTGGTGTGAGCGATGCGGCGATTGCTCAAGGGCTATCAGATTTTAAGGGTGTTGGACGTCGCTTTACTCAAATTGGCGATTTCACAGCGACCAAGGGCGGCACGTTCAGAGTGGTGGATGATTATGGACATCACCCGGTCGAGATGGCTGCCACGCTGGCCGCTGCACGCGGCGCGTGGCCAAATCGCCGCGTCGTGTTAGCGTTTCAGCCGCATCGGTTTACCCGCACGCGCGACTGCTTTGAAGATTTTGTCAGTGTGTTGAGCTCTGCCGATGCTGTGCTCTTAACCGAGGTCTATGCTGCGGGCGAGTCGCCGTTGGTGGCTGCAGACGGACGCGCGCTGGCGCGTGGTGTGCGTGTAGCAGGCAAGGTCGAGCCCCTGTTTGTTGAAGATGTTAACGCGATGCCCGCGGCCATTTTAAATTTTGCGCAAGACGGCGATATTGTGATCGTGATGGGCGCAGGGTCGATCAGTAAGGTGCCTCATCAATTAGGAGTGCCCACATGACACAAGCTTTCGGTAAGGTTGGTGTCTTGTACGGTGGTCGTTCGGCAGAGCGTGAAGTGTCGCTGATGTCTGGAGCGGGCGTGCACGCTGCCTTATGTAGCCTTGGGGTGAATGCGCACCTCTTTGATACGGGCCAAAGCAGTTTGGCTGCGCTTGCTGCGCAACAGTTCGATCGTGTGTTTATCGCATTGCACGGGCGCTATGGCGAAGACGGCACGCTGCAAGGTGCCCTTGAAATACTTGGGATTCCGTACACAGGTAGTGGCCCAATGGCGTCGAGCCTTGCCATGGATAAGGTGATGACAAAGCGGGTGTGGTTAGAAGCGGGCCTGCCGACCCCGGGCTACCGTGCGCTGACAGAGGCAAGCGAGGTGACTGCGGCCGCCCAGGCGCTGGGCTTGCCCTTGATGATGAAAGCACCCCACGAAGGATCGACCCTAGGCATCGTGAAAGCGAGCGTCGTCTCTGAGTTGGCGCAAGCCTACCAAGCGGCCGCGCAATACGACGACGTGGTCTTGGCCGAGCAGTTTGTCGTAGGGCGAGAACTGACGGTTGCTATCTTGGGTCGAGGTCAAGACGCGCGGGCCTTGCCTGTCATCGAAATCGTTGCTCCTGAGGGCAACTACGATTATCAGCACAAATATTTTTCAGACGAGACGCAGTACCTGTGTCCCGCGCCACTTGAGCCGGCCTTGGCAACTGAAATTTCTGACATCAGCGTAAAGGCTTATCGGGCGCTTGGTTGCGAAGGCTGGGGGCGCGCTGACTTGATGCTCGATCAGAAAAATCGGCCTTGGCTGCTCGAGATGAATACATCGCCGGGTATGACGGGGCACTCTTTGGTGCCGATGGCGGCGAAAGCCCTTGGCATGAGTTACCCCGAGTTATGCATGCAAATTTTGAAGGATGCCCGCTGCAAGATTGGGCATCTGTCTGACAACAAAAACTAGCGAGACCGACTGTGTGGAACGAAGCGCGTACGATCAACAGACTTGCCAACACCTTAGCGGTGATGGCGGTGTTGGCTGTGCTCGCCGGGTGCGTGTACTGGGTGATGCAGCGCCCGATGTTCAGTCTGCAGGCCATCGAACTCGAGCCGACGCGCAACAGCAGTTTGCGTTATGTCACGCCCGAAAATGTGCAAGCTTCGATCGCCAGCAAACTGAACGGCAATTTTTTTACGATTCGTCTAACAGAAGCACAGGCAGTTTTCGAGGCCGTGCCCTGGGTCAGAGCCGCCTCGGTACGTCGCATTTGGCCCAACACCTTGCGCGTGACGGTCGAAGAGCACCAACCGCTTGCGCTCTGGAACCAAAATCAGATGATCAACACCTGGGCGCAGGTTTTTACGGCCAATCAGGGCGAGCTCGACGACGATGTGAGCTTGCCGCAGTTCGAAGGCCCCGAGGGCAAAGAAGGCTTGGTGGTGTCTCGCTACGCAGAGCTCGAACGTTGGTTTGCGCCGCTCGGGCTCACGATCAAAGAGTTGTCGTTGAACAATCGCCTGGCCTGGCAGGTCAAACTCTCAAGCGGCATGACCTTGGCGCTGGCGCGCGACCCAGGCGCCGAGGCGGCCGATTCGCAAGGCGGGATTCCAGGCGCCTTGCCCTTCTCACAAGGCATCGAGCGGTTTGTGCAGGCGATGCCGCAGATCAATCAAAGAACAGGTGGGCGCGCCTTGACGCATGCCGACCTACGT
>CANKOW010000250.1 GCA_947484295.1 Alcaligenaceae bacterium | reverse complement strand
GTGTACGTCTTCGGTTGCGAGTAAGGCGCTGTATTGCTTGGTCAACGAGGCATCGGTATCGCACAGGATGCGAACAAAATCTTTGGCTGTCAGTGAATCAAGCTCAACCCGAATCGGAAAACGCCCTTGCAGTTCGGGGATTAAATCCGAGGGGCGCGATAAATGAAACGCACCAGAGGCAATAAATAAAATGTGATCGGTACGGATCATGCCGTACTTGGTCGTCACGGTTGTGCCCTCGACCAAAGGTAATAGATCGCGTTGTACGCCCTGGCGCGACACATCAGCGCCGCTAGTTTCTTGACGTGCTGCGATCTTGTCGATCTCATCCAAAAACACAATCCCGTGTTGCTCAACTTTGTGAATCGCAAGCGTACGCAAGTCGTCTTCGTTGACGCGTTTTGAAGCTTCTTCGTCAGTCAGAAGTTTGAAGGCCTCTTTCACGGTCATCTTGCGCGATTTCTTTTTTTCACGTGCCAGACCGGCGAACATACCTTTTAATTGCTCTGCCATATCCTCCATGCCAGGTGGAGTCATGATGTCCATCTGTGGGGCATTGGCAGAGACTTCAATTTCGATTTCTGTGGCATCTAGATGTCCTTCGCGCAGCCGTTTTCTAAAGGTCTGACGCGTTGCAGTCTCTTCGCGAATCGGCGAGCCGTCAGCGGCCCGCGCGGGTGCCAACAACACATCAAGAATTCGATCTTCAGCGGCATCTTCGGCCTGCGCGCGCACACGCGTTACTTCTTGTTCACGCGTTTGTTTGATGGCGATTTCGGCGAGGTCACGGATGATGGTGTCGACGTCGCGCCCGACGTAACCGACCTCAGTAAATTTAGTTGCTTCGATCTTAATAAAAGGCGCACCAGCAAGTTTGGCCAGGCGTCGCGCGATTTCAGTTTTACCCACGCCGGTGGGGCCGATCATCAGAATATTTTTGGGATGGATTTCAGTACGCAAAGGCTCGGCGACTTGCTGGCGACGCCAGCGGTTACGCAGCGCAACGGCAACCGAGCGCTTGGCGCGGTCTTGCCCGACGATATGCTTATCGAGTTCAGAGACAATTTCACTGGGGGTCATGGTTGAGGCTGACATGCTTATTCCAGAGTTTCAATGAGATGTTGTTGATTGGTGTAGATGCAAAGGTCGCCGGCAATTTCTAACGACTGTTTGACGATGACTTCAGGGCTGAGTTCGGTGTTGCGTAACAGCGCGAGTGCAGCCGATTGCGCATAGGCGCCGCCCGAGCCGATCGCGGCAATGCCGTTTTCGGGTTCGAGTACGTCGCCGTTGCCGGTCAGAACTAAAGTGTGATCGCGGTCTGCCACGATTAGCATCGCTTCGAGGCGACGCAATACCCGATCGGTACGCCAGTCGCGGGTAAGCTCGACGGCCGAGCGCATCAGGTTACCCTGATACTTCTCTAGCTTGGCTTCAAAACGTTCTTGCAAGGTAAAGGCATCAGCCGTTGCGCCTGCAAAGCCCGCCAAAATTTTATCGTGATACAGACGGCGAATTTTGCGTGCGGTTGCCTTGATCACAATATTGCCGAGTGTGACTTGACCATCACCACCCAGCGCGACGTGATTGCCGCGTCTGACGCTGATGATGGTTGTGCCGTGAAATTGTTCCATGCTGAGGCTCGATAGTAAAAAAGGCACACTCGAAGTGCTGTGAGTGTGCCCTGTGGGTTGTCCCTATGGTGCTGCCCGATGGTTTTACCTTTCGGAAGCGAATTAATCCCCAAACATCTTCTGACGCATCTCGCGTCTCTCTTGGGCTTCGAGAGATAAGGTTGCAGTGGGGCGCGCTAATAAACGACGCAGGCCAATAGGTTCGCCAGTTTCGTCGCACCAGCCGTATTCGCCGCTGTCGATACGCACGATCGACTGCTGGACTTTTTTCAGCAGTTTGCGTTCACGATCACGCGTGCGCAATTCAAGTGCGTGCTCTTCTTCGATGGTGGCACGGTCGGCTGGATCGGGTACAAATTGCGTTTCGCGCAAGTGCTCGGTGGTGGCACCCGCATTATTGAGAATATCTTGTTCAAGTTGACGCAGGCGATCGCGAAAAAACCCCAGCTGGCGGTCGCTCATGTATTCGTCTTCGGGCATACGTAGCAGTTCAGCTTCAGAGGGCAAATTGTTTTCAGACAAATCGCCATTCGATTTTGGGCTTTTCTTGGCCGCTTTAGGCGCCGCGGCTGGCGCAACGGGTTCAACCTTTGGTGCAGACTTGGCAGGTGATGCTTTAACGGGCGTTGCAGATTTTACGGCAGCGGCTTTTGCTTTAGGTAAGGTCACAGCTGTTGAGGCCTTTGTTGCAGGGGTGTTATTTGAGGGCATGGAGGCCTTTGTGGGTGTTGCAGTCTTCGCGATGACAGAGGCCTTAGAAGGCGGGGCCGTACGGGCTGATGTTTTAGCCTTGGCCGTCGTCACCGCTTTGGATGCGGCAGTGGTTTTGGTAGGGACTAACTTTTTGGCAATGGCAACAGGCTTTGGCTTAACTAGGGCAGCTTTTTTAACTGCAGCTGCCTGAGTTGCCACGGATTTTGATGCCTTGGTTGCCTTTGTTGCCATGAGGTCACTCCATTAGATTAGGCTCTGCCAATAGCGCACAGAGTTACGACTTTGCAAGACATTGCTCAAGACCCTTAGTGAAGATCTCTTGCGGAAGCTTGCGACCGATAAAAACCATCTTTGTGTTTTTCTTTTCACTGGCCAGCCAAGGTTTGCCAGGCTCTGCACCCATCATCATGTGCACACCTTGAAACAGCATGCGGCGATTGATGCCTTTCATGTACAAAATACCTTTGTAGCGCAGCAAATCTGGCCCGTATACCTGCACTACACCACCTAAAAACTCTTCAAGACGCTCTGGGTCAAACGGTTTGTTCGACTTAAAGACAAAGGCACCGATGTCATCGCTGTGCGGTGGCTTGTGATTGTGCGTGGGGTCTGTGCAGGTGGCCGGATCGTGCGCGTGGCCGTGGTCATGCGCGTGCTCGTGATCATGGCTGTGGTCGTGACCGCAGGTGCTGTGATCGTGGTCGTGATCATGCGCGTGATCGTGGCCATGATCGTGCGCCGCATCCGGGTGCTCATCCGCTAAAAATTGCGGATCGATGTCGAGAATGGTGTTTAGGTTAAAGCCGCTGATATCAATCAGTTGTTTTAAATCGGTTTCGCCAAAATGAACGGCTTCAATTGAAGCGCGTGGATTCATGTGCACAATTCGGCGACGCAAGGCGGCATATTCCGCTTCGGTGACCAGATCTTTTTTCGATACTAAGATGC
Organism: Alcaligenaceae bacterium; assembly: GCA_947484295.1. Classification (GTDB taxonomy): domain Bacteria; phylum Pseudomonadota; class Gammaproteobacteria; order Burkholderiales; family Burkholderiaceae_B; genus Zwartia. Next base: position 1,519 of record CANKOW010000250.1, on the reverse strand, counting down.
GATCGGCAAAGCCCACTTGTTTTTGGGCTTCTTCTTGCGTGTCGAGGGTGTCCATGCCGTGTTTGGCATCCACCACAGTCACTACTGCATCCAAGCGGTAGTAATCGGCGATGTCGTCGTCCATGAAAAAAGTCTGGCAGACTGGGCCAGGGTTGGCCATGCCGGTCGTTTCAATAATGATGCGCTCAAACTTCAAGTCGCCGGCCTGACGGCGTATGCGCAAGTCGTTGAGTGTGCGCATGAGGTCGCCACGCACGGTGCAGCACACGCAGCCATTCGAGAGCTCAATGATTTCTTCATTTTGGTCTTGCACCAGCAGCTCGTTATCGATGCTTTCGGGGCCAAATTCGTTTTCGATGACCGCGATGCGCTTGCCGTGGTATTCGGTCAGGATGCGTTTGAGCAAGGTCGTTTTACCCGCGCCGAGAAAGCCGGTGAGGATTGTGACGGGGACCATTTCGTCTGGATTGCGGGGGGAATTCATGAGTCAATCAACTTCAATAAAAACGAGTGAGGGTGCGAGGCACCGAGCCATGCATCAGCCCAAAGGGCGGACGCCGGATTACAGCACAGCACACGATTTGCGGCAAACATTTTCACTCGTCACAAGTAATCGCGGCGAACCGAGTGTAGACCTCAAAATCGTGACACCGACACTATATTGGGGGCAAATTGCAAATTTCAAGAGTTAAACACCCTTGATTGAAGGGATTTCTTAGCTTTTTCGGCCGGCGCGAGGGTGTGCTGAGTCGTATGCCTTGGCCAAATGCTGAAAGTCTAACTTAGTGTAAAGCTGAGTCGTTGAAATGTTGGCATGCCCGAGCATCTCTTGAACAGCCCGTAAATCTTGGGCCGATTGCAGCACATGGCTGGCAAAACTGTGGCGTAAGACGTGCGGATGCACATGGGTGGGCAGGCCGGCCTGGAGCGCGAGCTTAGCAAGCTGGCCCTGGATCACACGTGGGCTAATGCGTCGGCCGCGAGCCCCGATAAATAGCGCAACCGTGTCGGTCATTGCGACGCTCGAGGGGGCGAGCTGGGGCCGAATCGCGAGCCAAGTTGCAAGGGCCTGAAGCGCTTGGGCACCGATCGGTACGCTGCGACGCTTGCCGCCTTTTCCTAGTACGTGCACCTCGTGGTCAGCTAAGTTGATCCAGCCGGCAGAGCTATGTTCTTTGGCTTGGGTATATTGGATGTCGAGACCGACGAGTTCGCTCAAACGTAGTCCGCTTGAATAAAACAGCTCAAAAATTGCTCGGTCTCGCAACGAAATCGGGTCGGTTTGCGCCAACAGCACGGGTGCGTCAAGAAGCGCTTGGGTTTGATCAACGGATAAGGCTTTCGGCAGGCCGCGCGCTGCCTTAGGCGCGCGGACATCGACCGCGGGGTTGAGCGCCATGCCACTTAGCGGTGCCCACCACTTGTAAAAGCCGCGCCACGAAGCCAACATTCGGGCCAGGCTGCGAGGGCCAAGACCTTGGCCGTGTAGCCGCGCTAAAAACTGTCGGATGTTGCCGTT
>CANKOW010000249.1 GCA_947484295.1 Alcaligenaceae bacterium | reverse complement strand
GGGATCACCACCAATCCGAGTGAGTCTGATCCATCAATGACTCGCTATGGGCTTGTCGCCTTGATGTATTCGCCCACCAAGGATCTGAGCTTTGGGTTGTCTTACCAGCGCAACGCCAGTTCAATTGGAACGGCTTGGGGCGGTTCTGGCGAGTATGTCAGCCGTGTGCAGGTGGGTGTGACCTACCGGTTTGATTAGGGTGTTTGCGTCAATAGCGCCCCAGTTCCCTGACTTAGCTTAAGTTTGCTGTTGTTAGATCTAAAGCGCCTGACCCTGGCCGTGTTCCCCAATACGCGAAAGTAGGCTCGGATCCTTACGAAGGTTTGTCTGATGCCAACGGATCAACACAAGCATCAAGATCGCAACCGATAGACCAAACATCACGATGATGGTGTTGATTGAAATCCCAAGCCACAACATTAAGCTATACAGAGACACCATCAACAGAATATTGAGTTGCTCGTTAAAGTTTTGCACTGCAATTGAGTGGCCGGCGGATAACAGCAAATGACCGCGGTGCTGTAAAAGAGCATTCATGGGTACAACAAAAAATCCAGACAAGATCCCTATGATCAGCAACAGCCCATACACCGCCCATTCGTTGTAGATCAGTGGCATCACGAGCACGACTAGACCCATGAGCGCGCCAACGGGTAGTACCCGCAGTGACTGCTTGAGCGGCACGCGCGCCGCTGCAATCGAACCCAGCACGGTACCTAAGGCGGCGATGCCCATCAAGATTGAGGCTTGATCTAAGCGATAGCCCAGTTGACTACGACCCCATTCGATCACGATCAGCTGCAGTGTTGCACCCGCACCCCAAAAGAGGGTTGTGACCCCCAGAGAAATCTGGCCGAGCTTATCGGTCCAGAGTATCTTGGTGTAACCCGCAAAGGCTTTGATGAGGCGAAGTGGATGCTGGTGCTGCTTTGGGTACTTAGCGTTTGTGTTTGGAATCAATAAATTGGTTAACGCAGCTACGATGTACAACAGACCAATCATGACGATCGCAACTTCGGCAGGCGTGCTAGCTATTTGCTGGAGCGTGTTGTGTGACAGCAGCCAAGCCGATACGGCGGGCGATACCAGTAAGCCACCTACGACTGATCCCGTAATGATAGAAACGACCGTCATGCCTTCGATCCAGCTGTTGCCGATAACAAGTTTGTCGGGGGGCAACATCTCGGTGATGATGCCATACTTAGCGGGCGAATAGGCGGCTGCACCGGTCCCGACAATGGCATAGGCCACGCAGATTAAAACGATTTGTTCAGACGGTGCTAAGCCAAAAATACCGTAGCTAAACATTAAGAGGCAGCCTACGACTTTGAAGGCATTTGTGGAGAACATCACATTGCCCTTAGGATACGCGTCGGCGATTGCGCCAACGAATGGGGCGAGCAGTACATAGCTGGCGGCAACGCCCCATTTAATGAGAGGGGGCACCCATACAGGCCCCTCTAATTGATGAATCAGTGCGATCGCAGCGATAAACAGCGCGTTATCCGCGAGTGAAGAAAAGGTTTGCGCGATGATGACAGTGTAAAAGCCACGGTTCATGGTGCACTCGTTTTAGTATTTTCGTTTATCGATTTCACCGCCTGTCTTGCTTGCGCTATATCGACCGATTGACTGTCTTGCTGTTCGTTCACCCCAACTTTGGATTGAATGCTTTGCTGGTCGCTCGCGCCTTCTTTTGATTGATTGTTTTGAGCGTCAGCCGGCAACTGCATGAGAGGGCTCCCCATCTTGATCTGCGCACCGGGTAAGATTTGATCGGCCAAAACAAAACCCTCTGGTGCGAACACAATAATGGTCGAGCCGTGCTCAAACCAGCCAAGTTCTTGCCCTTTTTCAAAGACTACGTTGCACTCGAAATCGGTTTGACCTTTGTAACGTGTATGAAATAAAGTATTCAAGCCATGTAAGCGAATGCTGGCGACCAAGATCGCTGCCACTGGAACAAGCGCCACCTTGTGTTTTTGCTCACCTAGTTCAAGTGCCAGCACGGCTCTCTCATTTTTACAAAATAGTTTTTCAACACGCTTTAAAGCGATGGGGTTCACGTTCCAGGTATCACCTGACAAATAATGAACGGCCTTCATCGCGCCTGTGTACGGGGCATGAAAGCGGTGATACATCGCAGAGGTAAGACGCAACGTGACGTATTGGCCGTTGGTCCAGGCGCTGGTGTCGGTGTGCTGGCCAAACAGATCGGTCAAGGTGTATGGAAACCCTTTCGCCTGAAACACTTGCCCATTGATGATTTTGCCGCAAGCGCCCACGATGGCATCGCAGGGGCTCGCCATCACTTTTGGATCCTGATCGACGACGCGGGCGCCTTCGCGCAATTCGCGAACAAAGCAATCGTGAAGACTATCAAAACGTTGTTTTTTAGCTTCGGTTAAATCAAGATCGGTAAATAGTTTCCAGGTGCTGATCGAAGCTTCACGCACCCAGCCAACCTTGATTTTGCTAAACCAACCCATGAAATGCGTGACGGCGAGCCTCGGAATCCGGTTGGTCACTAGAAAATTGAGGTCCTCGTTGGCAAAGACATTGCGCACGGCTTTACTGATATTCATCATTTCGTCACTTTAAAGACATAAAAAGGAGTTTTCGAGGCAAAACTATGACTGATCAAATTTTGAGTGTTGTGCAATACGCTGCTGCAGCGGCCGTGAGTCTTTGGTTGCTGCTGCGCATCAAGCAACGTCTGCAGTTGTCGGTGGCCAAATACCCGTCCTTGGGTGGTCACCTGCGGTGGGCCAAGCGCATCACCCGCTGGGTGCCTGGCTATTCGTACACAGATGACAAATGGTTTGACGCTGATGGGGCGCCACGAGAGATCGCGCTTCAACGACGGCAGGCGCTTGCCACGCTGGGAAATGATCTGCGTACGCGCAGCGCGCTGACCCTGGCGCATACAGCGGCTAGCAAACCGATGATTTCTGATTTGCAGTTCATCAGTAACTATCGAGTCCCCTATCAGTTTCGCGAGGTGTTGCAGCAGCAGATTCAGCTGGGCAGCTTCTGGACGAGCAGTGATGGCGTCTGGCTGACCGACATGGATGGCAACCGCCTGATTGATGTAACGGGCTCGTACGGCGTGAACTTGTTTGGCTTGGATTTTTACAAGTCTTGTATCGAAGAGGGCAGCGAGATGGTGCGCGATCTGGGCCCGGTCTTGGGCTCGTATCATCCCTGCGTGCTCGACAATGTTCGACGCCTCTGTGAAATTTCGGGCAAGGATGAGGTCTCGTTTCATATGTCTGGCACTGAGGCGGTGATGCAAGCCGTACGCCTCGCACGCTATCGAACTGGGCGCCAAAAAATTGTTCGCTTTACCAGCGCGTACCATGGCTGGTGGGATGATGTACAGCCGGGGCCCGGTAACCCGATGCCACCGTCTAAGCACACGCTGACGTTGCGTGAAATGCATGAGAACACGCTGCGGGTGTTGCGCAATCGTCGCGACATTGCTTGCGTGTTGGTCAACCCGATACAGGCCATGCACCCCAACCAGGCGGCTCCAACCGATTCGACACTGGTTGATGGCGGGCGTCGGGCGAATTACGACCGCGAAGCGTATACAGCGTGGCTCAAAGAGTTGCGTCAGGTGTGTGTTGAGCGAGACATCATCTTTATTTTGGATGAAGTCTTTTTGGGCTTCAGACTTGCCCCAGGCGGCGCTCAAGAGTATTTCGGTATCGATGCCGACATGGTCACGTACGGTAAGACACTGGGCGGTGGTTTGCCAATTGGTATTCTGTGCGGCAAGAAAAAGCTGATGACGCGTTTCTATGCCGAACACCCGGCTGATATTTGCTTTGCCCGAGGCACTTTTAATGCGCACCCCTACGTGATGGGGGCGATGAATGTATTCTTGCATCGCCAAAATACGCCTGCAGTTCAAAAACTTTATGCAGACCTTGAAACCACCTGGAGTACGCGTAAGAATCAACTGAACGACTTGCTCAAGCGCGAAGGGTTGCCCCTGCGTGTCGAGGCCATGTCGACGGTGTGGACCGTGCTGTATGACGTGCCAAGCCGCTTTAACTGGCTGTTGCAGTTTTATATGCGGCGCGAGGGGATTGCCCTGAGCTGGGTCGGTACGGGAAGACTGATATTTAGTCTGAACTTTACAGAGGCAGATTTTGATGATTTCTGCCAACGTTTCGTGCGTGCTGGCCATCAGATGGATGCAGGAGCTTGGTGGTGGACGCCGCAAGGGCAGACAAATAAACTCATTCGACGCCGTATGTTGTTAGAGATGGTGCAGCAGACCAAGCTGTGATTGCCTGCTGGGAGTTTAGTCATTAGCGATTTTTAATTTGATAGTGAGGGGTAATTAGAGGCTTCTATCTTTTTAAGACCTGAAGTCTCTGATTGAAAATGTCCAGCGTGGCCGAAGTCTCTAATTGAAGCTGCTCTGTGTGACCGAAGCCTCTGACTGAATCAGTTCAGTGTGACCGAAGCCTCTGACTGAATCAATTCAGTGTGACCGAAGCCTCTGATTGAATCAGTTCAGTGTGACCAAAGCCTCTGATTGAAGCTGCTCTGTGTGACTGAACCCCCTCATTGGCTCTGCTTAGCGTGATTGAATATGCGGCATGGGATCAATCAACTCACCACGCATTAAATAAATGGGTGAGCGACGGTACAGCATGACGTCGTGTACGGGGTCAGTTAAGATTTTTAAGGCCCAAGCAAACGCCGCTTTGAAGCTCTCTTTGACACAAAGTTGAGCAACTCTAAATAACAAGCCTGCAACGCCCAAAAAGAGCCAAGCCATACCGACAATACGCACAGTCGTATCTTCGAAAGCCTCAGGAACGGCCCAAGTAATCAGCGAGGGTTGAAGGTACGCCAAT
>CANKOW010000248.1 GCA_947484295.1 Alcaligenaceae bacterium | reverse complement strand
GTTTGTAGCAACACAAAGGTGGTCAACGCGCTTGCCACCGCAAAACCTAAATAGGGCAGAGTGGCTGCCATCGCAACCAACCCTGCGACGACGCCCAAGATTCGACCAAGCGCCGCTGCGCGCGGCCAGTCTGGCTTGAGCACGGCCTCTTTTGATCCTTTGAAGAGCAAGCCCAGCCCGCACACCGTGATCAAGGCGCCGCAGATAAACGGAAAGAAACCGCTTTCAGGCCCGAACGATCCGGTTAACCCTAGCGACCAAGAGTTAACCATGGTGGCCAGGCCGAGCAGGCACCACAACACATTTAAGATGCGTTCAAACATCAACGGCACCACTCGACATCTTGTCCCCAAAATTATTGTGTACTACGCCAGCTTTTGATGCGCTGGCTTGTATGACGCTGGCGATGCCGTTTACACACCTGCTAACTTCTTAAACGTTGCGCCATCGAGCCCAAGTTTACTGCAAGCGGCAACCATTTCTTGCCAAGTATTATCGTCCACCGGCACGCCGTTGGCCATGCGCTCTGAGCGGGTCTGGCGCTCTGGCTCACCGGCGATACGCACGCCATCGGTACCCGCTTGAGCAGGCGAAGCCTTAACCCATTCAATAAAGGCTTTCATTTCGTGTTCAAAGACCGAGCCGTCTGAAAGTTTCTTTGGATCAAAAATAATCGTCAGCATGCCGTTCAGCACCCGGCGCTTGCCGTCGCCCTGATCATGGGTTGTCATGCCTGCAGCAAGCGCTCCACCAAGCAACTCACAGACGAGCGCTAAGCCGAAACCCTTGTGCGCGCCAAAGGTGCATAACGCGCCTGAAGGGGGTTTCACTGCATAAACCGGATCGGTGGTTGGATTGCCCTGATCATCGATCAAGTAACCCGCGGGTAACTGTTCGCCTTTGTTATAGGCGACACGCGCCTTACCCTGCGCAATCACACTGGTCGCAAAGTCGAGTAATACGGGCGGTTGACCCGCAACGGGGATCCCAACACAAAAGGGGTTTGTACCGAAGCGCGCGTCAGCGCCACTCGAGGGCGCAACGATCGGGCGCGAAATCACGTTCACGAAGTGGACCGAGATCAGATTTTCAGCAACCGCCATCTCAGCCCAGGCGCCAATGCGGCACAAATGATGCGAATTGCCCAAGGCCACAATGCAGCTGCCGTGCTGCTTGGCGCGCGCGATCCCCAGTTCCATCGCTTCATGGCCAATCACCTGGCCAAAACCAGCCTGCCCGTCCACGCTGACCATCGCGCCACCATCCATCCGGCTCACGATATGCGCGTTAGGTTTTAAGCCACCCTCAAGATACGCCTCGGCGTAGCGCGGCAACATGCCAACGCCATGAGAATCATGCCCGGTTAGGTTGGCTTGCACCAAGTTTTCAGTCACCAGTTCGATTTCTTTAGGTTCGCTGCCAAACCCCTTGACCAAATACCTGACGGCCTCGCGCAGGCGGTCAACGGGGATGCGATGGATTTGGGTCATGAGGGTTTCCTTTGGGGTGAAGTCGCGCTTACAGCGCTTGTTATTCAATGAGGCGCCTGAGAGGTTCAGGCCCTACTTGTGGCTGCCAAAGCCATTAGAGCTAGCTTGCCGCTTGAATTTTGTCTTGCGTCTTAGTATCAAAGTCGCTGGCGTCATGACGCTCACGCAGTTGCTCTGAAGGCTCGCCCTGCATGCGGTTGACCATGCGGCCACGCTTAACAGCGGGCCGACTATAAACAGTCTCGGCCCAGCGTTGAACATGCTTGTAATCTTGTACGCTTAAAAACTCGGCCGCTGTGCCATACAGCCAACCTTTCACCAAGCCGCCGTACCACGGAAACACTGCGATATCGGCGATTGTGTATTGATCGCCGCCAAGGTATTCGCTGACGGCCAAGCGACGCTCAAGCACATCAAGCTGACGCTTGGTCTCCATTGCAAAACGATCAATGGCGTACTCAAACTTGGCCGGTGCGTAAGCGTAGAAGTGTCCAAACCCACCACCCAAATACGGTGCACTACCCATTTGCCAGAACAACCAGTTCAGGGCCTCGGTGCGTGCTGCGCCGTCTTTAGGCAAAAAGGCTTGAAATTTTTCAGCCAAGTGAAGCAAGATCGCGCCAGATTCAAACACACGCACTGGTTGTGCACCGCTGCGGTCAAACAATGCAGGGATTTTTGAGTTTGGGTTGACATCAACGAATCCCGAACCGAACTGATCGCCATCACGGATGTTGATCAACCACGCATCGTATTCAGCGCCCTTATGCCCAAGCGCCAGCAACTCTTCAAGCAAAATCGTGACCTTAACGCCGTTGGGTGTGCCTAACGAATAAAGCTGCAAGGGGTGCTTGCCAATTGGCAACTCTTTATCGTGCGTAGACCCAGCGATCGGACGATTGATGCTCGCAAAAGCGCCGCCACTGGGCTGATCCCAAGTCCAGACTTTTGGGGGAACGTAATCTTTAGAATCTGTCATGGTGTTTTTCGCTTTTTTGTGACGGGCGCGCAGCGCCGCGGAAGTGATTGCAAACAGATAGGTTAACCGCTATCCCAGCGCTGTCAAACCGAAGCTAACTGCTCGGCCACAGAAACTTCTAGCGCGGGCTGGACATTAACTTCATTCGTACGTAGGTTTTGCTCGCCCGTACGCGCGCCAGACAGAGTATCAAAACCTTCAGTCAACTCGGTAAACAAATCACGCTTTTTCATCTTTGCAGTCTAAGTTCTGCTTTCAACATATCTAAAAATAGACGAAACTTACAGCGTCTTGGATTTTTTTCGCAACGCCCTGTCGTAACCAACATTAGGATTCGATTATGCAACTTTCAAAAATAATAAGCTGTATTTTGTTGCAATTCTTGGCAATTGGCTCTGCACACTCACAAAACTACCCAGAACGTCCACTGCGTTTGATCGTCCCATACACCGCCGGTGGAACAACCGACATTTTGGTTCGGCTGCTGCAAAAGCCTGCGAGTGAACAATTGAATCAGCAAGTCGTCATCGAAAATCGCGCTGGCGGCGGCTCCGTGATTGGAACAAATGCGGTCGCGCAAGCCGCACCCGACGGCTATACCGTGCTTGGTACCGATTTGGCTATTTTAGTGAATCACAGCTTGATGCCAAAACTGCCTTACGACACGTTGAAAGATTTTCGCGGAGTGACCATGCTTGCTCGGGCACCCCTCATGCTGTTGATTCATCCTTCGGTTCCAGCAAATACGATCGAAGAATTCGTCATGCTCCTAAAACAAAATCCTGGTAAGTACAACTTTGGTTCTGGCGGTCATGGTACTTCGACTCACATTGCCGGCGAAATGTTCTTGCGTGCTGCTAACGTTAAAGCCGAGCACATTCCATTTCAAGGCGTCACGCCAGCGATGAACGCGTTGTTAGGAGGACAAGTCCAATTCTATTTCGGCGGGACAACGACAGCCCTACAACATCTTCAAACGGGGGGGCTCAAGGCACTTGCAATCACTGGCGATGCCGTCAACCCGCTCGTCCCAACTGTGCCGACATTTATCTCCCGCGGAATCAAAGGTGTTGAGGCGGACTCTTATTGGGGTATTTATGTGTCCGCAAAAACTTCCGATAGTGTTGTTGCAGTTTTGAATAAGACATTTGTCACTGCACTGCGTGATCCGGCGGTTGTCAAACGAGCAGGCGAGTTAGGCCTAAATTTAATTGGTAACTCGCCGCGTGAGCACGACGCTCAAATCTCATCGATGATCAACACTTGGGGCGTAGTCATTAAAAGCGCCGGTATTAAAGTAGATTAAGGAGCCCTTGTGAATCGCTCGTTTCAACGGAATGGCCTGAACTTCAATTACTTCGTAGACGACTTTACAGATCCGTGGGTAAAGCCTTCAACCATTTTTATGCTTCATGGTGCGATGGCTAACGCACAACGATTTCGCTCGTGGGTTCCACCTCTTTGTCGAGACTACCGTGTTGTCAGAATGGACATGCGCGGACACGGCAAGTCTGAGGTGCCTTCGGCGGATCAACCGCTAAGCTTGTCTGTCTTAGTGGACGATGTGCTTGCGCTGATGGATCACCTCGAGACAGAGTCCGTTCACTTCGTTGGAAACTCTGCAGGAGGCTATGTCGGGCAACATTTGGCAATTCAACACCCAAACCGCATCAAAACTCTGGCGCTTTTCGGGTCGGCGCCAGGGCTAAAAAATAGTCAGGCATTGACCTGGTTGCCCATGGTTGCGAAAGTTGGCTTGCGGCAATTTTTGGCCAACACAATCGACGATCGCTTTCCACCTCACCTGCATGGCACCCCACAGGCTGAAGAGTTTCTTGACGCGCTTAGTCAAAATGACATCCCCTTCATTGGGCGATTTATTGAACATATGGCAACGCAAGAATGGGCAGATCAGGTACACAAAATACAATGCCCAACCTTGGTTGTGGTGCCTGGTGCTGGGCGAATCGGCTCTGCAGACATCTACCAACCGATGCGAGCTAATCTGCCAAGGGGTGAAGTCTTGACCTACGATGGCGAGCGGCACAGCATTTGTGAATATTTGGCAGATCGCTGCGTTGCAGATCTTCGGAGTTTTTTGTTACGTCACTCGTGAACTAACGGCACTTACCATGGGCTGAAATGCGTTGGATCAGCTATGCCTCAACCAAATGAAGCTCAACCCTCATACCTAATGCCGCAGCGTATTTTCTGAGCGTGCTTAAACTCGGTGAGTGTTTGCCCGTTGCTAGAGCGCTTTCTAACCTAGCGATCGCGGGGGCATGGGTGCCCATACGCTTTGCGATTTGTGCTTGAGACAACCCCGCTTGCTTTCTCGCAGCAAGAATCTCGCCAAGAATTGCGAATTCTTCGCGATTAAGCCTTTCTGTCTCTGCCTTCACAGCCGGGTTCTTGAGCATCTTTTTGACCAT
>CANKOW010000247.1 GCA_947484295.1 Alcaligenaceae bacterium | reverse complement strand
TGATTCATCAACGGGAGCACTTAAGTGATTGAATTCAAAGGGATGAAGACATGAAAAAAGGGCGCGTCAGATGCTGACGCGCCCAGAACCAACAAGCAATGGCAACTGCGATAGTTGGGAGTTCATTGTAGGCAAAAAAGCCAAAACACCAACCGACCATTGGCTTAAAAGGGACACGTTGCGGAACCGCCACAGCATCTTATTCACAGCTTATCAACATTTCTATCTCGGGTTTTATGGGTAGGCTGTGGGTGAACTGTGGAGCACCTGTGGAGCAAATTAAGCAATTCCACATGATGGATTTTAAATGGTTTGATATATGCAAATTAAGCAATAGGTGGCTTTTTATATATTAAAAATGGTAATAACGGTATTTTGTGAGTGCTTACCAACTATGAAGGCTGTGGACAAAAAACCAGAAATAATTTTCTGCATGGCTTGATTTTTTAGCAACAACCTCACATCCGAGTGTGGTTTAAGGCTTTTGCGAGGAAGGTCGGATCACGATGTATTGCGCCCATTCACCGCGTCGGATGAGCAGACTTACTGGCTTGGCGCGATCCACCTTGGATACCAAAGCCTCTAGAACTTGAACCGAAGGGGTTTCGGTATTGGCCAAGGCCAAAATTACGTCACCTTCTTGAATGCCAGCGCGCGCTGCGGCTTCTGTGGCGGCGTCAACACGCACACCACCTCGGACTTTGAGTTCTTTCTTTTGGGCGTCCGTCAGGTCACTGACTGCGAGGCCTAAAAACTTAGCGGCGCTCGATGTCACGGGTTTTTCAGCGGGTGCGGCGGCTTTTTTGGCAGGTGCCTCTGGCTCAAACTCGCCTACTGTGATTTGCTTATCGACCAAGCTGCCACGACGCCAAACTTGTATCGTGCTCTTAGTCCCTGGCTTGGTATTGCCGACCATGCGCGGCAAGTCAGACGATTTTTCGATCGGCTTTCCGTCAAACTTCAAGATGATGTCGCCCGGTTCGAGTCCGGCTTTTTCAGCAGGAGAACCTTGCTCGACGCCGCGCACCAACGCGCCTTGTGTTTTGGTGAGCCCTAAAGATTCAGCAACTTCTTTGCTGACTTGGTCGATCTGCACACCAAGGCGACCACGTTGTACGCGTCCTGTGGTGCGCAATTGCTCGCTCACACGAATGGCTTCATCAATCGGAATGGCAAATGAGATGCCCATGAATCCACCAGAGCGCGAATAGATTTGGCTGTTGATGCCGATCACTTCACCGCGCATATTGATGAGCGGGCCGCCCGAGTTACCAGGATTGATCGCCACATCGGTTTGGATGAATGGCAAATAGTCGCCCGTGTCGCGCTGCTTCGCACTCACGATGCCAGCGGTCACTGAATTGTCCAGGCCAAAAGGCGAGCCAATCGCCATAACCCATTCGCCGACTTTGAGGCGCGAAACATCGCCAATGCGCACCGCAGGTAATCCAGTGGTTTCAATCTTCAACACAGCCACATCGCTGCGTTTGTCGGTACCAACAATTCGGGCCTTGAACTCGCGCTTATCAGGTAGCGTCACCAAAACTTGGTCTGCCCCCTCCACCACATGGGCATTGGTCATTACAAAACCGTCGGCTGACAAGATAAAACCAGAACCGACGCCTCTGGGTTGTTCTTGTTCAGGTTGCGGACGGTTGGGTCGTTGCTGACGCGGTCCATTGGGTGCTGGCATCGGCACGCCAAAAAAACGGCGAAACAGCTCTTGCATTTCTTCATCGGGCGAGCCCGCTTGTGCGTCGCGCGCAGATACTTTTTCTAATGTCCGGATATTGACCACCGATGGGCCAACTTGTTCGACCAAATCGGTGAAGTCAGGCAAAACGCGACTGGCTTGCGTCGGGGCTTGTGCTTGCGCAAGGGAGGGGGTGACACCCAAACCTATAGCGATCGCAAGGCAACTTACAAGAAACTCGCGAGAGAAAGATCTATTCATAGTCATCTTCAGTATCCAAAATTTGTCAATAAAAACTACAACGCCCCACAGACAAATGAGTCCGACGGGGCGCTTTACAAGACGGGAAATTAAACGCGTTTGAAGAGCAATGCGCCGTTGGTACCACCAAACCCAAAGTTGTTTTTCAAGGCAACGTCAATTTTCATATCACGGGCCGTGTTAGCGCAAAAATCCAAATCGCATTCAGGGTCTTGATTGTGCAGATTAATAGTGGGAGGGACTTTTTGTTGATGCAAAGCCATTACGGTGAACACGCTTTCTATGCCGCCCGCTCCACCCAACAAATGGCCCGTCATGGACTTGGTGGAACTGACGGTTAATTTTTTGGCGTGGTCGCCCAAAGCGGCTTTAATCGCGTTGGTCTCGTTGATGTCGCCCAAAGGCGTTGATGTGCCATGGGCATTGAGATAGTCCACCTGGTCTGCGTTGACGTTGGCATTGCGCAAGGCGTTGACCATCGCACGACGCGGGCCGTCCATATTAGGTGCCGTCATGTGCCCCGCGTCGCCGCTCATTCCGTATCCGGCGAGTTCAGCGTAGATTTTGGCACCCCGCTTTTTAGCGTATTCGTATTCTTCCAACACCACAACGCCAGCACCCTCACCCAAAACAAAACCATCACGGTCTTTGTCCCAAGGGCGTGAAGCGGTAGTAGGGTCGTCATTACGGGTAGACAAGGCGCGCATCGAGGCAAAGCCGCCAACGCCCAGAGGCGAAATACAACCTTCGGAACCGCCAGCGATCATGACATCAGCATCGCCATATTCAATGTGTCGCCCTGCTTCCCCAATCGCATGCAAACCTGTGGTGCAAGCCGTGACAACCGCGAGGTTGGGGCCTTTGAAACCAAAGCGCATAGACACATGACCAGAGATCATGTTGATGATGGAGGCAGGTACGAAAAAAGGAGAAATGCGTCGCGGGCCTTTGGCCAGCATTTCGTTGTGCATGTTTTCAATGAGTGGCAAACCGCCAATACCCGAGCCGATCAGCACCCCAACGCGGGCGGCCGTTTCATCGTCTTGGGCATCGTTAGTGGGTAAGCCCGCATCTTGAACCGCTTGCACGGCCGCAGCGATTCCGTAATGAATGAAACTGTCCATGGCCCTAGCTTCTTTGGGCGAGATGTAGGAATCAATATCGAAATTTTTGACTTCGCCAGCGAAGTGACAGTTCAAGCCAGAGGCGTCGAACCGGGTGATCGCCGCAATGCCGGACTTTCCTGCTAACAGATTGGACCAAGCCTCAGCTACCGTGTTACCCACGGGGCTGATACAACCCAGACCGGTCACGACGACGCGACGACGGCTCATGCAAAATTTCCTGTGATTTAGGCTTTTTTGTGTGTCAACGCGTAATCAATCGCGTTTTGCACAGTGGTGATTTTTTCGGCGTCTTCGTCCGGAATTTCGATTCCGAATTCGTCTTCTAAGGCCATCACCAATTCAACCGTGTCCAAGGAGTCGGCACCCAAATCGGCCACGAAGGCTTTTTCACTGGTGACTTGTGACTCTTCCACGCCGAGTTGTTCGGCAATGATTTTTTTGACACGTGATTCGATATCGCTCATGAGTTCCCTCAAAGGGTTGTGAATAAGTCTGCTATTTTAACTGCGCGGACACCCAGTTTATTAATACTTTTTTCTAGTACTTTTTAAGCCATAAACATGCCGCCGTTGACGTGCAATTCCTGCCCCGTCACATAGCCGGCTTTGTCGCTCGCCAAAAACGCGACCGCATGGGCCACATCGGCAGGCTTTCCAAGATGGCCCAAGGGAATTTGCCCCAAAAGGGCTTTTTGTTGCTCTTCAGCCAAAGCGGCCGTCATGTCTGTTTCGATAAATCCAGGCGCCACACAGTTGACCGTGATGTTTCGGCTACCCAACTCGCGCGCCAGGGCACGGGTCATGCCGGCCACGCCCGCTTTGGCGGCGGCATAGTTAGCTTGGCCTGCGTTGCCAGAAGCCCCGACCACGCTGGTAATACTGATGATGCGGCCATAGCGTTGCTTCATCATGGGACGCATGACTGCACGCGAAAGGCGAAAAACAGCTTTGAGATTGGTGTCGAGCACAGCATCCCAATCGTCATCCTTCATGCGCATAGCAAGAGTGTCGCGGGTAATGCCCGCGTTATTGACCAATGCATGCAAGGCTTTGTGCTCAGTGGTGATTTGCTCAACCAAGGCGTCCACCGCTGAAGCGTCATTTACATTCAGGTTGGCACCACGGCATTTGGCGTGCGCGGATAAAGCTTGGCTAATTTTGGTGGCACCTTCATCTGTGGTGGCGGTGCCGATGACTACAAAACCTTGGTACGCGAGTTCCAAGGCGATCGCCGCACCAATGCCGCGCGAGGCGCCTGTGACAAGGGCAACTTGGGGGGGGGGTTCTTTCATTTTTTGACTTATTTAATTAAAGAGAGTTTGCGTTTCGTACTAATTTTTTTAAGCAGTTGCTTTTTAATGCTGTTGAGCGTTTTGTAAATATAAATCAAGCCAAAGCCGTTTTCACCTCTGCCAACGAGGCAGGGTCAAACAAGGGCAATCCGGTGATTTCCGCATCAATGCGCTTGGTCAAGCCAGCGAGCACTTTGCCTGGACCGCACTCGACCAAGGCGTGTACACCACGGGCTTTCATAGCGGCCACGCATTCGACCCAACGCACTGGGCCAAAAGCTTGGCGGTACAAGGCGTCGCGGATTGCGTCTGGATCTGTTTGCACAGCAACATCAATGTTGTTGATGACAGGAATAGTCGGAGCAGCAATAGGCGTGGCAGCTAACTTTTCTTTCAAACGTTGCGCAGCAGGCAACATCAAACTGGAGTGAAAAGGTGCTGACACAGGCAAAGGCAAAGCACGTTTAGCACCTGCAGCTTTGAGTATTTCGGAAGCTTTTTCAACAGCAGCCTTACTACCGGCAATCACAGTTTGCGCAGGGTCGTTGAAGTTCACAGCTTCCACAACTTCGCCAG
>CANKOW010000246.1 GCA_947484295.1 Alcaligenaceae bacterium | reverse complement strand
TTTCCGGGGTGGCTGGGCTCGGTCATGATGAAGCGAACGCGAGAAAAATCCAGAGTCATCTAAAATCCCTGTTTAGCCTATTTAATAAAGCACCCTTTATGCACCCGATGCTTAATACCGCCATCAAGGCGGCCCGGCGCGCCGGCACCATCATTAATCGCGCAAGCCTCGACTTATATCGCCTTCAAGTTGCCCGTAAAGGGCCACGAGATTATGTCACGGAAGTCGATCGTCTCGCCGAAGACGAGATTATCAGCCTTTTGAGTACCGCCTATCCAGATCACACCTTTTTAGCTGAAGAGTCGGGCCAGACCGGTAACACGCCCGAAGGCGAGCTTGCTGAAAACGAATGGGTCATTGATCCCATCGATGGCACCACCAATTTTATCCACGGGTTTCCAAACTACGCGGTTTCGATAGCGCTGCGTCAACGCGGGCAAGTGATGCATGCTGTCATTTATGACCCGTCGCGTAACGAAATGTTTACGGCGAGTCGTGGTGGTGGCGCGTTTTTAAATGACCGTCGCATGCGTGTCACCGCACAAACCAAATTTCATGACGCGTTGCTTGGCGCACGCTGGCCCGGTTCAGTGGGTCCTGATGACTTATCAGCGCCGCGTTATCTTGAAATGGCACGCGGGTGTGCGGGCCTGCGTCGCACAGGCTCAGCGGTACTGGATATGGCTTACGTGGCCGTTGGCAGGCTCGATGGCTTTTGCGGGATCGGCTTAAAGCAGTGGGACATGGCTGCGGCAAGCTTAATGGTGCTCGAGGCAGGTGGGCTTGTGTCTGACTTAGAAGGCGAGCAAACCTGGATGGAGTCTGGCAATGTGTTGGCTGCAACGCCTAAGATTTTTACGCAGATGCTGGGGTTTGTTAAGGTTTGATGTCAGCTAGCCGAGGGGTTTTTCGGCTACCATCAAACACTCAGTAACTTTCGGAGCCCTCAATGGAGTGGCTGCTTGACCCAACGATATGGGTCGGCCTTTTTACCCTCGTGGTGCTCGAGATCGTTCTCGGCATCGACAACCTAATATTTATCGCAATTCTTGCCGACAAACTACCGCCGGCACAGCGCGATCGTGCGCGCATCATTGGGTTGTCCCTTGCCCTCATCATGCGCCTAGGTTTGCTCATGGGGATCTCGTGGCTCGTTCAACTCAAAGAGCCGTGGCTCAGCTTTTGGGGCTTTGAATTTTCTGGTCGTGATCTGATCTTGATGTTAGGCGGTTTCTTTTTGCTGCTAAAAGGTACGCTTGAATTACACGAGCGCCTCGAGGGCACGGGTCGCGAACTGGGTCAGGCCAGAACGTACGCCGATTTCTGGGTGATTGTGACCCAGATCGTCGTCTTAGATGCAGTCTTTTCTATCGACGCAGTGATTACTGCGATTGGGATGGTTGACGAGCTACCCGTGATGATGGCTGCGGTGGTCATTGCAGTAGGCATCATGTTGATTGCCTCAAAACCCTTAACCGCCTTTGTGAACGCACATCCAACCGTGGTGGTGTTGTGCCTGGGCTTTTTGCTGATGATTGGTTTTTCTCTGGTGGCCGAGGGCTTTGGTTTTAAGGTGCCCAAAGGTTATCTATATGCCGCCATTGGTTTCTCGGTACTAATTGAGCTTTTGAATCAGCTGGCCCGGCACAATGGGATCAAAATTGAGGCGGGTCGCCCGATGCGTGAACGCACGGCCGAAGCTGTGCTGCGTATGTTGGGCAAGCGCTTACCTGACGAGGTGCTCATGCCCGCGCCTCAGCTGCAAGCCGGCGGGCAGGCTGTCTCCTTTGGGGTAGAAGAGCGCAACATGGTGAGCGGCGTCTTGACGCTGGCCGAGCGCTCAGTGCATTCTGTCATGACGCCACGCACTGAGATTTCTTGGATTAATCTTGACGATAGCCCCCAAGATATTCAACAACAGATCACGTCAGTCCCCCACAGCTTTTTTCCGGTATGCCGCGCTTCGGTTGACGATGTGGTGGGTATTGGGCGTGCGAAAGATATGGTTGCGGATCTGCTGACGCACGGCAATATCCGCAAAGCTAACTTGCGCGAGCCGATTATCGTGCACGATACGATTAGCATCATTCGTCTGATGGATACCTTGAAGCGCTCTCGCGGGCAGCTAGTGTTGGTGGCCGACGAGTTTGGCACCATTCAAGGCTTGGTCACCCCGATCGACGTCTTTGAGGCGATTGCGGGCGAGTTTCCAGACGAAGACGAGACACCGGATATTGTTTCAGATGGTGCCGATCAATGGAGCGTCGATGGCGGCGCAGACTTGCACCATCTTGAGCAGCTACTCGATACGGAAGGCTTGGTGGATGCTGATCAGGATTACACAACGCTTGCAGGCTACCTACTCGAGCGCTTTGGTCAATTGCCCGTGGCGGGCGATCAATGTGAGTTTGTAGGGCCGCACGCACGGTTTAATTTTGAAGTCGTGCAGATCATCGGAAGGCGTATTGCACAGGTGCGCGTCAAAAAATTAACGCAGGCGGTCGACCATACTGTGCAATAGAGTTGTGCGTAGTCAGATTCGCGTCTGACTTTAGCGGATATTCAATTTGAATTGAACTTAAGCGCGATCTAAATCAAACAGGCTCGGGCCATCTTCATCAATCACCATCCAGCCACCGCGTGCACTTTCGCCACTTTCAAGATGATCGCAATCCCAGTCGGGCAACACCCAACGCTCGCAGCGGTTGCCATCGACCGATAAAACATTACGGCCAGGGCGATGTGTATGGCCATGCACAACCATTGAAACGCTGGCTGCGCGGATAGCGGCGGCTACGGCGTCAGCGTTGACATCCATAATCTCGCTACTTTTATTTTGATTAGCGGCCATACTTTCGCCACGTGCTTGCGCAGCGAGCGTCAGTCGTTCAGGGATGCTGCGCGCTAAAAAGCCCGATTGCCACGCAGGATTACGCACCATGGCGCGAAACTGCTGATAAGGTAGATCGTCGGTGCAGTACTCGTCGCCGTGGCTCAGCAGCATCGTCCGCCCACCGATGGTGACTAAGACCTGCTCGGGTAATAAACGTGCACCCAGACCTGAAGCCAAGGCTTCGCCCATTAAAAAGTCGCGGTTACCACGGCCTAGCCAAACCGGAATCTTGGCAGCACATGCCTTGATTGCCATCAAATCTTGAGCAAGCCAAGGTGGCGCCACTACAGCGACATCGTCACCGATCCAGGCGTCAAAAATGTCGCCCGGCAATAACAGCCCAGCTGCCTCTTTCGAGGCTAGCTTGAGAAAGTCCCGAAAGGCTTCTGAGGTTTGAACGGTGTTCTGCCCCAAATGAATATCTGAAGCGAGCCAGACCGGACCTGCAAGGGCAATCTTATTCAAGGACGACAGCCTTTGTGATGAGCAGATCGGTGGTCGGAACGTTTTGATGAAAACCACTGTTTGCGGTGGGCACAGCCTTCATTTTGTCGACAATGTCTTTACCTTCTGTGACTTCAGCAAAAACGGCGTAGCCCCAGCCCTGTGCTGTTGTGGGTGCGGTGTGATTCAGAAAGTCGTTGTTGGCAACGTTAATGAAGAACTGAGCGGTAGCCGAATGCGGATCGCTGGTACGCGCCATTGCCAGTGTGTATTTGTTATTTTTCAGACCGTTGTTGGCTTCGTTTTCAACATTTGCCTTGGTGGGCTTTTGCTTCAGACCGGGCTCAAAGCCGCCGCCTTGAACCATAAAGCCATCAATTACACGATGAAAAACCGTGCCGTTATAAAAACCGTCGTTCACGTAAGCTAAAAAATTAGCCACTGTTTTGGGGGCTTTAGCGGCATCTAAGGTGATGACGATATCGCCAAGACTGGTGGTCATTTTGACGCGGGGGTTGGTGCTCATTGAAGTAACGCCTTGTTTAGGGGTTGAGGTAGATGGAGGCGCCGCCTGGGCGCTTAAACACACTAGCGGCAGCATACCAACTAGTACAAGGCTGCGCATGACACGCAGCCAATTTAAAGAAATGGTCATTTGGCAGAGCCTTCGATGAGTGTCTTAACGCTACGGATTTTAGGGGTGAGGCCAGGCACGCCGGCAGCAGCAGCGCGCTGGTAAGCCCGCAGAGCCAGGCTCATTTGCACGTCGCCCAAATTAGCCTGTGCGACGGCATATTTTGGATTAATCATGATGGCTTGTTCAAGCGCCCGACGCGCTTGATCGAGTTCATCGCGGCGTACATAGAGGGCTGCTAGGTTGTTCCAGGGCTCAGGAAGCTCTGGAAACCGCATGGTCATGCGTTGGTAGATGGCTTCGGCTTCAGTCAGGCGGTTCATTTCTGTAAATAAACGGGCCTGCATAAACATGAGCTGCACATCCGCGCCTGGAGTGGCCCGATTGGCCTCAACGACCAAGCGCTTTTCGACCTCGGCGAGCGCCTCAGGCAGTCGGTCCGCCCGGATCAGACCCTCGATTCGTGTGGCCACTTGGGAGGGAGTCAGAGGAACGCGGGTGTCAACTGAAGGTGAGATCGCATCTAGGACTTTGGCTAAACCGTCCCAGCCGAGCTCTTTGGGTTCGTCGCCTAAAACCTGACTAGAGGCAGCGCCGGGCATGGCTGAGGGCATCGGCATTTGCGAGTTTTGCCCCTGCTGTTGCGTCACCGCGTTAGGGTTTAAGGGGTTGATTGACCCCGGTGTCGTGCTGCTACCGTAATTGACTTGGGCAAGCCCTACCCCAGGCAAAAGCGCCGCAGAGCTAACGAATAACAGAATTGAACCTATGCTTTTTGGCAGCTTCAAGGCGTAAAACCCTCAATTGCTATACTTAACCGTTACATTTTAACGCTGCTTTTGCTTGAACACCGCGCGGCGTCTAATTTTCTCTGTTCTGGCCTCTAATCCCCTACAAAGCATGCTGCAGATTTACGACTCCCTGTCACGCTCTAAGCGTCCCTTTACCCCGTTACGGGCTGGATTTGCCGGTTTATATGTCTGCGGTATGACGGTGTACGACTATTGCCACCTTGGCC
>CANKOW010000245.1 GCA_947484295.1 Alcaligenaceae bacterium | reverse complement strand
GTCGAGTGGCTGACCGCGCGGTTCAAATTCACGGGGGTGCTGGCTTGGTGAGAGGGGTGCCGGTCGAGCGGTTCTATCGCGATATCCGTCATTACCGAGTGGGCGAAGGTTCTTCAGAAATTCAACGGATGTTGATTGCGCGCGAGGTACTGGGATGACACGGGTCAATGGGTCGCGCAGATCGCCGCTCAATGCTGTGATTGTTGGTATCGGGGAGAGCACCGTTGGGAGAGTCCCTCATCTTGATGCCTTGGGCTTACAGCGCATGGCAGCTGCAAACGCCCTAGCGGATGCAGGCTTAACTTTTGCCGAAGTAGATGGGTTGTTAACGACTCCAATCCGTGTCGAAAATTGGGCGATGCCCTGCGGTGTCGTTTCGGAAGGACTAGGGATACAGGCGCGTTACTTGGCCACATTGGATGTCGCCGGCGCTTCAGGTGTCGCGATGGCGCACCATGCAGCCATGGCGGTCGCCTCTGGGCAATGCGAAACGGTCTTATGTGTTGCAGGGCAAAATATGTTGTCGTTTCAGTCGCGTGGTGATTCCGTGAAAAAGCTGGCCGATGCTGGTTGGGCACACCCTGACTTTGAGATGCCTCACGGCCCGCTGGTCCCTACCTTGTATGCACTGGCGGCGCAACGTCACATGCACGAATACGGAACCACCCACGAGCAACTCGCTCAAGTCGCGGTCACGATGCGTGAAAATGCCTCTTTGAATCCCCTTGCTTTTAAAAAAGAGCTGATTTCAATTGCTGATGTGATGCAGTCTCGTATGATCACCTCGCCGTTAAGAATGTTGGATTGCGCCTTAATGTCAGATGGTGCTGTGGCATTTATTGTGACAACGCCAGAACGTGCCCGTGATCTAAAGCAAATGCCAGTTAAGCTTTTGGGCCATGGGTATGGACACTCGCACACCTATATTGGTGACTATAAAAATGTGACCACCACGGGTGCGGTTCGTTCGGGCCAAGAGGCCTATGCGATGGCGGGTTTGACTCCTCGTGATATCGATGTGGCTCAACTGTACGACTGTTTCACCATCACTGTTTTGATTGAGCTTGAAGATCTTGGTTTTTGTGCCAAAGGTGAGGGCGGACACTATGTCGCGAGCCAAGGGATTGGCTTAAACAGTCCTCTGCCAGTGACGACACACGGGGGCTTGTTGTCAGCAGGTCATCCCGGCTTAGCGGGTGGCATGTTTCATTTAACAGAAGGGGTGCGTCAATTACGAGGTCAAGCACAGGCGCGACAGGTGCCGGACGCACAAGTGGTGCTAGTGCATGGTAATGGTGGGATTATTGGCTTGCACAATACCTTGATTCTAGGAAAAGGCTAATTCGAATGACGACTCCCGTGAACCCGCTCAGCGGCCATCAATATTGGGAAAGTCTGCGCGCACAAGGGTTTAGTTTGCCCCAATGCCAAGCATGCAAAAAGTTTCACTTTTACCTTCGCCCCGCTTGCCCTGTCTGCGGCAGTTTGGATATTCAAGCCGTTGTGACGAGCGGTCGCGGCAATGTCTATAGTTTTTCAATTGTCTACCGTGCCCCAAGCCCAGCCTTCGAAAAAGATGTTCCGTACGTGGTTGCGATTGTGGCAACCGATGAAGGCCCTCACTTAATGACTCGCCTGATCAAGGTCAAGCCCGAGGATGTTGCAGTTGGAATGCGGGTGATGGTAAATGGCTGGCGTACACGCGATGAGCCAGCAGAACGGATGTCAGAGGGAGTCGCTCCGCCTTTGTTCGAGCCTGAGTCGTTGTAATGTTTGATATGTTTGACCGAAGCCGCGCTGACTTCAAGGCATGGTTTCTTTAAGAGCCCCATCCTGTTGGGTGGGGAGAAAAGTAACGCTAACTGACAAAAGGTCCAATCATGACTACATACTTTTTTGGTTTGAATCGCTTAGAGAAGAATCTCATTGGCTTGACCAAGCTCTTAATCGCGATGTCTGTGACGACGAGCGCTGTGGCTGCCGATTATCCAACTCGCACGATTACCGTGATCAACCCGTGGACGGCCGGAGGGCCCGCAGATACCGTCGCTAGGCCGATCTTACAGAAGCTCTCAGAAGCGCTCAAGCAGCCCGTTGTGTTAGAAAACAAGGCGGGCGCCAATGGTGTGATTGGGGCAAACTATGTCGCGCGCGCGACCCCCGATGGCTACACGCTGTTGTTTTCGCACGTTGGCCCAATCACGATTAGCCCAGCTGTACAAAAAGAGATGCCTTTTGATTCGGTGCGTGACTTTGCGCCCATTACGCAGATTGTGTCAGCGCCAACAGTTCTAGTAGTTCGTCCAGATTTGCCGATTCATAATCTAAAAGAGTTTGTTGAGTATGCGCGAGCAAATCCGGGCAAACTGTCATATGGCTCAGTGGGTACCGGTAGCACCACGCACCTAGCTGGCGAAATTCTGGCAACGATGGCCAATGTCAATATGCTGCATGTCCCCTACAAAGGGGCGGCACCCGTGATGACTGATTTGCTTGGTGGGCAAATCAATTGCACCTTTTTAAATATCGCGGCGTTAATGCCGTACATCAAATCTGGTCAAGTTCGTCCGATCGGTGTGAGTACACTCAAGCGTTCACCCTTGCTGTCAGAGTTACCGGCGATTGCTGAGACCTATACAGGCTTTGAGGTGAATTCATGGTACGGTCTGATGGCTCCCGCCAAGACGCCAGCAAACATTGTGAATCTTTTGCAAAAAGAAATTGCTAAGATTTTGCAAATGCCTGAGATCATCCAGACTTTGCAAGCCGTTGGCTTGTCTGTCGAGGGGACAACCCCTGAGCAGTATGCCGAACAAATCAAACGTGATCTTAGTCGCTGGCAAACTGCCGTCACGAAGGCTGGTATTCAGAAGCAGTAGTGAGTCAGGATTGCTATGTCTTGGCCCGTTAATCTCGTTCGTCTGAGCGAGCAGTGTCGTTTGCGCTTGAACAGTCAAGTTTTAAGAGGCTATAAAACTGAGCTTTGGCAGTATAAAGTGCGACGACGCTGTTTCGGATTGCTGTGGAGTTAGACGCGTTGCAGATGTCAGCGCTCAATAATGGCTAGCACTTGCCCCTCGCTGACCGAGTCGCCCTCGTTGACGCAAAGTTCAACAAGGGTGCCACCGTCTTCAGCGACTAAGGGGATTTCCATTTTCATTGATTCAATAATAAGTACGGTGTGCTCTTGCTCAAGTGCTTGACCGATCGTAGTTTCAATCTTCCAGATTGATCCAGTGACTTCTGCTTTTAATTCGTATCGACTCATGTTGTGCAATCCTGTGAGGCAAGCCCTAACGGTGCCGCCGCTGTTATAAACTTAATGTTGATGATGATCTAAAAGGATCGATGTATGCGCAGTAAATTATTTGTACCAGCCTCACGGCCTGAATTGTTTGCAAAAGCTTTGGTGAGTGCTGCCGATGCTATTTCTTTTGACCTTGAAGATGCAGTCGAAGAAAGCAGCAAGCCCGCGGCCCGTACAGCTTTACAAACACTGTTTAAGCAAGATTTTTCTGCTCATCATAAACTGATTGTGGTTCGAATTAATGCGATTGACACCCCTCATTTTGCAGCAGATCTTGAGTCGATCGTCTCTGCGGGCTTACATATCGTCAATATACCGATGGTCGAAGATCCTGACACCGTTCGTGCTGTTGCTGCAGAGCTTGAGCGGCTTGAGAAGGCACGCGGGCTAGCGCGGCCAATCGGCATTCTGGTCAATATCGAGTCACCTAAGGGCCTGCGCCGCGCTGCAGAACTGGCTTGTGCGCACCCACGTGTTGTGGGGTTGCAGATCGGGTTTGGTGATTTGTTCGCGCCGCTAGGTATTGTGTCGTGCGAGCCCTCGGCTTTACAGGCCGTACGTGTCGCGGTGCGTTTTGCTGCCGGTGAGGCTGGCATTCATGCGTATGATGGCGCTTTTGTTGATATTAAAAATCCAGAGGCATTTAAGCTTGATGCGCAAGCCGCACAGCGGCTAGGTTTTGCAGGAAAAAGCTGTATTCATCCCACGCAGATCGCCTTGGCAAATGAAGTGTTTCGCCCCAGTGATGCCGCGATTGCCCACGCAGTAAGAGTGCTTGAAGAAACGCGCAAAAAGTTAGCAGAAGGCGTTGGCGCTTTTGTCGTTGACGGCCGCCTGATTGACGGCCCGTTTATTACCGAGGCCGAACATACCGTTGCACTCGCCAAGCGTTTGGGATTGCTGAATTAGCACTTGGTGCGCAAGTTTTTTGTCGACTGTAGGCTTATTTTTTTCAAGGTGCAAGGCACTTTGAGTGCCTATTCGCCTTGAGGTCCTCCCCCAAGAGGGAGGACTTTAGTGCCAGCTGTTAAACAATCGTCAGCACGTCATCAACTGGCAAGCGAGGCTTTTGTGGCCAGTTGCCAGGTGCTGCATAGCCAACTGCAACAAGCATTGCCGGGATGTCGTTCTCAGTGAGTTTAAATTCGCGCGAAACATCTGCGGGCACAAACCCAATCATGGGGCCAGTGACCAGGCCCATCCCTTGTGCCGCTAACATTAGCGTCATTGCGCCCATCGAGGCAGAACGAATCGCCTCGTCGCGTTGACGCTCTGGATTATTTTCATGACCACCGGCAGCCATAGCAACCCAGCTATCGCACATGGCTTGATCAAGCACACCCGCATCGACCGAGGGCTTTAAAGCCTTGGCCAGCGTTTTGTGCGCCTCGAGCGTGCCGCAGACAATAAACGTCACTGCAGCATCAACGATTTTTTGCTGACCATACGAAACGGCCTTCAAGCGCTCTTTAGCCTCTATAGACTCTACAGCGATGAACTTCCAGTTTTGAAAATTAAACGCAGTGGGGGCACAGGTGGCCAGACGCACGAGTTCTTTAATTTGTGTTGCGCTGAGCGCTTTGGTGGGGTCAAACAGGTTGGCTGAAATACGCTGTTCAATGATGGTATTGATAGGACTTGTCATGGTGTGGCTCAATCTGTCAAAAAATAAAAAATAAAAACTCATTCACTATTGTTAGCTTAAAGAAATG
>CANKOW010000244.1 GCA_947484295.1 Alcaligenaceae bacterium | reverse complement strand
GCGCTGGTTACAAGACGATGGCGGGGCTACACTGCATGACTTAGCGGCTGAGTTTGGCGTCTCTGCCGAGCGTATCCGCCAGATCGAAGCTGCAGCCATGAAAAAAATGCGCGCCCATCTGAGCTAAAAATTGAGTACCGGCGAGGTCGTCTTCGGATTCGCTGGGCTCTTGGCACTGATCTGTTTTATGCCCCCACTCGCTGGGCGACTCAAGCTGCCCTATGCGGTGCTGTTGGCGATCGTTGGTTGTGCAATCGGCCTGTCGGGTCAATACCACTCACTTGTACCACTGGGATTAGGCGAATTTTTAAGCCTATTTAATCACTTCGAAATATCGTCAGAAACTTTTTTAATTGTCTTCTTGCCGGTGCTGTTGTTTGAAACAGCTTTAGCGATGAATGTACGACGCCTGATCGACGACCTCGGCCCTATTCTCTTACTCGCCATCGTCGCGGTCTTCGTCAGCACGGCCTGCGTTGGGCTCGTGCTGGCACATTTCACAGGCTTTAGCCTGGTGATCTGTTTAATTTTGGGCGCAATCGTTGCCACCACTGATCCGGCAGCTGTGGTGGGTATCTTCAAAGAGGTTGGCGCGCCGACCCGGCTCTCGACACTAGTTGAGGGCGAAAGCCTGCTCAATGATGCCGCCGCGATCGCGGTCTACACCTTTATGCTCGCGCTTGTTTCACTGCCGGGTGAGGGTGTGTCGACAATGCTGTTACCAGCATTTTTAAAGACGTTCTTGGGCGGAGCCGTAACCGGTTTTTTGCTTGGCCGCCTGACTTGCTTGTCCTTCGTCTGGCTGAGAGGCTGGCCCGCCGCAGAAATTTCACTCACACTCTCGCTCGCCTATTTTGCCTACTACGTTGCAGAACATTATCTGCATGTGTCAGGCGTAGTTTCAACGGTCGTTGCGGGCTTGGTGGTGGGCTCTACAGGGCGTACGCGTATGGCGCCACTAACCTTTGAAAATTTATCTCAATCGTGGCATCAATTTGGTTTTTGGGCGAATTCGTTGATCTTTTTACTAGCAGCGATGCTCGTGCCGAAAATGACCGAGCAGGCGACTTGGATCAATTTGTTTTACGTAGCCTTGGTTTTTGGCGCCACGCTTTTTGCACGTGCAGTCGTTGTTTTTGGATTATTGCCACTGATGTCCTTGTTGCGTATTGCCACACGCGTGAGTCCGAGTTATCGGGCCGTAATTTGGTGGGGTGGCTTACGCGGGGCGGTGTCGTTGGCCCTTGCGCTAGCAGTGACAGAACATCGCAGCTTGCCCGAGGAAGCCCGTAGCTTTATCGCGATCTCTGCGACCGGATTTGTATTGGCGACGCTATTTTTAAACGGCTTGACGTTACAGCCGCTGATCAAGCTTTTGGGGCTCAACGCACTCACAGCAAAAGAGCGTGCGTTGCGCAATCAAGCAGTTATCGTCACCACCACGCTGATCCAACAAGAAACTGATCAAATTGCAAAAAACGAAGCGGTGCCTGAAAGTGCACATGCGCGGGTGCACAAGGTGTTTGATCAGGCGTTGTTGCATGCCAGCGAGGCGCAACTCGCGGATTTTTCAGAAAACGAAAAGATTGAATTGGGCCTGTTAATTTTGGCGCGGCGTGAATTTGAACGCTACTTCAATGTGCTTAAACACGACATTATCGATCGGCGTCTGGCCGAAAAACTGTTGGGTCGAGCCGAGCGCCTCGAAGACCTTGTACGCGCCTCTGGCCTCAAGGGGTTTCGCACCGCGGTGGCGCGTGCGCTGCGTTACCCGCGCCGGTTTCGCCAGGCCTTGCGCGTGCACGAGCGCTTTGGCGTGCAACGTTGGTTGGCTTACGAATTGAGTCAGCGTTTTATCGCCTTGATGTCGATGCGTTCGGTGGGGCAACAGCTGCTTGAATTTGCTGAAACCAAATTGCCAGAAATTATTGGGGCCGATGCGACCGCGCAAGTAGCTCAGGCGCATCGCCAGCGCCTTGAGCTGGTGCGCGAGGCCTTGCATGCTCTCGAGCTTCAGTATCCAAGTTATTCGTTGTGGTTGCAAGAGCGCTATCTTGGGCGGATCGCAAGAGGCTTGGAGCGCGAAAAATATGCGGAGATGTTCGAGCAGTCGCTTGTCAGCGGCGAGGTGTACGCTGATTTGCTTGAAAAAGCGGACGAGCGCTGGGGGTATCTCGAACACGTTCAGCCGCTGGACATTGAGATGAGTGCCGGGGCTTTGGTTGCTCGGGTGCCGCTGTTATCGGACTTGCCTGCCCAAGCGGTGGGTGAAGTCACAAAGATGTTGACTCCAAGGCTTTTTTTACCAAACCAGCTGATTTGGGGAGAACAGCTACCTCCCTTCGGCCTATATATTGTTGCCTCGGGGGCCGTCGCGGTGTTGTTGCCTGACGGCACGCACGCAGAGCTTGGCTCAGGCGAATTTTTTGGTGAACTCGCGCTGCTAAGCACTGAAAAAATCGAGGGATTCGAGGTGCGCTCGCTGGGGTACACCAAAGTGCTGTGTCTTCCTGCGAAAAGCTTTAACGATCTGCTGGCGCGCAATGCGGTGCTCAAAGAAAAAATTGAACGCGTGGCGAAACAGCGTATGCGCGCGATACAAGTTTGGCGTGATTATCAGTCTAAATAGGCGCGGGTGTCGCACGTTGCAGCAGGTCTTCGGCGATCACAATCGAGGCCTCGAGGGTAAAGGCGCCCTGGATCAGCATATTAAAAATGGTCGACGGTGCAATTAATTGAATCTCCATGACTTCGCCATCGCGATTTTTAGGCGTCACATGCGGGGGCAAGACACACTCACAGGTCAACACGTCTTCGGCCTGATAACCCTCAGGCACTTGCCTCAACATGCGGGCGATTGTTCTGAGCGGCGTGCGTCCGGCAATATCTTCCGGCTCAAGACCGGCCTCTTCGTCCGCTTCGCGTACCAGTCCAACCTGAACATCCTCTTGGCTCGAAATCAGCCCACCCACCAAGGTGTCCCACATGCCGGGGTCGGTCGCTTTCGTCAGCGCGCGTCGGGCAACCCATAACCGCCCGTCTGGTGACCAACCGCTGAGGTGAACGGCCTTGGTAAGCAGGCCCAAGGGCCGCACTACGCCTCGCTCAATCGCCCCGAGAGGCTTGCGGCTCAGAGGCCGAGCGGGGTCGTCTGCTTGCTCGGGCCACACGTCTAATAACTCGTTGCGCCAGCCAGGCGCACAACCAGCCTGGCGCAGCGTGATCGCCACCTTCGCTAAGAGCGCATTTAGCTCGGAGCCGGTGCTTACCGACCGACCGATACGGGCATAGCCCTGCGAAACCTCGACGCCGTCGAGCCCGATCAGTGCCTGAGCGGCTCTTGAAAACAGCCAGCCGCAGCGGCTATCTGCAATAAACAACGGAACTGAGTCGATCTGCACGGGTTGACTAGCTCGGCTCAGTAAAGCGCTGAGCAGCTGGCGGAGACTGCCACGATCTAAAGAAATTCTTGGTGAATGCATAGGTTCGTCAGGGGCTTATTGTGTGAGCCGATTGTAAGACAGCGCGCCCTTCTCAGCCACGCTATAATTCTAGAGGTTCATTGACGAATACCTTTTTGTGAATGATTCGCGTTGGGCGTGGGCAGTACATCGTCGGGGCTCAGCGATCCAATAATTTTGCGTCAGCAGTGCTCAATCTCCATTCAATCCATGTGGTTATGGTTATGGTTATGGTTATGGTTATGGTGATGGTCCTAAGGCGTAGCGTATTCGGGGTTTAGCATGAAGAAGGTCAGAGGGTTACTGGGCGCCTGTGCCATGTTTTGGTGTGGGGTAGTCAGCGCACAAGTTAAAGATATGCCGGGCGGTCCTCGCGTTAACCAGCTTAATTTGTCCGAAGGTGTCACCCAAATCGCCAGAGATGTGGCTTGGCTGCATTGGTTTATGCTGATTGTGTGCTTGGTGATCTTTGTCGCCGTGTTCGGTGTCATGTTTTATTCGATCTGGGCGCATCGCAAGTCACGTGGCGCTAAAGCAGCCACTTTTCACGAGCATTTGGGCGTTGAAGTTGCCTGGACGGTCATCCCTTTCGTGATCGTGATCGCCATGGCACTACCTGCCACGCGAACCGTGGTGGCCATGAAAGACACCAGCGGCGCAGATCTCACCGTTAAAGTCACGGGATATCAATGGAAATGGGGTTACGAATACATCGACGGCCCCGCTGCTGGCGTCAAGTTTTTATCAAATCTCGCCACCCCGCGCGCTCAAATCGAAGGTAAAGAGCCTCGCGGCCCACTTTACCTGATGGAAGTCGATAACCCGCTAGTGGTGCCAATAGGTAAAAAAATCCGTATCTCTGTCACAGGCGGTGACGTGATTCACTCTTGGATGGTGCCCGACTTGGCAGTCAAACAAGACGCGATTCCTGGGTTCATTCGAAGCGTCTGGTTTCGCGCCGAAAAAGTTGGTGAGTTTCGTGGCCAATGTACCGAGCTTTGCGGCAAAGACCACGCCTTCATGCCAATCGTCGTGAAAGTCGTGTCAGAGCAAGATTACGCCACCTGGTCTGCCGAGCAGAAAAAATTACTGGCAGCAGCGGCAGATGACCCAAGTAAAGAATGGTCGGTAGCCGATTTGATCGCCCGTGGCGAAAAAGTCTATGCCGCCAACTGCGTGGCATGCCATCAGGGTAGCGGCAAAGGCGTTGTGGGTGCTTTCCCCGCGCTAGATGGCAGCAAACTCGTGCTCGGCCCCAAAGCCGAAAATATACAGATTTTGCTAAAAGGTCGGCAAGGCACGGCAATGGCAGCGTTTGGTGGCCAGTTAAATGACGTTGAAATCGCCTCGGTGATCACCTATACGCGTGCCGCCTGGAGCAATGCCGGAAAAGGTCAAGACCCAGTTATTTCGCCGGCCGACGTCAAGTCCGCACGTTAAGTTTCGACATATACGATTAGACAGGCTGATGACTGCACCTGGTGTGCAGTTACCGTAAAAGCAGGATAGGAGTCAACTATGAGCAGCGTTACACCAGATCAAGTTTCAGGCCACAGTCACGGCCATGACCATGCGCACGACG
>CANKOW010000243.1 GCA_947484295.1 Alcaligenaceae bacterium | reverse complement strand
TGAAAAGGCGGGCCTGACCCCTGAAATGGCTGACATCGTGATGAAACCAAATACCGAAACTGAGCTAGCGGGTGACGACGCAATCAAAATGCAAAAGCTCTTAGATGCGCTAGAAAGTTTAGACGACGTGCAAGAGGTTTACACCAACGCCTCGATGGACGAGCAGGGCTAATCCAAATGAAACTGTTAGTCATTGGTTCTGGTGGCCGCGAGCACGCCCTGGCCTGGAGGCTCTTGCAATCGCCACGCGTAGCGCACGTTTTTGTTGCACCTGGCAATGGTGGTACCGCAACGATGGCGCGCAGCACAAACGTCGCGCTGAGCGACCCTGCTGCCTTGGCTGACTTTGTTAAAAAAGAAGGTATAACGTTAACCGTAGTCGGCCCCGAAGCGCCGCTCGCGCTAGGCGTTGTGGATACGTTTCGAGCGCAAGGCTTAAAGATATTTGGGCCCACGCAAGCTGCAGCACAACTTGAAAGCTCAAAAGACTTCGCCAAAGTGTTCATGGTGCGCCATCAAATCCCTACAGCGGCATACCAAACCTTTACTGATCCCATTGCAGCGCACGCCTACATTGAGGCGCAAGGTGTACCCATTGTAGTGAAGGCTGATGGCCTAGCCGCCGGCAAAGGGGTTGTTGTGGCTCTCACCTCTGGCGAGGCGCACGATGCCGTCGACGCCATGCTGGGTGATGGTTCGTTGGGTGCAGCAGGGGCACGCGTTGTCATTGAAGAATGTCTGCTCGGCGAAGAGGCTAGCTTCATTATTTTGTGCGATGGCAAAAATATTTTGCCACTTGCCACCAGCCAAGATCACAAGCGTTTGCAAGATGCAGATCAAGGGCCCAACACTGGCGGCATGGGTGCATACTCGCCCGCGCCTGTGGTGAGTGCGGCCATCCATGCTCGCGTCATGCGCGAAGTCATCACCCCAACGATTGAGGGGATGAAAGCTGACGGCATCCCTTTCACTGGCTTTCTGTATGCAGGCTTGATGATTGGCGATGGTGACGATGCCACACGTCCGATCAAGGTGCTTGAGTTCAACTGTCGCTTGGGTGATCCCGAAACGCAACCGATCTTGATGCGCCTACGTAGTGATTTTCTTGAGATCTTTGAGCATGGCGTTGCCGGCACACTGAATCAAGCTGAAGTTGAGTGGGATCCTCGCACTGCTCTTGGTGTGGTGATGGCGAGCGCAAATTATCCGGCAACGCCCCGCTTGGGCGATGCAATCAGCGGTATCCCTGCTGCCCAGCCTGATTGTGTGGTGTTTCATGCTGGCACCGTAGCCAAGAACGGCGAGTTACAAACCTCGGGGGGACGCGTGTTGTGTGTCACGGCCCTAGCCGATAATGTTCGGGCCACGCAACAACGTGCGTACGACGTGGTTAAATCCATCAACTTTGACGGCGCTCAATATCGAACCGATATTGGCTGGCGCGCACTAGAAAAAAAATAATGGTGTCTGACGACAATATCGCTGCGGTGCGCGCCTACCTTTTGGGATTACAAGCCAGCATCGTCTCCGAGCTTGAACGCGCGGGCGGCGAGCCATTTTTAAGCGATGCGTGGACGCGTGCGGAAGGTGGTGGCGGCATTTCGCGGTTAATTGAAGGTGCTGAACTCTTTGAGCGTGCGGGCGTATTGTTTAGCCACGTTAAAGGTAAAACCCTCCCGCCATCGGCCACGTTGCATCGCCCTGAAGTCGCCGGTCGCCCCTGGGAGGCCATGGGCGTATCGATGGTGCTGCACCCGCGCAACCCCTATATCCCCACCACTCATTTAAATGTTCGAATGTTTGTGGCAAAAGCGCCCGAGGGTTCTGGTCAAGCCGATGTCTTTTGGTTTGGTGGCGGAATGGATCTCACGCCTTATTACCTGTTTGAAGACGACGCTCGGCATTTTCATCGCGTCAATCAAGCTGCACTTGCCCCACATGACCATAGTGCGTATCCGCGCTACAAAAAGTGGTGCGACGAATACTTTTTTCTGAAGCACCGTAACGAAACCCGCGGCGTGGGCGGGATCTTTTTTGACGATCTCAGTGAGCCAGGTTTTGAGCAAGCCTTCGCCCTGATGCGTTCGGTCGGCGACGCCTTTATCCCCGCCTATCTTCCTTTGGTTGAAAAACGACGTTCGCACCCCTTCGGCGAGCGTGAACGCGATTTTCAGGCCTATAGGCGTGGACGTTATGTAGAATTCAATCTAGTATTTGACCGCGGCACGCTTTTTGGATTGCAGTCAGGCGGCAGAACCGAGTCTATTTTGCTCTCGATGCCTCCTATGGCGGCCTGGCGTTATAACTGGCAAGCACAAGCTGGCTCTCCTGAGGCGGCACTTTCTCAATACCTTACCCCGCGAGACTGGGTCTGATGCGCATTGGTTTACTCGGTGGTAGCTTTGATCCTGTGCATAGCGCGCACTTGGTGCTCGCTCAAACCGCACTTGCTGAACTATCGCTCGATGAAGTGCAATTGATCCCTGCCGGGCAACCTTGGCAGCGCCCGCCCTTGGGCGCCTCCCCAACACACCGTTTAGCAATGCTTGAACTGGCAGTCGGCCAAACTGAGGGCTTACGCGTCAATCCTATTGAAATTAACCGAACTGGCCCCACCTATACCGTTGAGACTCTGGCGCTGTTACCAAAAGAGCATGAGTATTTTTGGATTCTTGGCGCCGATCAACTTGAAAATTTTTGTACGTGGCGCGATTGGTCAATCATCGCAAGCAAAGTTCAACTTGTTGTAGCACAGAGGCCCGGCTCTGACGTTGCAGCGCCCGCCGCGCTTGCGACGTGGTTAACACAAAACAATCGGCATCTCGTGCATCTTCCTTTTGATCCACTTGATGTCTCTGCCAACGAAATCCGTCAGAGGATCGCTCGAGGCGACTCAACCTGCGACCTCATTCCTGAGGCCGTAGGCCAGTACATTACCGAGCATAGCCTTTACCGGCACCACTCAGCCTGACAGGAAATAACAACACGATGGATATTCAAAAACTGCAACGCGCAGTGGTCGATGCACTCGAAGACGTCAAAGCACAAGACATCAAAGTCTTTAATACCGAGCACCTGACCAGCATGTTTGACCGAGTAGTGATCGCCTCGGCGACCTCAAATCGCCAAACCCGCGCTTTGGCCAATAGCGTGGCCGATAAATCACGCAGCATTGGTAACCCCGTGATTGCAACAGAGGGTGAAGACACCGGCGAATGGGTTTTGGTCGATATCGGCGATATTGTGATTCACATTATGCAGCCCGCGATTCGCACGTATTACAACCTTGAAGAGGTTTGGGGCGGTAAGCCCGTGCGGTTAAAGCTGTCACCCGAGTCGACGCGCCCAGCCGTGGCTTCAAGTGAGACCGCCTTCGACCCAATGGGCACACGCGACGAGCCCGAAGGCCGACGCGCGGCGAGCCGTTCATCGCGCCCTGCGCGTTCAAACCGATAACGCTCGATTCGTATCTGCCGCGGCCCACGCGCATTTCACCCGCTAGCGCTTCGCACACACCGCGACCATGAAAATAACGATCATCGCTGTTGGGGCCAAAATGCCATCCTGGGTAGATACCGCCTGGGATGATTACGCGAAGCGGTTACCTGCCGACTGGTCATTGCAACTCAAAGAAATAAAACCCGAGCCAAGAACCAGCGGCAAGACCGCAGCGCAAATGATGGCTGCCGAGGCCAAACGCATGCAAGGCGCCATCCCAGAATGTGCTGTTCGAGTCGCCTTAGACGAACACGGCAAAGATCTCTCAACCGAAAAATTTTCGCAAGTGGTGGAAGGCTGGCAAAACAATAGTCAGCCCATTGCAATCTTGATTGGTGGGCCAGACGGCTTGGATACTGAGCTCAAGGCCTCTTGTTCTGGCTTGATCCGCCTGTCGTCCATGACGATGCCGCACCCGCTTGTGCGCGTCGTTCTGATCGAGCAACTGTATCGAGCCTGGTCGATTTTGGTCAATCACCCTTATCATCGAATCTGAACACCTTTAGTGTTGCGCCTGATGACTAAAACGAATCTGGACACCTTTAGTGCTGCGCCTGATGACTAAAAAGAATCTGGACACCTTTAGTGCTGCGCCTGATGACTAAAAAGAATCTGGACACCTTTGGCGTTGCGCCTGATCACTAAAAAATATACCGGATATATATTTAAATGGCTCTACAGCTTTATCTTGCCTCTGCCAGCCCCCGTCGAAGCGAGCTCTTGACACAGCTTGGTGTTCATCACTTTGTCCTAACCGTGCCAGCTATGCCGGGTGAAGATGAGCCCAGACATCGAAACGAAAGCCCGTTGGCCTATGTGCAGCGCACCGCACGCGACAAAGCAGATCGGTGTGTTGAGTGGTTAAGCAAAAACGCGTGGCATCCCGATAATAAGCAAGCCATCAATGACAGTCTGCAAGGTCTCAATGACAATCAGCGAGGTCTCGATCAAAACTTGTACGCTCTGACCGCTGACACAACAGTCGCGTTAGGTGATCGCGTACTGGGCAAACCGATTGATCGAGAGGATGCAAGGAAAACGCTCTCTTTGCTATCAAACCAAACACATCTAGTTCATACCGCAGTTGTACTTTGTCGCGGCAAAGAGCGTTTGACTGCGATTTCGAGCTCGAAAGTCACGTTTGCTGCACTGTCTGCGCACGATATCGAACAATACATCGCGAGCAAAGAACCCTTCGGTAAGGCAGGCGCTTACGGGATTCAGGGCTTAGCGGCGCAATATATTCGTCAGCTCGACGGAAGTTACACCGGCGTGATGGGATTACCCCTTTTCGAAACCGCACAGCTTTTAAAGCAGGCAGGCATCTTATAGAGACGACTTGAATAAAAATTTTGTCTGAGTCGGCTTATTCTCTCGACCGCCATTGCAGCGCGTCGGTATAGCGTTCGCCCAAAGACAAACCCCCAAGTGCTTATGACACTTGGGGGTTTGGGGTATAAGAGCCTGACGATGTCCTACTTTCACAGATGTACATCCACTATCATCGGCGCTAAGGTGTTTCACGGTCCTGTTCGGGATGGGAAGGGGTGGGAC
>CANKOW010000242.1 GCA_947484295.1 Alcaligenaceae bacterium | reverse complement strand
TATTTATTTAAAAAGTTATACGGATTACCCGCCACCGATGAGTCAGAGCTGAATGGCCTGCTTGAACTCTTTCAGATGCAACACAAGGTCTCGATTGATGATGGCGTGTTCTCTGATCTAAATTTCTCAACGGGACAACGCAAGCGGTTGGCCTTGTTGGTCGCCCTGCTTGAGAAGAAAAAAATCATTGTGCTAGACGAGTGGGCCGCCGATCAGGATCCTGAGTTTAGACAAGAATTTTATGAACATATTATTCCTAAGTTACGCGAGCTCGGAAAGACGGTGATCGCAATTACGCATGATGATCAATACTACGAGTTAGCGGATCAGGTCATCTACATGAAAAGCGGTATGTCCATTCACGCAAAACATAAAGATTAAATTATGCTAAGCCGATTTTTAACTGCCTGTAAGCGAGTATTAAGTTTTATCTTTTTTCCACTGATCTGGGTCGTGCGTACCTTGGCGGGCTGGATTTCATCAAATTTTATTACGCTGACATTTTCGGTCATTATTTTGTCCATTGGCGTCGTGGTCTTGTGGCAACGGGTGGTGATCATCATTCCAGCTGGCTTTGTTGGCGTGCTGTATCGGCCTTTGTTTGGTGGTATTGCGATGGATAAGGTTTTGGGCGAAGGGCTCAATATTGTGTTTCCGTTGAATACAATCACTCAGTACGATGCTCGCGTGATGATGAAACAAATTGAAATGGAGGTCCTGACAAAGGATCAACTGAGGTCAGATATCAAGGTCTCTTTTCAATTCCAGATTAATAAATATGCGTTGCCCCTGCTGCATAAGTTTGTAGGACCTGACTTCGTGACTAAAGTTGTTTTGCCTGAGGTGACCGGTAAAACGCGGATCATGTTTGCAGAGCTGACGTCCCAAGAGGCGTTCACGAAACAACTCGAAAGAGTTGTAAACGAAATTGCGATCATGTCTGATCAAGTGATTTTAGAAAAACTCGGGCCTCCTGGCTTGGACTACGTTCGGTTACTGCGAATTTCTGCAGTGCAGCTTGAGTCGATGGAGTTTCCCGCAGAGATTCAGGCTGCTATTCGTAGCAAGATTGCTGAGTCGCAGGCTGCTGAGGCCTTTGTGTTCAAGGTGCAGGCTGCCCGCTTAGAGGCAGAGCGCAAAGAGATAGAGGCTGGCGGTATCAAAAAATATCAAGACATTGTGAATGCAGGTTTGACCGACAACTATCTAAAGATTCGCGGGATTGAGGCGACTCTTAAACTGGCCGAGTCTAACAACGCAAAAGTTGTGATTTTTGGTTCTTCGCCTAATGGCTTGCCGATCGTGTTAAGCGGCGATTCAGCGAGCCCAGCCGCACAGGCCTCGGCAGCGCCCGTATCGGTTGGGCCCGGCGCCGGTGGGCCAGGCGGACCTGGGGCAGGTGGGCCTGGGCCTGGTGGCCCCGGACCTGGCGCTGCTGGACAGGGGCGGGGTGGTCCACCTTCGGGAGGCGCCACTCCACCTAGTGCACCAAAATAAATACGTGACCGTAACGAGAATATTGGCGAGTGATAGTTCTTAGGAGAAATATATGGAAGTAGCAACCGTGTACTTTAGCTTATGTTTGGCGACTGCTGTGTATGGGCGGAACTGTCGGCTTGGCTTTTTTGGCGTGCTTTTGTTTGCAGCTTTGGTGACACCGCTGTTAGTGTTTTATGGTTTGTTGGGGTTAAGACCTGCTAAGGCTCGGCCCAAAGAAGAAACAGATGAACCTATGCGTTGGTGGAATTTGAAGTAAGGCTTTTAATTACAAGTTTTTTATTCTTTTTGTGTTTTTTACTTACAAACAAAAATATTCAATTTTTTGAGAGGTGTATATGTTTAGGATGCTGAAGCTAGTTCCGCTTTTATTTATTTCTGTGTTGACGGGTTGTGCCGGTCTGACAAATTCGACAAGTTTTCGTGAAATGTCTTCGGCCTACCGTGAGGTACTCGAGCAGTACGCCAATGACAACGTGCTGTTAAACATTGTCCGTTCGTCGAAATCAATGCCTGTCAGTTTCTTGGACATGCCTTCTGTGATGGGTTCTGGCGGTATCAGTAATTCGTTACAAGCGGGTCCCTCAATTTACGGTGTTGCGCCAGGGTCATCACTTGCAGGATTTTTTACTCCAACCGGTGGTTCGGGCGTGAGTGCTGGTGTATCGCTTGCGGTGAATAACAGCTTTAATTTCACACAGTCATCGCTAGATAATTCGAGCTTTATGGTTTCGTTTCTGAGTGACCTAAAGCCGAGTGCACTGGCAAGTTTACTGAATTCTCAGCTTGCAACTCGTGACGTTTTGTTTTCGCTTGCGATCGAGTCGATTGAGGGTCAAGATGCTCAAGGAAAAACTGTAGCCAAGTTTTACAACGATCCTTACAGTCCAAAATTCATTGAATTTCAGCGTACGTTGTATAACTTAGTGCGTGCAGGGATTTCAATCGAACAGACTCAAACCATGATGCCTGTTTCAGCACCGATGGATGCAGAGACTGTTAACCGTAACATGCAGGGTGTTGCTGCGGCGCAGATGATCCCGATGACTGCTTTGGTGCCTATGAAGCTGGCTGGTGGACGTGATGGCTTTCAGCTCATGAGAATGATGCCGCCTGAAGCGCGTATTTGCTTAGAGCAAAGGGCAGCAGATGAGCAGTTGTCGTTTAGGGTTGCACAGTCAGCGTACTGCAAGAACTCCAAAGCTTCTAGCGGTGTTTTCGATAAGTCCAAGCCAGAGGTGAAGTTGATCATCAAAATGCGCTCTGTTCGTAACGTGTTTGAGTTCTTGGGGGCCTTGGTGAACATCCAAAACGGCCCAGAGGCACGCATGATTAAAGTTGTTGATTCTGGAAAACTAGGTGAAAACGTGACCTTAGAGCAAATTTTGGCGCAGTCGAAGCCTTTGTTTGTTGTGAACAAAGGTTCGGCTTCTGGCGATTCGATGATGAGCGTGACGTATCAAGGTACGACCTATTCTGTGCCAAAAGATGACCATAATGCGACGTACACCAACCAAGTCTTAGTGATGTTGTCGCAGATGTTGACCCTGACAAAAGTACCAGGTTCAATCCCTCTCTCACCAGCTGTGCTGATTAAGTAAAGCTAGTTGAGTGTTAGGTGAGTAAAAAAACTGACCCTGAGGGGTCAGTTTTTTTTGTACTCAGCAAGGCGATTCTGTGCAATGGTCTCGTTTAGACCTTCACTGTGTGCGCAATCCCAGTAGGCTTCAGTCTTTGAACGCTTGCGCAATCTGATTGAATGTCTCTGCCTCGAATACAAAAGCCTCGACGACGAGTGGATCGAACTGTATCTCTTTCTTCTCAATGATGAATTGAACGGCGCTCTGGTGGGACCAACTCTTTTTGTAGACTCTTGCAGATACTAAGGCGTCGTATACATCCGCTAATGCCATGATGCGGGCCTCAAGTGGATTTTTTTCGCCTTGTAATCCTCTTGGATAGCCTTCGCCATTCCACCACTCATGGTGTCCGCCAGCGATATTCTTTGCAACGGTAATAAGCTGGGTCTGTTCTTCGCCGTGCTTGGTTGCGGCGAGTGTATTTTCGCCGATAAGGGCATGTGTCTTCATGACCTGCCACTCATCCTCGGTTAAGCGCCCGGGCTTCAACAAAATGTTGTCAGGGATACCGACTTTGCCAATATCGTGCAAGGGTGCGGCCTTGAACATGATGTCGATGTCAGCATCGCTTAGCTCTTCAAGATAATGTCCTAAAGAGCGCAGGCGAAGCGCAAGTGTTTTGACATAACGTTGCGTGCGTATGATGTGCTGTCCGGTCTCATTGTCTCGCGCGAGTGCGATGGCGTTCAGCGTAGACAACATTTGCTCTTCGAGATACTCCGATTTTTGATGCGCGAGGTCGAGCAACTGGCTTTGCGCCTGCAGTAACAAGGATTTTTGCAGTTCAAGTTCAGAGACGTCCACGTGTGTGTAGATGGTGTCTTGATGCACTGTTTTTGAGGTAATCACACGTATCGTGCGCTTTCCAGGCAAAGAGATGTCAAAGGGCGTACCCGAAAAATTGAAATGTTCGATCAATTCAGATTGCGGTGTCTTTCGTGTTTGCGTCTCGTGACTGTGCTCTCGTTGCCATGCTTGCTCGTACACATAAAAAAACGAGAGGTTCAGGCATGTTTGTTTGTCGCGACATCCATAAATATCAACAAAGGCCTGATTCACCCACTTTAGCCTTCCATCGTGTTCGCAGATCATAACGCCATCGGGCAAGCGATCAAGCAGTGCTGCCGTTTCGTCTGAAACCACTGATTTTGTGACTAGCGCTTGGACGGGCAGTGCGCTGCGGATACGTTTCTCGGCGTTCCATATGCGTACGCGCTGGCCACTTGGAAGCGGCATTGACGACACAAGCACACGCTGATCGCGGTGATCAAAGCTGTAGGGACGCATCTGTGCGTGATGCCGGTCAATGCCCATTGAGATGAATTGCTCAATATTAGGCAAATCAGCGGCGCTTAGACGAGCCAGATAAAACCGATGTAAATTTTCGCGGTAGGGCTCACCCTCGTACACCTTACCAATGTGCTCTGGAAACAACTCTAAAAAAGAACGGTTCCAGAAGACGGTTCGGTCTTTATCATCAAAGACGCAGATGGCTGTCTTAACGCCATCAAGTGTGTCACCGATTGCATGTAAGAGCTGTCGGTTGACTCGAGGCGCTAGCGCTAACGTTGACATGAGTATAGGTGGTTCAGAAGATGCAGCGTTGAGGCGATGATTCTGTTTGCGTTATAAAAAACAAATTACTGCGGCACAAAGCCGTTGCTTTGAATCAAGCGGGCCCAGCTTTGTGAGTAGGTGCGCTCGCGCTCGGCTAACGCAAGCGAGGACATGAATTCAACCGTTAGACCTAGGCCTTGCAGACGTTCGCGTAGCTGCGGTTGTTGCAACACTTTTTCGATAGCCGCGGCATAGCGTGCCGTCACTTGCTGTGGTGTGCCTGCAGGTGCAAAGATGCCGTAATAGGGCAGGTCGTCAAAGCCCGTCAACCCAAGTTCGGCGAGCGTGGGCACGTCTGGCAATAAGGCTTGCCG
>CANKOW010000241.1 GCA_947484295.1 Alcaligenaceae bacterium | reverse complement strand
ATTCGCTGCGATCGCATCGGCTAGCAGTTTGGCCGCATGCTCGGCGTGGGTGAGGGTCGTTGGGGCCAACATGGCCGGCCACTCAAGCTGCACGTCTTTGGTTTGGGTAATGCCTCGAGCCGCCCAAAGCCTGGCCAGCAGCGGGTGCACCCCCGAAGCCTCAAGCCGTTGGCTGGTCGTCAAATCAACGCGTCGGATCGTTAGCTTGGGAGATTCCACCAGGTGTTCCAGAGTTGTGGGCGTGGAGCAATTAGGACGTGCCACCAGCGTTTGCGTGCGAGGGTCAAGACGACGGCACGTTGTTGGCCGGTTAAGGTCAGGGTGGTGTCGGGGTCGATCGTGCCGAGGTATGCAGACAAGGCGGGTAGCGCAGCAATCCATGCGGCCCAGTCGCCTTGCAGGTAGGGTGTGTGCAGGCCTTCGTAAGTTAGAGCCGATGCCAGACTGCCGAAGGGTGTTTGCGAGGGAGTTCGCGAAGTCACCTCAATTTGAGCTTGTCTCTGTTGCTTTATCTGTTGGGAGGTCTGCGCTTGAGCCTGACGTGTTGGTTGCACCGCCACTTGTGTCGGCGACCAACCTTTTGCCCCACCAAATAGCCACAAACTGTTGATTGCCAGCTCACCGCGCTCAGCGCGAGCCAGATTAACGGGGTGTTCGTGCCACACCATTTGAATTTCATTCAATAGACGGCGCCACTCGCGCAGGCTATCTTCTTGGGGCCACCAATCCGATAGCCGCATTTCAGCCATCGCGGCGGGCGTGAGCGACCGGGTGTTCGCACTTGGGTCAAGCCAGATCCGCCATTGCCTGGCGTTAATTGGCAAGGCCGAGATCGCGCGGTCGGCCCAGAGCCCCGACACTGCATCAAATAAGGCATCAGCCTCGGCAGCGGTGACCTCAAACGAGGCTGGATGGGCAATGGTTGCGCCTTCGCGCCCGACTGTAATGGTGCTTAATTCGGCCAACCAGACGGTTTCAGAGGGGTTTTTGACCCCTGCGTGCAGCGAGGCCAGCCCCGCGCCCAGATTCGTACCCGCAAGCGGGGTGTAGCCTAGCTGTTGCAGCCTGACGGCTTCAAAGGGCGTGCAGCCCGTGTGCTCGGGCGTAAGTTCTTGAACCGTCGCGACCAACGTTTTTAGACGTTCGACAAGGGCAGGGCAATGCTGCTCAACCTGTGGAATCAGGTCTTTGGCAATATTAGAAGAGGGCAGTGCCCCAGGAATCAAAAGATGCATAGCCGGATTGTAGTGGGATGCCGCGCGGTTCGCCGCAGGTTTGATGTAATAATGCCGCTGTGTTCAAACTACCTTACGAATTGTGGATTGGCGCCCGTTATGCGGGTCTCAGCAGCTTGCGCGGTCGCAAAGGCCGACGCGATCGCTTTGTCTCGTTTGTGGCAGCAACTTCGATGGCAGGCATTGCCTTGGGTGTGGCCGCCCTGATCGTGGTGCTGTCGGTGATGAACGGTTTTCAAAAAGATGTGCGTGATCGCATGTTGTCAGTGCTGCCGCATATTGAAATCTTTGCGCCAGGGGTTGATGCTGAGTTCACCTTGAGCCAAGCCCCTGAGCTGATTGCGGCAGCCAAAAATTCACCTGTTGTCCTGGCGGGCGCACCCTTTGTATCGGCGCAGGGCATGTTGATGCGGGGTCAAGAGTTGCGTGGCGTACAAGTGCGCGGCATTGACCCAGTGACTGAAAAAGACGTGTCACAGGTTGGAAGCCAAATGGTGCGCGGCCGCTTAACGGATCTAAAGGCTGGCGAATTTGGCATTGTGCTAGGGCAAGATTTAGCCGACGTTTTAAATGTGCGCATTGGTCAAACCATCATGATGCTTGCGCCCTCTGCCAACATCAGCCCCGCAGGCTTTTCACCGCGGATGCGTCAGTTCACCCTGGTAGGTACGTTTCGCTCGGGTCACTATGAATACGACTCGTCTTTAGCGTTCGTGGATGTGACCGATGCAGCCAAACTGTTTCGCGATAGCGCTATGGCGGGTGTGCGGTTACGCGTTAACGACATGCATCGTGCCCCTCAAATTGCACAAGAGTTAGTGCCCTTGTTGCCGGCTACCGTGGCCGTGGCAGACTGGTCTCGCAATAACCGCACGTGGTTTGCTGCCGTGCAAACAGAAAAACGCATGATGTTTTTGATTTTGGCTTTAATTGTGGCGGTTGCAGCCTTCAACCTGTTGTCATCACTTGTGATGGCGGTTAAAGACAAACAATCTGACATTGCGATTTTGCGCAGCTTTGGTTCAACGCCTAGTGAAATTGCCCGAATATTTTTGGTGCAAGGTGCCTTGATTGGTGTGATCGGCACGCTGTTAGGGGTGGTGGGTGGTTCGGCGCTCGCACTGAATATTGATGTGATCGTGCCTGCTATCGAGCGCATGATCGGTGCCCAGTTCTTACCGCGAGAAATCTATTTCATCAACACCTTGCCCTCTGATCCACGCCTGTCTGACATCACCAGTATTGGCATCACCTCGTTGATCATGTCGTTGTTAGCCACGCTATATCCAAGCTGGCGGGCCTCGCGTTTGCAACCCGCAGAGGTCTTGCGCCATGACTGATTTTGCCTTGCAAGCCTCGCACTTATCCAAACACTATGACGACGGTGTAAACCGCATAGATGTATTAGTGGATGTCAGTATCGCGATCGCACGCGGTGAGATGGTAGCGGTGGTGGGGGCTTCGGGT
Source organism: Alcaligenaceae bacterium (assembly GCA_947484295.1). Lineage (GTDB taxonomy): Bacteria > Pseudomonadota > Gammaproteobacteria > Burkholderiales > Burkholderiaceae_B > Zwartia. Next base: position 2,387 of record CANKOW010000241.1, on the reverse strand, counting down.
TCTGGCAAAAGCACGCTGTTGCATGCGTTGGGTTTGTTAGATTTGCCAAGCTCGGGCTCGATCACGGTTACTGGGCAAGCCACTGACGGCTTATCTGAAGCCCAACGCAGCCGTTTACGCAATCATGCCTTGGGCTTTGTGTATCAGTTTCATCATTTACTGCCTGAGTTTTCGGCCTTAGATAATGTGGCGATGCCCTTGATTGTGCGACGCGAGTCGCGCGAGCATGCCCGTTCTGAGGCGCAAAAAGTGCTTGAGCTCGTAGGCCTACAGGCAAGGGTGCAGCATTTTCCGGGTCAGTTATCGGGTGGCGAACGCCAGCGCGTGGCCCTGGCGCGAGCGTTGGTGGCAAAGCCTGCGTGCGTGTTGACCGATGAGCCCACAGGTAATCTTGACCGCCACACCGCACAGCAAATGTTTCGCTTACTCAAGCAAGTGAACGCCGAGGCAAAGACCGCCTTTTTGATTGTGACCCACGATCAAGAGCTTGCTGCCTTAGCCGATCGCCGCCTCTACATGGAGGCTGGGCGCTTGGTGGATGCGTCTTGACACGATGCTGTTTGACACGCACTGTCATTTAGACGCAGCAGAGTTCGACCACGATCGCGAGCAGGTGATTGCACGCGCCCAAGCTGCTGGCGTACAAGCCATTGTCATCCCAGCAGTTGAAGTGGCTAACTTCGATCGTGTACGTCTTTTAGCCCACTCTTTTGCTCAAGGGTTTTATGCGCTCGGTATTCACCCAATGTATGTTGAGCGCGCTGCCCCAGAAGCCTTAGAGCAACTGCGAGAAGCGTTGCTGCAACACCGTGCTGATCCAAAGTTAATTGCGGTGGGTGAAATCGGACTCGATTTTTTTATCCCTGAAATTTCGTCAGGCGAGCCACGCGCTAAGCAAGAATTATTTTACGAAGCACAGTTAAAGCTCGCGCTTGAATTTGATTTGCCGGTGCTGTTGCATGTGCGACGTTCGCAAGACACCTTATTGAAATACTTGAGACGCCATCGTGTGCGTGGCGGGATTGCACATGCCTTTAATGGCAGTATGCAACAGGCGCAGCAGTTTGTTGAGCTAGGCTTTGCTTTGGGTATCGGTGGTGCGCTGACATTTGATCGTGCGTTGCAGATTAGGCGCTTGGCGACAGAGCTTGAGTTAAGCGCCTTAGTACTTGAGACCGATGCGCCGGATATTTCACCTGCCTGGTTGGAGAAGGGGGCTCGCAACGAACCTCATGAGGTGTTGCAGATTGCGCAGACGCTTGCTGAACTGCGTGGGTGCTCGGTGGAAGATGTAGTGAAGGTAACTGCGCAGACTGCAAAAAGGGTGTGCCCGGGCTTAGCGAGTGTTGCGCGTTAATGTTCGTGTCGCTTGTGATCTTAATCAGCTAAATCGTGAAAGATTGAATTGTTTTTTTGAATACTTTTATTGCTCGCTCTTCGACAAAAAGTGCAAAGCCAAGCGCATAAATGCACGATGTACCTCTTTAGTGAGGTTTGGTGCCGGTTTCACGATTGTGCAACAGGTTCATCAAGCAAACTTAACACAATCCAAAATGTATTGTGTGTTTCGCTGAGTCGTGAGCCTCTTTGTTGAAACTAGTGATCTCTACCTTATTGCTGTGTCTGCAAGTCACGCTTAGCGAGTTGATGCGCTTTCGTATGCTTGCGCTATTTGGCTGTCTGGGTGCGGTACCTGTATATGCCGTTGGCCCCAGCGGCGGCACAGTCTCTGCAGGCTCTGCCACGATCGCCCAGTCTGCCGCGCAAACCACTATTAAGCAAACTTCAAATAAAGCGGTGGTTAATTGGAGCAATTTTTCAATTGGCAGTGGCTCGACGGTGCGCTTTGTGCAGCCCTCAGCTTCGTCGATTGCATTGAATCGCGTCACAGGTACACAAGCCTCTGTCATTCAAGGGGCACTGCAGGCCAATGGCCAAGTATGGGTGCTGAATCCAAATGGTGTGTTGATCGCACCCGGCGGTCAAGTTGCCACAGGTAGCTTTTTGGCCACCACACGTTCGCTGACTGATCAACAGTTTATGGCTGGCAATTACGCGTTCACTGACGGCGGTGTGCCGGGTGCAAGCGTTGTGAATCAAGGCAGTATTATCGTGGCCGAAGGTGGCTATGCCGTGCTGGCGGGCGAAGCGGTGCGCAACGAAGGCTACATCGAAGCCAACCTAGGGCAAGTGGTGTTGGGTGGTGCTAAAGCGTTTACGCTTGATCTGAGCGGTGACAACACCTTGGCGTTTGTGGTGACAGCCCCTGTTGATGTAACGCCAACAGATGGCAAAGCGGTTGTCGACAACACGGGTTCGATTCAAGCGGCAGGTGGTCGTGTGCTGATGACTGCGCGTGCGGCTTCGCAAGTGGTGGGGCAGGTGAT
>CANKOW010000240.1 GCA_947484295.1 Alcaligenaceae bacterium | reverse complement strand
GCCAAACTCATCCCCAACACAGAATCACCAGGCTTTAAAAACGCCAGATACACCGCCTGATTGGCCTGCGAACCAGAGTTAGGCTGAACGTTAGCCGCCTCAGCGCCAAACAATACTTTAAGACGATCAATGGCGAGTTGCTCAACAATATCAACATACTCGCAACCGCCGTAATAACGCTTGCCAGGATAGCCCTCTGCGTACTTGTTCGTCATCTGCGAGCCCTGCGCCTGCATCACTGCCGGGCTGGCGTAGTTTTCAGAGGCGATCAGCTCGATGTGCTGCTCTTGGCGAGTGTCTTCTTGCTGAGTAGCAGCCCAAACGGCTGGGTCAACGCGATCAAGGGTCAATTTACGGTCAAACATAGAGGTTCCTGGCGAGCCTGCAAAATTGGTTGAAGATAGTGTACTGCGCCTAGCAGGGTCTCGCCCAAAGGCAAGAGCTATACCCCTACTAGCGTGACTCGCGCGAACTTGCGCTTACCCACCTGAATTACATACGTACCAGCAGGAAGCTGCAAGCCTTTGTCTTCAATCTTAACGCTGTCGATTTTGACACCACCTTGTTCAATATTACGCTGCGCTTCGGCACCCGAGGCCACCAAACCGGCCTCACGCAGCACCTTCAGTACCCCTAGCGGTGCACCAGGCAGAGTCATTTCGGGCATATCCTCGGGGATAGCACCATCACGAAACCTTGCCTCAAAGTTTGCCAGCGCCTCTTGCGCAGCCTGCTTTGAGTGAAAACGCGTAATGATCTCTTGAGCAAGTTGCACTTTGGCGTCGCGGGGATTACGCCCAGCCTCGGTTTCGGCGCGTAACGCCGCGATATCCTCAAGGCTGTCAAAAGACAATAGCTCAAAATAGCGCCACATCAGCGTGTCAGAAATCGACATCAGTTTGCCAAACATCGAGTCGGGCGCCTCGCCAATTCCGATGTAATTATTTTTGGACTTGGACATCTTTTCGACGCCATCCGTGCCTTCGAGCAGCGGCATGGTCAAAATACATTGTGGCTCTTGACCGTATTCTTTTTGTAGTTCGCGACCTACCAGCAGATTAAATTTTTGGTCGGTGCCGCCCAGTTCAAGATCAGATTTCAAGGCGACCGAGTCATAGCCCTGCATCAAGGGGTATAAAAATTCGTGTACCGAGATCGGCACCCCACCTTTAAAGCGCTTGGTGAAATCATCACGCTCCATCATACGGGCGACCGTGTAGCGCGAAGCAAGTTGAATAATGCCGCGTGCGCCCAAGGGATCGCACCATTCAGAGTTGTAGCGAATCTCGGTTTTGGCCGGATCAAGCACTAAGCTAGCCTGAGCGTAATAGGTTTTGGCGTTTTCAGCGATTTGCTCGCGCGTCAGTGGGGGACGGGTGGTGTTGCGACCCGAGGGGTCTCCAATCATTGACGTGAAATCGCCAATCAAAAAAATGACGGTATGCCCTAAGTCTTGCAGTTGGCGCATTTTATTGAGCACCACCGTATGCCCAAGATGAATATCAGGCGCCGTCGGGTCTAAACCTAGCTTAATTCTGAGCGGGGTGCCGGTGGCCTGACTACGAGCCAGTTTTTGAGCAAACTCGGCCTGCACCAGCAGCTCGTCGCAGCCGCGCAGGGCAACACGCAGTTGCGCTTCGGTGTCTTGCGTGATTGTATATTTTTGCGTTGCCATATCAGAAAAAAGCCACTAGGTGTATAAAAAATATTAAAAAAAGACTAGGAAGTGAAAAATGGGCTAACATTGTTGTTTTATTGCAAGGGCTTTGCCTGACATCATACGCAAACCCCACGCAACGCGCTAAGCGTCCCCAAGTGTAATCGCTGTCATCATGCGGGGTTGCGCGCACGACTTAGTTGAACAGGATTATCGCTTAATGACTCAAAACAACGACCTAGCCACTGCAGGGGCAAGTGCCCTACATAGACTAGGCACGTCTGCTCAGCCAACCTTCGGTTCGCGCTTAATGCGCGGCCTACTAATAAGTGCTGCCCTACTTTTTTGCATCGGTGCCGCTGCGCTGGGTATGGTGCAACCGGCTCCTGCAGAACCGATCCCGCCCGAACAAAGTTTGGTGCAAAATGTACTGCCCTTTCCGCTCGCAGCCGACCCGACGCCGGCCGAGCACTCGGCGACGGCGCCCAACAATACTCCGTACGTCACCGAAACACGCATTCGCTCGGGCGACACGATCGCCACGATTCTTAAGCGCCTGGATCTTGGTGATACCAACCTGTCGGCCTACTTGGCTAAAGAACCCAAAGTCCGCTTTGCCAGCAAGCTGGTACCCGGGCGCTCGGTGCAAGCGGCTACCGATCACAACGGGCAGTTGCAATGGGTACGCTATTTCCACACTCCAACCAGCGATTCAACCGGTCAGCCTACGGTTAAGTTGTTGCAAATAGACGCAACCCCCGACGGTTTTAGCGCGCAAGAACTCGAACTCCCTAGCGAAGTGCATGTTGAAGTCGCCGTTGGCACCATCGAACGTTCGTTATTCGCCACCACCGACGCCGCCAGCATCCCTGACGGCATTACCATGCAGCTGGCTGAGGTGCTAGGCAGCAAGATTGACTTCTTTCGTGGCATTCACCGCGGCGATCAGTTTCGCGTAGTCTACGAAAATCGTACCTTCGAAGGCCGCCCAGCGGGCCCAGGTCGTGTGCTAGCGGTTGAGTTTGTGAACAAAGGCAAAATCTCAACGGCCGTATGGTTCAGCCAAGATGGCAAAACCGGTAGCTACTACGACCTCGAAGGCGAAAGTTTGCGTGGGGCCTTTTTGCGCAACTCGATCAAGTTCTCGCGTGTCAGTTCAACCTTCGGGCTGCGCACCATCGCCAACAATCAAGCCTGGTCCGGACACCACCCTGGGGTTGACTACGTGGCCCCAACCGGTACGCCCATCCACGCGACTGCAGACGGCGTGGTGCAACTGGCCGGGTGGCATTTTGGTTATGGCAATACGATCATCCTCAAACACCACAGCAAAATCACCACCCTGTATGCACATCAAAGTCGCTTCGCTGACGGCATGACCGTGGGCACTAAAGTCTCGCAGGGGCAGTTAATCGGTTACGTCGGCTCAACGGGGTGGTCAACCGGCCCCCATCTACATTACGAGTTTCGGGTGGCCGACAAGCCCATTGATCCGCTCTCAGCAACGGCAGCGATGCCCGCAGCAACGCCGCTTGAGCCCGAGCATCGAGCTCAGTTTGCCCAAGCCATTGCACCTTATCGGCAACAGCTTCAAGTGCTGGCTAAGTTTCAAGAAGTCGTGCCCGAAATCAGCAGCGTCGCTGTACGCTGATACCGGCCTAAGTGGTGAGCGAGTCTTACTATATTGGGCTAATGTCTGGCACCAGCCTAGACGGGGTGGATGCTGTATTGGCGAAATTTGACGCTCTGGGTAAGCCTACCGTCATTGCCCGCGCGTCAAGTGCGTTTGACCCAGCCTTGCGCAAAACCCTCTTCTCGTTGAACACCTCTGGCCCTGACGAACTTGCTCGTTCGTCTTTAGCCGCCAATGACTTGGTCGCGCTTTACGCCAAGCTCGTGGCCCAAACGCTTGTGCAAGCCAAGCTCTCAGCCTCGCAAATTTCAGCCATTGGCGCCCACGGGCAAACCGTCAGGCATCAACCGAGTCTGGGCTATACCCTTCAGCTCAACGCGCCCGCACTACTTGCCGAGCTCACGGGTATCGCAGTGGTGGCCGATTTTAGAAGTCGTGATGTTGCCGCGGGTGGCCAAGGCGCACCTTTGGTGCCAGTTTTTCATGCTGGGATTTTTTCAACTGACTACACCCGCGTAATTTTGAACCTAGGCGGCATCGCCAACATCACGATATTGCGACCGGGCGCAGACCCACTTGGCTTTGACACTGGGCCCGCTAACGCCTTAATGGATAGTTGGTGTCAGTTACATACGCAACAAAGTTTTGACGTTGACGGAGCTTGGGGAGCAGAGGGCCTGGTCAATCAAGCGTTGCTCGATCGCTTAAACAACGCAGAGCCTTGGCTGAAGTTGCCACCACCCAAGTCTACTGGGCGCGATTTATTCAACCTTAAGTGGCTTGAGCCTCGATTGCAATACTGCTTGGGGCGACTGGCGCCCGGCACAAGCCTAACGCCACAAGACATACAGGCCACCCTGTGTGCCTTCACAGCAGCAACAGCGGCACAGGCGATCGACACCTATGCGCCGGATGCGCGAGAGGTATTGCTATGCGGTGGTGGTGCAAACAATAGCGCCTTGCGAAAAGACCTGCAGGCAGCCTTACCCTGCACGGTAACCACCACCGATAGTGCTGGGGTCGGCACACAGGATGTTGAAGCCTTAGCCTTTGCCTGGCTGGCCTGGGCGCATCAACACGGCGTAGCTGCCGGCAACCCTAAAGTGACAGGGGCGCGCGGCGCGCGCATTTTAGGTGCTACGTGGCCAGCTTAACTTGGCTCGTTTAAAACAAAAAAACCACGTATATACGTGACTTTTTTGATCTGTAAAGTGCTTTGTCTAGCTCGGCCAAGACCCTTTAAGGCAAGCAGAACACTTAGACTGAAAACGACGAGCCACAACCACAGGTTGTTGAGGCATTTGGATTGCGAATGACGAATTGCGATCCTTCGATGTCTTCTTTGTAGTCGATTTCAGCGCCCACCAAATACTGAAAGCTCATCGGGTCAACCAACAAGGCTACGCCGTTTTTTTCGAGTGTTGTGTCATCTTCGTTGACATCCTCGTCAAAGGTAAAGCCGTACTGAAAACCCGAGCAACCACCACCCTGCACGAACACGCGCAGCTTAAGGTTTGAATTACCCTCTTCGATCAATAGATCTTTAACTTTGGCCGCCGCTGAGTCTGTGAACAGAATCGGCGTAGGTGGCGCTTGAAGATCAACGGTTTGTGTGGCGATGTTCATGAGTGACTCCTGTCCCGCGGGACGATACTAAATGACGTGATACTTGAGTGTATTGGTCAACTATACCGCAAGTGCCCGGGCAAGTCATAGAGCAACCACTTTGGATGCAAGGACAATATCGCCCTCAAGCACTCGCACCGTAACAGACTGTGGGGCAAACCCCGGCGGAACCGCCAATAAACCCTGGCCGCGCTGAAACTGCACAAACTCAAGGCGCAAGGCCGCCTGCTGGGCCT
>CANKOW010000239.1 GCA_947484295.1 Alcaligenaceae bacterium | reverse complement strand
GGCATGCAAACTCATGCAGCCACCTGCACTTCTTCAAGTGAAGTTTCGAGCGCGCTCGCGGGCATCCCTTTGCCCCACGGCAAGTCGATTGGATAAGACTTGGTCAAGCAATCATCAGGCAAGCATTCAATTGGCGTGAAATCGCGATGGGCAATGAATTCAGGGCGCTTGTGCCGGCGAATGTGGTTAGAGACCGCACAGAGGCTCAAATAGACGGCGTTGCGGTTCCAGGGCGACAGATTGCTGGCCGAGGCATGCACCAAACAGCTGTGAAACAGAATCATTGAACCCGCCGGGCCCGTTGGGCTAACGATGCCGCCATTTTTATCACCGGCACGCGCAACGAGTTGTGTAATCAGTGCGTTATCGACTGTCCACAGTGGATAACTGGTCGTAGTGAGATCGTGCTTGGCCTCGATCACACCCTTTTTATGACTACCGGGGATGAACATCAAGGGACCGTTGAAGGCGTTCACGTCATCCAAGAAAATCGCAATGTTCATGGCGCGCTCGGTTGGCATCATGTCGTCATTCAACCAAGTGCCGTAATCTTGGTGCCACTGCCAGACGTCACCTTCAAACGCCATCTTGCCGTTGACCTTGAACTGATGCATGTACAGCTTTTCACCAAACAGTTCTTCAACCGGTTTGATCATACGTGGATGACGCCCAAGCTTTGCAAAGGGCTCGCTATACATGTGCGCTGCAAAGTTGGTGCGCACTGCATCGCTGCCTTTTTCACGCACATTGAAGGCCTCGCGCCGGCTGTAAAGCTCTGGCACGGCAGCGTTCATATATTTGGTTTCTTCTGGGGTGAATAACCCCGGAAAAAACAAGTAGCCATCTTTATCAAACTGCGCCAATTGAGCGGGGGTCAAGTTCATGAGGGGTCTCTTTTTTAAAAGTCTCTTAGAGCCGTCAGGCCGATGTCGATTGATTGACTCGGGCAGCCACTTTTTCGCAACGCCTAGTGAGTCACACAAAAGTCATCACAAGTCATCATAATACCAATGAATGGGTAGATGATGGGTCGATGTTGAGCTATTGTCACAACCAAGGAAGGGCCGGAGTTGAACTGTCGGCAAAATCAGTCAACGTTCAGCGTTGACCCATCGTCACAATTAATGTCAAGCCCCAAAAATAGATATGAATCCTGCCATTACGCCTTTCAACAGCCACCCTATGGCGACAGACTCAGTGATTTGCACTGCTGACCTAGAAGTCACCTATAAAAACAACCTGAAGGCCCTAAAAAGCACCAGCATCGACATCACTCAGGGATCTTTTGTAGTCTTGTTGGGTACGTCTGGCGCCGGTAAATCAACACTTTTACGAGCATTAAATGGTCTAGTCCAACCAACAGCCGGAAGCGTCACGGCAGCTGGCTTGGGCGACCTTGCCGACCCGTCGACTCTACAGCGCCACCGCCGTCAAACTGGCATGATTTTTCAACAACATCACTTGATTGGCCGCTTAAGTGTGCTGAACAACGTGCTGCTTGGGCGAATGGGTCACCACTCGGGCTGGCGCATGTTTTGCCCCTGGACGCGTTCAGAGAAAGAACAAGCCTTGGCGGTCATCGATCGGGTCGGCTTACTCGAGCGCGCTTTAGCCCGTGCTGATCAATTATCGGGCGGCCAGCAACAGCGTGTGGGGATGGCCCGAGCGTTGATTCAAGAGCCAAGACTATTGCTGGCCGATGAACCGATCGCGAGCCTTGATCCCAATACTTCGCTGCGGCTACTTCAGTTGCTGCACGATATCTGTAAATCTGACGGCTTGACGGCCGTCATCAGCCTGCATCAAGTTGATTTTGCTCGGCAGTTTGCCGATCGAATTATCGGCCTTAAGCAAGGCGCTGTTGTGTTTGATGGCCCGCCCCAAGCGCTCTCTGAGCGCCACGTTAAAGAGTTGTACCAACACCACACAAGTGCTGAGGCAAGCGCCGCTAGCACTGAACAACATCCAGCTTATCTTCAACAATTATCCCCAATCGAGGTCTAACTATGAGCCGTCGTTCATTTCTGTCTGCAGGTGTTGTTTTCTTTTGTCTGATGGCCAATCAAGCCTTAGCCCAAGGGCGTGATCCTGCAACGCTTCGCGTCGCACTGCTGCCCGATGAGAACGCAACCACCTTAATACAAAATGCCCAGCCTTTGAAAGCCTACTTAGAGCGTACGCTGAACAAAAAAATTGAGCTCATCGTCACAACTGATTATTCATCCATGATCGAAGCCATGCGCTTCGGTCGCATCGAGGTGGCATACTTTGGGCCTTTTTCCTACGTGCTCGCTAAATCACGTGCGCCTGAAATCGAGCCCTTCGCCGTTGGTGTTGAACGGGGTGCTCCTACCTACAACTCGGTCTTAATTGCCAATGCGACTGGCGGAGTCAAAACACTCGCTAACATTCAAGGAAAGCCGTTCGCCTTTGGCGACCAAGCCTCAACATCGAGCCACTTAGCGCCTCGTGCCTATCTGCTTAAAACGGCGCAATTAGATGGCGATAAAGATTACAAACCAGTCTTTTTAGGCACGCATGATGCCGTAGCACGAGCCGTGCAAGCCGGGCAAGTCCCTGCAGGTGCGCTATCCAAACCGATCCTCGACTCGTTGATCAGCAAAAATGTCATTGATCCTGCCAAAATCGTACAGCTTGCCCTGTCAGAACCAATCCCAAATTACCCAATCGTGATGCAGGGCAATCTGGCGCCAGCACTCAAGCAATCTCTTCGCGATGCCTTTTTGAACGTAAAAGACAAAGAGGTATTGAAATCGTTTCGCGTTGAAGGCTTTGTGGCAACCGACGACAAAGCCTACGACGTGTTGCGCGAAACAGCCAAGATCCTAAAGCTTGATGTCGGTAAGATGAAGTAATGCTCACGCCCAACGCCATACCGTCAATCGACGCGACAGCCTCAAACAAGCCGCAGTACGAAGCCCTGTTGAGCAACGCGCAAAGCGCGCAACTGCGTCAACTTAGACTTGTGATCGCAGTCATCGCAGTGTGCTGCGTTGCGCTTTGGATCTGTGGCGTGTTTGATCTGACGCGTTTCATCGAAGGCGGCCCAGCGATCGCACAATTAGCCTCAGAAATGGTGCCACCCGACTTTAGTCGTTGGCGACACTGGCTCAAACCGTTGGTGGATACGTTGGCAATGTCGATTGCCGGCACCGCGCTGGCCGTTTGCCTGTCATTACCCCTAGCATTACTTGCTGCGCCCAATACCACGCCCAATGCATGGCTTGCTAAGGTCGTGCGGGTGCTGCTGTCCGCCATGCGCTCAGTACCCGAAATTATTTTGGGGATTCTGTTTGTCGCCGCCGTCGGTTTTGGTGCGCTACCTGGCGTATTGGCCTTGGCGCTGCATTCAGTGGGTATGGTCGGTAAGTTTTACGCCGAAGCGATTGAGCACGTTGATCCCAAGCCACTTGAAGCCGCGCGCGCCGCCGGTGGTAATGGCTTTCAGGTAATCGTCCACGCCGTACTGCCACAAGTTTTGCCGCAACTGGCCGACATCACGATCTATCGCTGGGAGTATCACTTTCGCGCCTCTGCCGTCTTGGGGATTGTGGGTGCCGGAGGCATTGGCTTTGAGTTGATGGCTGCCCTGCGGCTGATCCATTACGACCAAGTTTCGGCGATTTTATTGACGATTCTGGCGTGTGTCGTAGTCGTCGACGGGCTGGGTGGTGCGTTGCGCAAAGCGCTGAAATGATCGACCTTGAGACCCAAGGCAGCCACACTTAAAGATCATATGCCCAATAAAATTGTTATCACTAATCCGATCCACGATGAAGTTCGCAAACGCCTTGCGCAGTATGGCGAGGTGGTCATGAACCCCTTGCTCGAGCCGTGGCAGCCCAACGAACTCGCCGAGCACTTGTCGACTGCGACGGCAATGATGGGCTTCATGACCGATCGTGTCGATGCGGCGTTACTTAAGAAAGCGACACAGCTCAAAATCGTGGCCTGCGCGCTCAAGGGCTTTGATAACTATGATGTCACGGCCTGCACACAACAGGGCATTTGGGTCAGCATCGTGCCCGACCTGCTCACTGAGCCCACGGCAGAGCTCGCTCTGGGTTTGGCAATCGCGCTAGGCCGGCACGTGCGCTTGGGCGATCAACAACTGCGCACACACACTTTTGAGGGTTGGCGCGCACAGTTCTTTGGTCAAGGTCTGCATGACTCTATTGCTGCAGTCGTTGGGCTGGGCATGGTTGGCCAGGCTATTGCCCAGCGCCTCACTGGCTTTGACTGCAAGTCACTGCTTAGCGTCGATCCACAGACTTCATTGCCTGGCATTACACCTTGCACGCTCGCGTATGCCCTGCAGCATGCTGATTATGTGTTTGTCGCCGTGCCGCTCACCACAGAGTCTTTGAATTTGATTGATCATATTCAATTAGCTAGCAGCAAACCGGGTCAGTTATTGATCAACGTTGGGCGTGGCTCGGTGATTAATGAGCAGGCCGTCGCACAAGCCTTAGAAAGCGGCCGCCTTGCGGGCTATGCCGCCGATGTCTTTGCCTGTGAAGATTGGGCGCTCAGCGATCGTCCACATGTGATCGAGCCACGATTGCTCGCACACCCTGCAACCGTTTTTACCCCTCACCTAGGCTCGGCAGTGCGCTCGGTACGGCTCGCCATCGAACAGCGCGCAGCTGACAACATCATCGCCGTGTTAACAGGTAGCGCACCCCCAGATGCAATGAACGCCCCGCTTTGACCGGCGCCCAACCAAAGGCCCTCGAGTTGTAGCCTGAGACTGTGCCGCGCCCAGCCAAACACTTTACGGCTTTTGTCTTAAACTGAGTTTTTGCCATTTGCGACAAGGCATTCGTTATGACTGCACTCAACCCCATCCCAACCACCCTCATCCCAGGCGACGGCATTGGTCCTGAGGTTGTCAAAGCCACCGTTGCCGTGCTTGAGGCCTTGGGTGCCCCGTTCAAGTGGGAAACTCAACTTGCCGGTATGGCCGCGTTTAGCGCTTGTGGCGACCCGATGCCGCAGCCGCTGCTCGAGAGCATTCGTAAAAATGCCTTGGCGCTGAAGGGCCCACTCTCAACCCCAATTGGCGAAGGCTTTCGTTCGGCCAACGTTCGGTTGCGTGAGACCTTTGGCTTATACGCCAATGTGCGTCCGGCACTGACCAT
>CANKOW010000238.1 GCA_947484295.1 Alcaligenaceae bacterium | reverse complement strand
TGAGGGGATCGTTTGAATCACACTGGTGACAGACAGCACAACCTGCCCCACCCCTGGCCGATAAAAACTTAACACGCCCAAGTGGATTCCTACTACGACCGCTAAGAGCAAAGACACCAGTACCAAGAACAGATGCTGTGCACTTAATCGCCAAAAATCAGAGCCGAACAACGTCTGTATAAAGGACTCCTGAGCCGAAGGGCGCTCGGTGTGCGGCACACTGCCCTCTACCCTAGGTGTGCTTTTTTTACCCTGAACCTGATCTTGACCTTGCCCAGACCCTTGCGCCTGCCCCTGGCCTTGCCCTCGCAAAAAATCGCGAGCGACGGCAGTGAAAGGCTGACCATCGACTTCAGCCCGGGCGTTTAACTCGCCCATCGTCTGTTGAGAAATTGTGTTCTGTAAAGCAGATAGTACTTTCCAGCTGCTCGCAAACTTAGTTGGCACATCTGAGCGGTACAACAAAAGTGCGTCGTACGTTGGGAAAAAATTCAAATCATCTTGCAGAACGACGAGTCGATCGCGCAATAACTTCGAATCGGTGCCATAGGCATCCATGACATCGATTTGTCGGGCCCTGATCGCCTCGTACGCCAGGCCGTGATCTAAGCCCTTGGGTGAGAGTTTGCCCAATTGATATCTATTCGCCAAGCCCTTCCAGCCATCGCTACGACCAATGAACTCATGCGACAAACCTAGAACTAGCTCGGGGTGCTTCGCTAAATCAGAAATAGTACGCAGTTGCAATTTTTCGGCAACGTCACGACGAACTGCCAAGACATACGAGTTATCAAAGCCAAGCAGGACACCGGCTTGTAGCCCACTTGGCAAGAGGCGCGCATTAATCTCTGCAAGCGATAAGACCTGCTCAGTTTTCAAAATCTCGCGTGTAATGGTGCCGGTGTATTCAGGATAGAGGTCGATTTCACCGCTGCGTAAAGCCGATAACAAAATACCAGTATTACCCAAACCAGACTTCAGCACCACACGATCGTGGCCGGCTGCGGTGACCGCTTGACTGACAATCTCGCCAAGAATATATGACTCGGTAAAGCGCTTTGAGCCAACCACCAAGGGCTGAGCAAGCGAGACCTGCGCCAGCAACAACGCCAACACGACACAACAGCCAAGCCGCCCAAGCCAAGCGCTAAGCGTGAGCATGCCTCGTCGCGCCACAGGTGCACAGGCAGGCGTCATTTTTGTGGCAAACGCCAATTGCCAAAGCTTGTGCATTACTCGATCAACAGACGCGTTGCTTGCGCCTCGCCAATGTTGCCAATCACGGCCGCATCATTAAACCCGTGTCGGCTAAACACCGCTAACACTTCAGGCACGGTCTCGGGTGAACAGCAAACTAACAACCCACCACTGGTCTGCGGATCAGACAATAAAGTTTGGCAATCAGCAGGCAAGCCGGCGGCAAGCTTGATCTCGTTGCCGTAGCCTTCCCAATTACGACCCGAGGCACCTGTCACCATCCCAGCTTGAATCAAGGCCGATACGTTAGGCAGCAAAGGAACGTCTGCCCACTTGATGTGCGCGCTTAACTTAGCGCCACGCGCAATCTCTAATGCATGGCCAGCCAGACCAAAGCCTGTGACATCGGTCAAAGCGTGCACACCCGACAACTCGGCGAGTTCAGGGCCTGGGGTATTGAGCTTGGTTGCATTAGAAAGCATCGATTCATAACCGGTTGCATCTAACGCTTCTTTTTTGAGCGCAGCCGATAAAATCCCAACACCAATGGGTTTACCAAGCACCATCACGTCACCCTTGCGCGCACCGTCATTACGTTTGACGCGATCAGGATGAATCAAGCCCAGCACCACCAAACCATAAATGGGTTCGACTGAATCAATCGTGTGACCACCCGCGATCGGAATACCTGCGGTGTTACACACAGAGGCACCACCGGCAAGGATTTTTCCGATTGTGTCGGTGGATAAAACATTGATCGGCATGCCAACCAAGGCAAGCGCCAAAATCGGCTTGCCGCCCATGGCATAGACATCGCTAATTGCATTTGTGGCTGCGATACGACCGAAGTCATAAGGATCATCGACAATCGGCATAAAAAAATCAGTCGTTGCGATCAACGCTTGTTCATCGTTGATTTTGTACACGGCCGCATCATCGGCCGTGGCGATCCCTACCATCAACTCTTTCGGAATCGGCATTTGCAAGGTGCCTTTTAAAATCTCAGACAACACTGCAGGCGCGATTTTGCAGCCACAGCCGCCGCCATGCGAAAGTGAGGTCAGACGAGGTTCATTGTTAGCCATGTGGATTCCTAGGGTAAGAGGTTTTGCACGATTGTAATCAATCCACCACGTTCATGAGCGGGCTCAAATAAAGGGGCACGGGCGGCACATTGCCCTTGTAACTGGGCCACAAACGCTGGTTCGTTTCTAAACTTCAATAACAAGCTCGCCAATTCGTGCGCGTCACCGACTGTAAAAAATCCCGCATAGTCTTCGCCTAGCATCCCAATATTGCCAGCGATCCGTGAGGCAAGCACTGGTACGCCGCTGCAAACGGCCTCCATAATGACGTGGGCGCCGCCCTCCATCACACTGGCGTGAACCAGCACATGCGAGCGTTGAATATAGCGTCGCGTTTGTTCATGGTTACGCGCACCCAAAAACTGGTAATTTGGATATTGAGACGCCGTTTGATGCGCCTGTTGCGCTAAAGCCAAGTCGTGCTCGCCACCAATATGGTGCAGCTCAATGTCGTTGTGCGTTGCCAATACGGCAGCTGCCTCAAAAAAGGTTTGAGGGGATTTTTCTGAGCGTAAATGACCCACCATCACCGCTCGCAGGCGACGGTTGGTTTTTGGCAAAGTCTGTCGAGTGGTTGTCGATTGAAATAACACCTGAGCTTTATCGCGTAACTTGGTCGACAACTCGGCTACACCCGCCCCTTGCAGCACCACAAGTCGTGCAGCCCACTGCAGCGACTGCTGCGCCTGGGGATCTTGCTTGATATCGCGGTAGAGATCGGTACCGGTTAGCACCACGACCAGCCCCTTAGAACCGCGGGCAGCGTGCCAAGCTGCAATCGACGCGTAGCTGCGGCGCGCATGCAACGCAATCAATACATCGTCGGTCTGAGCGCCATCCCACTCTTGCAGGATACGTACTGAATAATTCTTTGAAAGCATGTTGGCGTAACGCTTAGCGGTCTGCCAATTGCCGTTGTTGGCGCTCGCTAGCGCCGGACTTACAATGACGATATTGAGCTTGCGAGTTTGAGCGGCTATAAACATTGAAGGTCACTAAAATTGATGCGTCAGGCTAAAGCGAAAGAGCTTACCGCGGCACTACAAGAACTGCGTACGCACACTCTCAGCGCGTTTCGAGCGTATGAGCGCGCTAATCTACTGCACATCCCCTATCAGCCAGAACTCAATCCACCGCTTTGGGAGCTCGGTCACATCGCCTGGTTTCAAGAATACTGGATCGGTCGCAACAAGCATCGATCTGACGGCATGGGTTGGCAAATCGGGCGTCCTCAAAATACGTCTTTACTTATCACGTCTGACCAATGGTTTGACAGCGCTACAGTACAACACGTGACGCGCTGGGATCAAGCACTTCCAGCACGAGAGACTTGTCTAAAGTACGCTGAACAGACCCTGGAGCAAACTCTCGCGCTGTTACAGGTTGACGCCGAGAACGGCTCGACACTGTATTTTTACTGGCTGGTGTTACAACACGAAGCCATGCACCTTGAAGCAAGCGCCTATATGGCGCAAGCACTGGCAATACCCTTTAACCCCATGTGGGTAAGCGACCACGCAAACAGCACCACTGGCGAAATCGCTAACGCCAACGAGCCTCGGTCGCGTAAGACAACTACACGCCTGCCCGCCCAGTCTTGGACACTAGGTTCTGCAGCAGATCAGTTTTGTTTTGATAATGAGCTCATCGCTCGCCCAGTGGCGCTCAAAACGTTTGAAATCGACTTAGAGCCTGTTTGCTGGGCGCAATATATGTCGTTTTTCGCAGCTACTGGGCATCGCTTACCGCTCTATGTTCGTCAAACTGGTTCAAGCTTCGAGATTCAAACCTTTGGCGTCTGGGCGCCCATGAACATGCAAGAGACAGCGGTTCATCTCTCTTGGGATGATGCCCAAGCCTATTGCGCCTGGGCACAGCGCCGCTTGCCCACTGAGGCTGAATGGGATTGCGCAGCCCGCACTACCCCAAACTTTAACTGGGGCGAAGTTTGGGAGTGGACTCAAGATACGTTTGAACCCTTTGACGGCTTTCTGGTGCATCCCTACGCCGACTACTCAGCCCCGTGGTTTGGTACCCGCAAAGTTTTACGCGGTGCCGCTGCTGTCACGCACTCGGTTTTAAGGAATGTGCAGTACCGCAATTTCTTTACCCCCGAGCGTCGCGACATCTACTCA
The DNA here is from genome assembly GCA_947484295.1 of Alcaligenaceae bacterium. Taxonomy (GTDB): domain Bacteria; phylum Pseudomonadota; class Gammaproteobacteria; order Burkholderiales; family Burkholderiaceae_B; genus Zwartia. Next base: position 750 of record CANKOW010000238.1, on the reverse strand, counting down.
GGCTTCAGGACTTGCTCGACTTAGCGACCAACATAACGACCATCCACCCATAAGCCCTGTTGGCAAAGCGCACGCACCACCTTGGCCGTGAGCGCACCGACCGAGGCCGCGGCGGTTGAGAGGGGGATGTGGCGCGAGCGGCATAGTGCCACCACCCGTTGAACACCCGGGGCACGAATCGACAGGGCAACTAAGGCCCCGCTGTCGAGCTCGGCTTTTAAGGGCATGACAGGCAAGATCGTGCACCCCAGGCCCGCTAGCAACGAGGTGCGCAAGATGCTGATAGAACTGATATCGGCGACCACGTTCGGTGCAAGCAAACCCGCCCGAGCCGCTTGCTGCTCAATCAATGGCCGCACGCCATGTGGCTGCGCAGGCAAAATCAGCGGCTTAGCCAAGGCATCGCGAAACGATATGCTGGCTTGGGCCTTTTTATCAACCGCCTCTGGGCGATAGATCAGCGACATCTTCTCAGACACCAAGGGCTCTGCAATAAAATCTTCAAGCGTGCCGTCATCAAACAAAATCGCCATGTGCAACGAGCCCGCCAACAGCTGACGGGTTAAGTTGCCGGTCAACTCTTCGGTTAGTTCAAGCTGCACTTTCGGGAGCTCTTCGCGCACAGCCTTCAACAAGGGTAAGGCCAAAGCGTGCGAAGCGCTATGCGGTATCCCAAACACGACTTTACCCGCAGGTGAATCGGTTAACCCAGCGACGCTTGAGGCAGCGTCTTCGACTTGCCGCAAAATT
>CANKOW010000237.1 GCA_947484295.1 Alcaligenaceae bacterium | reverse complement strand
TATAAAGGCTCGGGCCCCATGCTGACTGATCTGATCGGCGGGCAAACTCAGGCGACGTTTAATGGTTTGCCTTCTCTGGTGGCGCAGATTAAAGGGGGGGCGTTGGTGCCCTTGGCCGTTGGCTCAGGGGCACGCGCCGCTTCACTGCCTGACGTGCCCACCATCGCAGAGAGTGGTTATCCAGGCTTTGAAACTTCGCAATGGTACGGCTTGATGGCGCCTGCGGGCACGCCCGAGGCGATTGTCAAACGCCTGCAAAGCGAGCTTGTCATTGCGTTAAAGTCGCCCGAGGGCACCAAACGTATGCGTGAGGACGGCGCGTTGCTGGTTGGTGATACGCCGCAAGAATTTACCGCCTTCATTGCCCACGAGCGGGCACGTTGGGGTGAGGTCGTTAAAAAAGCGAAAATTAACGTCGATTAGGGCGAACCCGCTAGCGTAAATACCCTGTTGCAGTGCAAAATAGGGGTGTGGGTGATTACTCTTCGATCACCTCAGAGGTGCTGTTTTTAATTTTTGCCTACGTCGGGCTGAAACGCAGTGCTATCCAGAAATCTACCGGAGTCTAAATATGTTTCATCAAACCCTTAAGCACGGGCTGGTTGCGCTTGCGACAGTCGTGATTGGTAGCACAGCAGTTGCACAAGATTTAACTGGCACGCTTAAAAAAATTAAAGACACCAACACGATTACTGTTGGTCATCGCGATGCGTCGTTGCCTTTTTCGTACTTCGACGATCAGCAAAAAGTGATTGGTTATGCGGTCGACATTTGCATGTACATCGTCAATGAAATTAAAAAAGAACTTAAGTTACCTAATTTGCAAGTCAAGTTGGCTCCGGTCACTTCGGCAACCCGCATCCCTTTGATTGCCAATGGCACGATTGATCTCGAGTGCGGTTCAACCACCAACAACGCCGAGCGCCAAAAGCAAGTTGCGTTTGGCCCGACCTACTACCTGACCGCTACGCGTTTTGTTTATAAAAAGAGTTCAGGTATTACTAATCTGGCAAGCTTGAAAGGCAAGACAGTGGTGTCGACTGCGGGCTCAACTAATCTCAAGCAAATTTCAGAAGCCAATACAAAGCATAATCTTGGTTTGACAATCTTGGCGGCTAAAGATCACCCTGAAGCCTTTTTGATGGTTGAAACGGGTCGTGCTGTTGCGTTTGTGATGGATGACATTTTGTTGGCAGGTCTTGTTGCAGGCTCTAAAAAGCCAAGTGACTTTGCGATTTCGAGCGACACACTTTCAGATCCCGAGCCCTATGGCTTCATGATGCCACGTGACGATGCACCGTTTAACAAGATGGCAACTGCTGCCGCAAGCAAACTTTACAAGTCGGCCGAGATGCCAGCCTTGTATTCAAAGTGGTTTGATAAGGCAGTACCACCTAAAGGCTTGGTCTTGAATCAACCAATGACCGACAAAATGAAGAAAGCGTTGGCCAACCCAACCAATAATCCTGATCCTGCTAGCTATTGATTTTTGACAGCACAGCGGATATCGGCGAGTTCTTTGCAACAAAGCTCCCCGGTGTCCCATTGTTTGTTGCCGCGTGATCTGGAATAAGGTAACGCGATAACGCGCTAGTTGATTATTTTTTATAAGCTGTTTGTCACGGCGCAATAACAGGATCGCTGCATGAATTACAAATGGAATTGGGGCATTTTGTTTGAGGTGTCGCCTGAAGGCAAGGGCACCTATCTCGAGATGCTGCTCTCCGGTCTGATGTGGACGCTGACCACAGCGTTTTTTGCTTGGATGATTGCGCTCTTACTGGGCGTGACAATTGGTATGCTGCGCACCTTGCCAAGTCGCACCGGTCGCCTTGTCGGCAATGCGTACGTTGAGGTCTTTCGTAACATACCGTTGTTGGTGCAATTGTTCCTTTGGTATTTCGTTGTTCCCGAGCTAGTCCCCGAGCGTTTCGGTGACTGGCTCAAGCAATTGCCTAACGCCGCGTTTTATAACGGGGTGTTAGGGGTTGGCTTGTTTATGTCGGCGCGTGTCGCCGAACAGGTTCGTACGGGTATTGAGTCACTGCCCGTTGGGCAGCGCATGGCGAGCACTGCGCTAGGCATGACCACCGCGCAAACGTATCGCTACGTGTTAATGCCGATGGTGGTTCGGATTATTTTCCCACCGCTGACTTCTGAGTTATTGAATACGATTAAAAATACTTCGGTGGCCTTAACGATTGGCTTAATGGAGCTCACCGCGCGTGCGCGTTCGATGCAAGAGTTTTCGTTTCAAGTCTTTGAGGCCTTTACGGTGGCAACCTTGCTGTATCTGTTCACAAACATGATTGTGACGATACTAATGCGGCGTCTTGAAAAGTCGATTGCTGTACCGGGCTACCTAGGTACGTCGGCCAACGTGGTTGTTCATTAAAGGCGCGCCATGTTTAGTCAGTTTGATTTCGATGTGATCGCGCGTAGCTGGCCGTATCTGTTTAAAGACGGCATGTCGTTTACCTTGATGTTGACGGGCTTGGCAACAGGCGCTGGCATCGTCTTAGGCACGCTGCTGGCGCTGATGCGCTTATCAAAATTTGTGGTGCTACAAAAGTTCGCCACCACTTACGTCAATATTATTCGCTCGCTACCACTCGTCTTGGTGATCTTTTGGTTTTATTTTTTGCTGCCCTACATTGGGCAATGGGTCTTAGGTTCCGAACGCCCAATGGCTGTTGGGGCGTTCATGTCAGCCTTGGTGACGTTTTCATTGTTTGAGGCGGCTTACTTTTCAGAGATTATGCGGGCTGGTATTCAGGCGGTGCCGAGCGGCCAGTTTGCTGCGGCTCAAGCCCTAGGCATGCGGTATCACCAGGTGATGGGGTACATCGTGTTGCCCCAGGCTTTCAGGGCGATGACACCTCTGTTGCTCACGCAGTCGATTATTTTGTTTCAAGACACTTCGCTAGTCTATGTGTTGTCGTTAACCGACTTTTTAGGCGCAGCCAGTAAAGTGGCTCAGCGCGATGGCCGCTTGGTCGAGATGTATATTTTTGCGGCGCTTGTGTACTTTGTGATTTCGTTTGGCGCGTCGATGCTGGTCAAGCGTTTGCAGACACGGATCGCCGTTCGTTGATTGAACGCCACTCTAAGCGTCTTTCAGGTGTTGGGCAAAGTCTGCTATCAGGGTGTTCAGCCTTTTGCAGATTATTTAGCTAAATCAAACCAAGGCGAGGCGCGATCGTGGCTCGCGGCAATCTTAACCACCATGCCTTTGGTTAACTGTAAAGGCTGATCAAAACGGTAGATTGTGCGTTGCCAAGCCGTGGTTGAGCGAATATCAGTCGGGGGGTTCTCCCAAGTGGTGGTGGCATCGAGCTCGATGCGAATCCATTGCACCACGCCATAGCAAGGACCCGCCGCCGTAGCAGCCAACTCTAAAATTTTGTCTTCTGTAGGATATGCATCCTGATTCATAAAGTCAAAACGAAACGCATCTACTGGCGCGCTCATTGGGGCAAGTGCAATATCTTCGCGATAAAACGGGATTTTTTTCGAGGCGATTGCGTTGAAACCCGACAGGTCAAAGCCATGACTGCTTTCTACCCGTAGATACTGACCTGCCGCCTCACCGCCCATTAATGCAATCATGATACTGGCAGCGTGCGGCACAATTAAAGCGTCTGGTTTTAGCAAGCGCTTTTTTGCGTCTTCAATCGCCGGTAGTACATGTTCACCAATGATGGCGCTATCAAAAATCTCGTGAATCAGCACGTCAGCTTTTTCAGGCAAGTCTTTGCCCAGCTCAACGTCGTACGATATTTTTGACAGGATCGTGACGGTATCGGCAAAGCCGTTGGTCTTAACAATTGAGGTGGCGGTTTTTGCGACTAAGGGCTCGGCCTCGCAGGCAACGACTTGCGTGGCCCCAAGTTTAGCCGCCATCATCGACAACAAGCCCGAACCCGCACCAATCTCTAACACGAGTTTTCCGGGCTTCACTGCTGTTTTGATGCCTTCGTAGTAGGCATCATTACGATGAGACTCGTTCATCATGGGCACGTGCCATAGTGGCACCATCTTGCTGGTAGCCCAGGCTGAACCCAGCTTGGCAACCAACAGATTAGGCGACACTTCAAGAGCCTTGTTGAAAAGCTCAAGTGCCTCGGTGCCGCGATTTAGTGCGACTAATAAGCCAGAGGCACTTTTTAGGACTTGCTCGTGATCAGGCTTGATCGTCAAGGCAGCGCGGTAGTCGGCTAAGGCTTCTTGCGTGTGGCCCATGGCATCTAAGATCTCAGCGCGGGCAAGCAGCGCAGGTAGTAAGTGTTGGGCAAGGCCAAGCGCTTTTGTCAACGATTCTAAGGCTTGTGGTACTTGTTTAAGCGCTTGTTGGGCTAAGCCCATGCCAAGGTATGAAGCCGCATTGGGCTCGCATTGGTTGGCGTTTTTATATTGATGGATCGCGGCGGTGTAGTCGCCCGCAGCCCTCAAGGCATCAGCCTTAATTAACCAGGGGCGAAACGAGGTGGGTGTGATTTTAATGGCCCGTTCGGTTGCGGCAATGGCTTGTTGGTATTGACCAAGTTGTTGATGACATTCAGCAAGATTGACCCAGCCTTCAATCGCATTTGGTTGTGCTTTGGTAAACGTGGTGTAGACCTCGACGGCGGCGTCAAGGTGCTGCAATTCTCGTTCGCAGACGGCCAAATTAAAGAGCGCATCGCCATCGTTTGGACGCAAGGCAAGCACGGCTTGATAGCCGACCTTTGCCTCAGCAAAGTTACCAAGGACGACATGCATCAAGGCCAATAGCCGTTTGGGCTCAAGGTTGGTGGGTTCTGCGGCGCAAAGTTGAGCGCAAGCTTGGATGGCCTCTGAACGTTGGCCTTGCTTAAAGGCATTTTTAATCGAATCGATGGTTTTCATTGTTCTTGGACGTGGGCAGGCGATGCACGGGGCAAAGCAAAATTATAGGTGTAAACCTATTGGTTGTTTGCTGAGGAGGTTTCGGATTTGTTTCGACGCCTTGCCTCAGGGTCGTTTTCAGGGCTGCCTTGTAGGCGCGAGCAGAGAATAGCCAATAAAATCAAAGCGTTTTTGGCTCTGATCCGTGTCACAATGCAGGGATTTAGCAGAGCGGCTATGACTCGAACTTAAGTATTAGGAACCTTTATGTCAGAACAAATGATTGCGATTGAAGATGTCTCTAAATGGTATGGCAGCTTCAATGTCTTGAAGCACTGCACCACCCAAGTCAATCGTGGTGAGGTCGTAGTGGTTTGCGGGCCGTCGGGTTCGGGTAAATCGACC
>CANKOW010000236.1 GCA_947484295.1 Alcaligenaceae bacterium | reverse complement strand
TCATTCGCGATCTGATCGTGGATATGACGCAATTCTTTAATCAATATCATTCGATCAAGCCTTACTTGATCAACGATACGCCTCCGCCCGAGAAAGAGCGTCTGCAGACCCCCGAGGCGCGCGACGAACTCAACGGGCTGTACGAGTGCATCTTGTGCGCTTGCTGTTCAACATCGTGCCCCTCTTTCTGGTGGAACCCTGACAAGTTCGTGGGCCCCGCTGGCTTGCTGCAGGCGTATCGGTTTATTGCCGATACGCGCGATCATGCGACCGCTGAGCGCCTGGATAACCTTGAAGACCCGTATCGCTTGTTCCGCTGCCATACCATCATGAATTGCGTGGACGTTTGCCCCAAAGGTTTGAATCCTTCATTGGCGATTGGCAAGATCAAAGAAATGCTTGTGCGTCGAACGGTTTAGACGGATGTCACGCGCATGAGCCAACTCACTGACATGGACCGCACGCGGCTGCGATGGCGTGCTAGGCGTGGGTTGCTCGAAAACGATCTGATGCTGACTAAGTACTTAGACACTTACGAGACTACTCTGACCGATGTGGATGTTTCGGCACTCACTCAGTTGTTTGAACTGGTGGACACCGACCTGTTAGACTTGCTCTTGGCACGCGTTGAACCGGTGGGAGCGCTAGATCGCCCTGCTGTGCACGCGGTCTTGGCCGGTATTCGCGCGCTATGAACGTCATCAACATTCATCAAAAAAAATGATAGAAGGATCAAAATATGAAACTGTCTGATAAAAAAGCTACGCTCTCGTTCTCTGACGGAAGCCCCTCAGTCGATTTTCCGGTTTATGACGGTACGGTCGGCCCGCAGGTGATCGACATTCGTAAGTTGTATGGTCAAACAGGCATGTTTACCTACGACCCAGGTTTTTTGTCGACTGCCGCGTGCACCTCAGACATCACATACATTGATGGCGACAAAGGCGAGTTGTTGTACCGCGGGTATCCAATAGAAGAGTTGGCGGTCAATTGCGATTTCATGGACATCAGCTATCTGATCCTGAATGGTGATCTGCCAGACGCCAAGCAAAAGCATGATTTCGATTCGTTGGTGACCAATCACACGATGGTCAACGAGCAGATGCAGTTTTTCTTGCGTGGCTTTCGCCGCGATGCGCACCCAATGGCCGTGTTGACTGGCCTGGTTGGGGCGCTATCTGCCTTCTATCACGACTCTACTGACATTACCAATTCACACCATCGCCACGTTTCGGCGATTCGGTTGATTGCCAAGATGCCCACGTTGGTCGCCATGGCTTACAAATATTCGCAAGGTCAGCCGTACATTTACCCGAAAAATAGCTTGTCATACACCGGCAATTTCTTGCGCATGATGTTTGCAACACCGTGCGAAGAGTACGTCGTCAACCCTGTTGTCGAACGCGCACTTGACCGTATTTTTATCTTGCACGCTGATCACGAGCAAAATGCGTCAACGTCGACAGTGCGTTTATGCGGTTCGTCTGGCACCAATCCTTTTGCAGCCATTGCCGCAGGCGTCGCCTGCTTGTGGGGCCCCGCTCACGGTGGCGCCAACGAGGCTTGCTTGCAAATGCTCGAAGATCTGCAAGCGAAGGGTGGGATGTCCAAGGTCGGCGAGTTCATGGAACAAGTCAAAGACAAAAACTCGGGCGTTCGCTTAATGGGTTTCGGTCATCGGGTGTACAAAAATTACGATCCACGCGCCAAGCTGATGCAACAAACCTGCAAAGAGGTGTTGGCGGCTTTGGGCCTCGAAAACGATCCTCTTTTCAAACTTGCCATGGAAGTAGAGCGTATTGCGCTCGAAGATCCATACTTTGTCGAGCGTAAGCTTTATCCAAACGTCGATTTCTACTCTGGCATTGTTCAGCGTGCAATCGGTGTGCCAACAGCGTTGTTTACAGCGATTTTTGCTCTGGCGCGTACGGTGGGATGGATTGCGCAATGGAACGAGATGATTTCTGATCCAGAGTACAAAATTGGTCGTCCTCGCCAGTTGTATCAAGGTGCGACTTCGCGCTCGGTGCCTAAGCGCAAGTAAAGCTTGAGCAGAAATGCAAAAGTGATAAAAAAGACGACACCCGTGTCGTCTTTTTTGCATCTCTAGGGCTAAAAGTCTCAGGTTTATTGATTCCATCGGGTTATACTGTATTGCCGGACTTTAAGGCTTAAAACAACTGCCTTCTGCCCGCTATCCGCAAATCGGTTTGGCCGAGTAAACGGAAGGTATTCCTGCATCGTAACGGGTGAAGCACCCGACAAGGTGAAGCGTCAAATGTCATCAGAACTCGAATCTTTACAGAACTCCTATTTATTTGGGGGTAACGCCCCGTATGTCGAAGAGCTTTATGAGGCTTACCTCGACAACCCTGGCTCAGTGCCAGAAAACTGGCGAAACTATTTCGACCAATTGCAGCATATGCCTGCCACGGATGGACAAGCGGCAACGCATGATCAGGCGCACGCACCCATCGTTGAATCTTTCGCCTTACGTGCCAAAACCGGTGGTTTTGCTCAGCGTGCAAAAGAATCCGATCTAGCCGTTGCGACCAAGCAAGTGCATGTGCAGTCTTTGATTGCCGCATATCGCTCTCTGGGTTCACGGTGGGCAGATCTCGACCCGCTTAAGCGTACCGATCGCCCTGCGATCCCCGAATTAGACCCTGCGTTTTATGGCTTAAACGAAGCCGACCTCGATCAAGTTTTTTCGGCGGCGAATACTTATTTTTCTAGCGCAAGCACCATGACCTTGCGCGACATTCTTAAAGCCTTGCGTGATACCTATTGTCGTTCGGTCGGCGTCGAGTTCATGCATGCGTCCGATCCTGCAGTCAAGCGTTGGGTTCAAGAGCGCCTTGAGTCAACGTTGTCTGCTCCACCGGTTTCAGCCGAAGGTAAACGTAATCTGCTGCAGCAGCTCACCGAGGCCGAAGGCCTTGAGCGTTATTTGCATACAAAGTACGTCGGTCAAAAACGTTTTTCTCTCGAAGGGGGCGATAGCTTTATCGCCTCGATGGACGAGCTCGTGCACCATGCGGGTGAGGCTGGCATCCAAGAGATCGTGGTCGGCATGGCGCACCGCGGTCGTCTGAATATGCTGGTCAACATCATGGGCAAGATGCCTGGCGATTTGTTTGCTGAATTCGAAGGTCATCACGCTGAGGGTTTAAGCGATGGCGATGTGAAATACCACAACGGTTTTTCAAGCGACCTCTCTACGCGCGGCGGTCCAATGCATTTGTCGCTTGCCTTTAACCCCTCGCACCTTGAAATCGTAAACCCGGTCGTTGAGGGTAGCGTGCGCGCGCGCCAAGAACGTCGCGGTGCGGATGGCTACAAGCAAGTGTTACCCGTGCTGGTGCATGGCGACGCAGCGTTTGCCGGACAGGGTGTCGTCATGGAAACCCTCAACTTAGCCGAGACTCGGGGCTATGGCACGGGTGGCACGGTTCACCTGGTGATTAATAACCAGATTGGCTTTACCACTTCAGATCCGCGCGATACGCGTTCGACCCTCTATTGCACCGACGTGTCAAAGATGATCGAAGCCCCGGTGTTTCATGTGAATGGTGATGATCCTGAGGCGGTTGCGTTTACCACCCGCATCGCGCTCGATTTCAGAATGAAATTTGGTCGCGATGTCGTCGTGGATATCGTGTGCTTCCGTAAACTCGGGCATAACGAACAAGATACTCCTGCACTCACGCAGCCTTTGATGTACAAACGCATTGGCGCGCATCCGGGTACGCGTAAGCTTTACGCAGACAAACTGACTGCTCAGGGCGTGCTTAAAGAAGGCGAGGGCGATCAACTCGTCAAAGACTACCGCCAGTACATGGAAGATGGTCAGCGCACGATCGAGCCTGTTCTGACAAACTACAAAAGCAAATACGCAATCGACTGGACGCCTTTCTTAAGTGCAAAGTGGACAGATCAGGCCGACACGGCTGTGCCTTTAGCTGAACTCAAAAGTATTGGCGAAGCTCTGACGCAGACGCCTGCCGAGTTTGCGCCCCATGCGCTTGTTACAAAGTTGCTCAACGACCGTCGCGCCATGGCGCGTGGTGAGCAAAACCTTGACTGGGGGATGGGCGAGCATCTTGCCTTTGCAACCTTGGTCAAAGCTGGTTATGCCATCCGTATGACGGGTCAAGACTCTGGTCGCGGCACCTTTACCCACCGCCATGCAGTGTTACATGATCAAAATCGCGAGCGTTGGGATGACGGTACGTATATTCCGTTGCAAAATGTCGCAGCAGGGCAGGCGCCGTTTACTGTGATTGACTCGGTCTTGTCCGAAGAAGCTGTGCTAGGGTTTGAGTACGGTTACTCGTGTGCAGATCCCAATACCCTCACGATCTGGGAAGCCCAGTTCGGAGACTTCGTCAATGGCGCGCAAGTCGTCATTGATCAGTTCATCGTATCAGGCGAGGCAAAATGGGGCCGCCAGTCTGGCTTGACGCTGATGTTGCCACACGGTTACGAAGGTCAAGGGCCCGAGCACTCCTCCGCACGTATTGAGCGCTTCTTGCAACTGTGTGCCGACAACAATATTCAAGTTGTTCAACCAACGACAGCCTCACAAATTTTCCATTTGTTGCGTCGTCAGATGGTGCGCAAGTTCCGTAAGCCACTTGTGATTTTGACGCCAAAGTCATTGCTGCGTAATAAAGATGCGGGCTCCCCTCTCAAAGAGTTGTCTTCTGGTCGGTTCCAGCCGATTATCCCTGAGCTCGACGAGCAGATTAAGGCTGCGTCGGTTAAGCGGGTCTTGGCGTGCTCGGGTAAGGTGTATTACGACCTCGTGCATGGTCGCGCTGATCGTAAAGACGAGTCGGTTGCGATTATTCGTGTCGAGCAACTGTATCCGTTTGCACACAAAACCTTTGAGGCCGAGCTGCGCAAGTATCCCAAGGCTACCGAGGTGGTGTGGGTGCAAGACGAGCCGCAAAACCAAGGTCCCTGGTTTTACGTGCAACATCATTTGTACCAAAACATGTCAGCGGGTCAAAAGCTTGGTTATGCCGGTCGCCCAGCTTCAGCCTCGCCCGCAGTCGGTTATTTAGCCAAGCATCAAGAACAGCAAAAGGCGTTGGTTGAGCAAGCCTTTGGCAAGTTCAAAGTGTTCATGCTGACTAAATAACCGTATCCAAGTGACTTTACCGAAATACTACGATCCCTCACGGAAAAAAAATGGCAATCACCGATGTAGTTGTGCCCCAACTGTCTGAGTCTGTATCTGAAGCAACCTTACTCACCTGGAAAAAAAAGCCTGGTGAAGCAGTC
>CANKOW010000235.1 GCA_947484295.1 Alcaligenaceae bacterium | reverse complement strand
GGACCACTGGGCAAATCGAGCGCCGTGGCGCCAAGCTTGTGCAGCCAGTCGTAGGTTTCGCAAAGCGTGCGCGGCATTTGATCGAGGCTGATCAACTGCGGCATCATCGCGATTCGCGCGCCGCTCGCCAGTACGTGTGTTTGTAAATGCCCCGCCAGTGTTGAAACAACGCTGTCACTGAGCGCCACGGCTGGGATGCTGTAGCGTGTCCAGGCGACCAAGGGTGCAATCACCAGCAAAACGTCAAAGCGTTTGCCATCTTTTTCAAGCACGCATGATTCAGAGTGCGTTTCAGCCTGCTCGATCAAGACTTCATAGCCGCCGATATCGGTGGTAGACAGGTGATCAAGCGCAGCATCGAGGGTGGAGTCGTGTCCAGCCCGCATCAGTTTGTTTAAGAGGTTTTCAAGTTCAGTTTCCCAAAAACGATCTTCAACGCGGCTGCCTGAGTTATGCAAAGCGAGCGATAGGGTCACCAAGCGCGATGAGTCGCGATTGAGTCGTGTAGGAGGAGAGGAAGCGCGAGCACGAGCCATAGAAATGTCAGAAACCAGAAAAGCTGCAATAAAGGGCTCTAGTGTAACGAACTATCTAAACGATTCGTTGTTTGTTCTTTGTTTGACGTTTGAGTGGTTGGTATCGGTGATTGGGTAAGGGCGAGCCCCACGCAATCAACAAACTCATTAAGAAAAACCCCGTAAATCTGGACAAGTATCCAGCGTTACGGGGTTGTTCAGGTAAGCGAGGCTTTTAAACGAAGCCCAGCTAGGGCTTAAGACGCAATCGTATCGGCTACATCCTTGTAGTCGGGGATCTGGTCAAAGTTGAGGTACTTGTAGATCTGGTCGCCGTTTTTGCTTAAGACGCCCATATCGGTCATGTACTCTTCTTTAGTTGGAATCCGACCAAGTTTCGAGCAAATTGCAGCCAGCTCAGCAGACCCCAAGTACACGTTTGTGTTTTTACCCAAACGATTCGGGAAGTTACGCGTACTGGTTGACATCACCGTTGCGCCTTCGCGCACCTGTGCCTGATTGCCCATACACAGCGAGCAGCCCGGCATTTCAGTACGCGCACCTGCCGAACCGAACACGCCGTAGTGTCCTTCTTCGGTCAATTGCGCTGCATCCATTTTGGTTGGAGGTGCAATCCACAACTTCACGGGCATGTCACGCTTGCCTTCAAGCAGTTTTGAAGCTGCACGGAAGTGACCGATGTTAGTCATGCAGCTGCCGATAAACACTTCGTCGATCTTGGCGCCAGCGACGTCTGACAAGGTTTTGACATCATCAGGGTCATTTGGGCAGGCTACGATCGGCTCATGAATCTCGGCCAGATCAATTTCAATGATTGCTGCATATTCAGCATCAGCATCAGGCTGCAACAGTTGTGGGTTTTTGAGCCAGGCTTCCATGGCTTGAATGCGACGTGTGATGCTGCGCTCGTCAGAGTAGCCATTGGCAATCATCCACTTCAACATCACGATGTTGCTATTGATGTATTCGATCACGGGCTCTTTATTCAGACGAATGCTGCAGCCACCTGCCGAGCGTTCGGCCGAGGCATCCGACAATTCGAACGCTTGTTCAGCTTTAAGATTAGGCAAGCCTTCGATTTCAAGAATGCGGCCCGAGAAGATGTTTTGTTTGTTCTTTGTACCAACCGTTAACAAACCTGCTTTGATGGCATACAGTGGGATTGCATTGACCAGATCACGCAAGGTCACGCCGGGTTGCATCTTGCCTTTGAAACGAACCAACACTGACTCAGGCATATCCAAAGGCATGACGCCCGTGGCAGCCGCAAAGGCTACCAGGCCCGAACCGGCTGGGAAGCTGATGCCAATTGGGAAGCGAGTATGTGAATCACCGCCAGTGCCGACTGTATCAGGCAACAACATACGGTTGAGCCATGAGTGAATGATGCCGTCGCCAGGGCGCAGCGAGATGCCGCCACGGTTGCTCATGAACTGAGGCAAGGTGTGGTGGGTTTTAACGTCGACCGATTTTGGGTAAGCCGCAGTGTGGCAGAACGATTGCATGACGAGGTCAGCTGAGAAACCCAAGCAAGCCAAATCTTTGAGCTCGTCGCGTGTCATTGGGCCCGTTGTATCCTGGCTGCCGACTGAGGTCATTGCAGGTTCGCAGTAAGAGCCGGGACGCACGCCTTGGCCTTCAGGTAAGCCACAAGCACGACCGACCATCTTCTGGGCAAGTGTGAAGCCCTTTTTCGAAGCCGCTGGCGTATGCGGAAAGCGGAACAGTGTCGAAGGTGGCAAGCCAAGCGATTCGCGCGCTTTGCTGGTGAGGCCGCGACCAACGATTAGTGGAATACGCCCGCCCGCGCGCACTTCGTCAAACAAAACTTCAGATTTGACTTCAAACTTAGCGATGACTTTGCCGTCTTTCAAGGCTTCGCCATCAAAGGGGCGCAGCTCAATCACATCGCCCATGTTCATGTTTGACACATCAAGTTCAATCGGCAGGGCGCCAGCATCTTCCATGGTGTTGTAGAAGATCGGGGCAATCTTGTTGCCGAGGCACACGCCGCCAAAACGCTTGTTCGGTACGAAGGGAATGTCTTCGCCAGTAAACCATAGCACCGAGTTGGTGGCTGATTTACGCGACGAACCTGTACCGACCACGTCACCCACATAGGCAACTAGGTGGCCTTTCTTTTTCAGGTCGTTGATGAAATTGATAGGGCCAGTTTTGCCCGCCTCTTGCGGCTCAATACCAGGACGAGGATTTTTGAGCATGGCTAAGGCGTGCAACGGGATATCAGGACGTGTCCAGGCATCAGGGGCCGGTGACAGATCGTCAGTGTTGGTTTCGCCGGTGACTTTAAAAACTGTGACTGTCAGGCTTTTTGGGACTTCAGGGCGGCTGGTGAACCACTCGCCATCGGCCCAGCTCTGCATCACAGCTTTTGCGTTAGCGTTACCTTTCAATGCTTTCTCTTTAACGTCATGAAAAGCATCAAACATCAGCAAGGTTTTTTTCAAACCTTCAGCAGCAACCTTGCCTATCTCGGCGTCGTCAAGCAAATCAACCATGGGGCCAATATTGTAGCCGCCGAGCATGGTGCCAAGCAATTCGACTGCTTTGCTGCGCGAGATCAACGCGCATTTTTCAGTACCTAACGCCACGGCAGCGAGGTATGACGCTTTGACTTTTGCGGCGTCATCCACACCGGCAGGAACGCGATACGTCATCAAATCAACAAGTGCAGCGCCTTCTCCAGCGGGCGGCGCTTTCAGCAATTCAATCAGATCCGCTGTTTGCTGTGCGGTCAGTGGAAGGGGAGGAATACCAAGGGCTACGCGTTCGGCAACGTGTTGGCGATAGGCTTCAAGCATGATGGCGCCTTTAAAAAGTTAGAAATGTGAAACAAATGAACAAAATATTCTGACGGATTCGTCAGCCTTTTCGAGAATTTTTGAGCTGAGAACCGATACAAAGATTGTAGTGGCAAGCACGCCTGCGATCAAGTGTCTTATATCTTATATAAGACTGAAGTGCAGGGCGCTTAGATTGTAGCTGCGTATTATTTAGCCTTGCCACTAGGCCAACAAGGCTGCATATTCGTTGTGGCGTTGTACGAACACAGCGGCGTAGCTGCAGCGGGGGATAACCTTCCACTGTTGCGCACGCGCATGGTCGAGCGCAAATTTAGTGAGTTGAGCCGCTAGGCCTCGACCCCCCAAGGCGTCAGGCACGCCTGTGTGCGTGATCGTCATGAGGTGACCTTGTAGCGTGTAGTCGAGCACACAACGGTGCGCATCGATCACCAAAAAAAAGCAGTGGTTCGCGGCATCGTGTTGGATAGCGGGCGTGAGTTCAGCGGTCATTTTGAAATCCCAATAATCAGCACAGCCCAAACGGTCAGCATCGCGATCATGCCGATAAAGCATCCGGCCCAAAGGCCCACGATCGGCCACTTCACATTGGTAGGAATATCTTGCGGATCAATGTGCTTTAAGAGTTCATTGGCGTTGCCTGCAACCCAGGTCTTGGATTTTGGAAACGAGATACGCAAAAAATAGTCGAGCACAATCGTCATCTTGATGGACCACGAATATTGATTGAAGCTGCGTGTGAGCAAATAAGGGTGCTTAAACAGATCGTTGGCGTAACGAATCTTGAAAAACAGTAAGTATGCCCCCGAGATAAAAAA
This sequence comes from Alcaligenaceae bacterium, assembly GCA_947484295.1. GTDB lineage: Bacteria > Pseudomonadota > Gammaproteobacteria > Burkholderiales > Burkholderiaceae_B > Zwartia. The sequence continues at coordinate 1,156 of CANKOW010000235.1, read as the reverse complement.
CGTGAAGGTACAAATGATAAAAAGTGTGAACGAGAACTGCAAAGCGACGGATAGATATTCAGACATTAGACCAACCCGCCGGGCACACGAACCCAACCTTCCATCAAGACTCGAGCGCTACGGCTCATGATCGCCTTTGTGACCGTCCACTGGCCATCGACGAGCGTCGCCTGCGCGCCTACCCTTAAGGTGCCCGAGGGGTGGCCAAAACGTACCGCCTCAAGATCACCGCCACCAGCGGCTAAATTGACCAGTGTGCCTGGTATGGCCGCTGCGGTGCCAATCGCCACTGCGGCAGTACCCATCATGGCGTGGTGTAGCTTGCCCATCGACATGGCACGCACGAGCACGTTGGTGTCTTTAACTGAAATCGCTTTGCCACTTGAAGAAACATAATCTGCAGGCTTGGCGACAAAGGCGACTTTAGGTGTGTGCTGACGCGTGGCAGCCTCATCGATATGTTTAATGAGCCCCATTCGCACGGCACCATAGGCACGAATCGTCTCAAACATCGCCAGTGCTTTGGGGTCGCTGTTGATGTCGTCTTGTAACTCGGTACCCTTGTAGCCAATATCGGCAGCATTGACAAAAATTGTGGGGATCCCAGCGTTAATCATGGTGGCCTTGAAGGTTCCAACGCCTGGCACTTCTAAATCATCAACAAGATTACCCGTCGGAAACATCGCGCCACCGCCGTCGTCCTCGTCGGCCGCTGGGTCCATAAATTCGAGCTGAACTTCTGCCGCCGGAAACGTCACGCCGTCTAATTCAAAGTCACCGGTTTCTTGTACCGCGCCATTGGTCATCGGCACGTGAGCAATAATCGTTTTGCCGATATTGGCTTGCCAGATCCGGATGGTTGCAATCCCATTTTGCGGGATACGTGCAGCATCGACCAAACCATTACTAATCCCATAGGGCCCGACGGCAGACGTCAGGTTGCCGCAGTTGCCGCTCCAGTCAACGAAGGGTTTGTCGATCGATACCTGACCAAACAGATAGTCAATATCGTGATCGGGTCGAGTGCTTTTTGATAGGATCACGGTCTTGCTAGTGCTTGAGGTTGCAGCACCCATGCCGTCAGTTTGTTTGCTATAGGGGTCGGGGCTGCCGATCACTCTGAGCAATAGCGCGTCGCGAGCAGCGCCCGGCACTT
>CANKOW010000234.1 GCA_947484295.1 Alcaligenaceae bacterium | reverse complement strand
TGGGTGAGTTGGGCCTCAAGCAAAACGCACACACGATTCAGATCGAGCCACATGACTGGATGGCAGCACTGTTTGATGCGATCGCCCGTACCAACACGATTTTGATCGATTTAAATCGCGATATCTGGGGTTATATTGCGCTTGGTTTTTTCAAGCAACGCCTTAAAGATGGTGAAGTAGGTTCGTCGACCATGCCGCACAAGGTCAACCCGATCGATTTTGAAAACGCTGAGGGTAACTTAGGTTTAGCAAACGCTTTGCTGCGTCATCTATCTGAAAAACTTCCGATTTCGCGCTGGCAGCGTGATCTGACTGACTCAACCGTGCTGCGTAACTTAGGCGTGGCGCTTGGCTATTGCCTGGTGTCGTATGACTCGTGTTTGCGTGGCTTAGGCAAACTCGAGGTCAATGCCGCAGCAATTGATGCTGATCTAGATCGTTGCTGGGAAGTCTTAGCCGAGCCCATACAAACGGTGATGCGCCGCTACGGTTTGCCCCAGCCCTACGAACAGCTTAAGGCCCTCACGCGCGGAAAAGGGATTACTCAAGAAGCCTTGCATGAGTTTATTTCTGGCTTAGCGTTGCCCCCCGAGGTCAAAGCACGGATGCTGGCGATGACACCACGCAACTATATTGGTATGGCACAGACGCTTGCTAAAACTGTCGAGTGACGGTAAAAATATGGGCGTAGTGAATGACTGTGCCCCGCCTTCACCCCTCTAACAAGTGATCGAATAATCGATTTTCACTGACCGAATAGTCACCTTCTTTGAGATATCTATGAAAAAAATTAAGTTGCTGTTGTTGGCTTTGACCGTTGCAGCACCTCTGTTTGCGCAAACGGCGCAGGCGCAGTTTGCGAAGCCCGAAGATGCGGTCAAATATCGCAAGGCCTCCTTGACATTAATCAGTTCGCACTTTGGTCGCATGCAGCCCACGGTTAAAGGTGCCACACCTTATGATGCTGCAGCAATTAAAGCCAACGTTGATGTTTTGAAAACCTTGTCGACGTTACCTTGGGCCGCGTTCACGACTGGCAGCCAAGCAGGTACCGATGCTAAGCCAGAGATCTGGTCAGACGCTGCCGGTTTTAAACAAGCACAGCAAAAATTTGAGGCAGCTGTTGTGAAGTTGTCTGACGTATCAGGTAGCGGCGATCTTGAAAAGTTGCGTACGGCCTTTAGTGACACGGCTGCAAGTTGCAAGGCTTGTCACGACTCGTACCGGGTTAAAAAGTAGGGTTGGTTGTTTGAGCTAAAGCGAAACGAGGCCTGTTTAGGCCTCGTTTTTTGATTGAATGTTGCCCGAGCGACAGCGCTGACTCAGACTTCAAGAACACTCCAAGCTCAAGCCTTCAAGAACTGCAGCACAGTTTTTAGATATTGCTCTGGGATCTCAGTGGGTGGGATATGCGCCGACGGCACCATAACAAGCTTGGCGCCTTTGATACGTTCAACCAAAGCTTGGCCACGTACTAGTGGGGTCGATAAGTCATAGTCGCCCACCACGACGAGGGCGGGGACTTGAATGTTTGCCAGCCGAGGGTACAAATCCAGATCTCGAATCGCAGCACAGCAACCGGCGTACCCATGGGCTGCGAGAGACAGAGAGGTATTGCGAACACGCTTCAATTCAATTGTATTTTTTGCGACGAAATCGGGGGTGAAAAAGCGCCCGATCACACCATCGATAATTGCCGGCATGCCACCTTGTTTGAGCGCCGCCATCCGAGTGTCCCAGATGCCTGCATCAAACTCTGCGGAAGTATTGCTCAGTACCACATGACGTAAGCCCGGCGGTTTGCGTGCAGCCAGCTCCATCCCAACCATCCCACCCAGTGAAATCCCCCAATAGTCATACGAACTCAACCGAGCCGCGGCAATGACCGCTTGGGCGTCGTCGGTGAGCTGAGCTAACGAGTAATCGCCTTGAGGCGCCTCAGAGCCGCCATGACCACGCATGTCGTAGCGCACGACATAAAAATTTTGCATCAGCGCGTGAAGCATCGGATCCCATAACGAATGATCGGTCCCCAACGAGTTACCTAGCACCAGCGCTGGTAGTGTTGCGTCGCCGTCCCCGCGCCAATAAATACGACAGGATCCGTTGGTGACGATTGGCATGAGACTTTCCTTAAAAATGAATTTTGAATATGACGATTGAAAAAGATATTAACTCGCGTTGAACGCGAGACCAATGAGCCACCAGGCGAGCGTACCTAGGGTAAGCGCTAGTAATGCCGCGCCAGCGCGTACGCGCCAGTCGTCTTGCGCGGGGGCGGTGCCTTTTGGCACGGCATCGGCCTGCACATCGCCATGCACCATTGGCATGATGAGACGCTGACCTTTGTAGGTGTAAAAGGCGATTGCGCTTACATGCAATCCGATCGCGGCGTACAAAAAGTATTCGTTAAATTGATGCAGACCGGTCAGGCGGTTTGACCAAGCACTGCCGACCATGTTGGCAAACGGCCCTTGAGTCAAGATGTCGTCGTTCGCGAACAGGCCGGTCGAGCCCTGCCAGCCAATAATCGCCAGCATCCCAAAAACGGACCAGGCCCCCAGCGGGTTGTGGCCAGCGCTTTTTGTGGGTGCTCTGAAATACGCCCACGTCTTGAGTGGCGAGGTATAAAACTGTGCAAAACGGGCGTAGCGTGGGCCGATTAGGCCCCAAATGATTCTGAAGGTGACCAGAGCAAGCGAGGCAATGCCCAAGCGCACATGCCAATCCATCCAAAGGCCGCCAAGCTTGACCGCGACAATCGCACCTGTGACGCATAACGCCAAGGCCACATGAAAGAGGCGTGTGGGTAAGTCCCAAATACGAACGGTCTTAGTGGGTTGTGACATGAAAAAAGTCGATTCAAAGCAAGCGCTCAGTCGCTTGTGTGCGACGATGATAACCGTTGCAGCTTGTTGCCAATAAACTTTATATTTTGCGTCGCAGCATGAAAATATAGCGAGCCACACGCCGCCGGCCAGACAAGCGCAGAAGATAACCTTGCCGTGTCCTGATCCATAGGTGACGCAGCCACCACCGATTATGTCGCTCCTTGCAGCAGCCTGACGAGTGTTCGGTCACCGCGCCAGTTAGTTTTGCTTACAATTTGAAACAGACAGTTGCTCGATAATTTGTCAGAATAGATGGCATTACACAGTAAAGGCACCCGTAATGTCATCAAATTTAATTCATTCATTGTCAGAGCCAATGCATGGCTCTTCACCACTCCAAGATCGTCCCCTAATCGAAGGCGAGCGTGCTCAGTTACGTGCCATGCTGATCGAAGGCGCGATCTCACCCAAAACAACCTTACTGAACGATTCGTTTATTGAGCAACTTAGGCAAGAGTCTAAGAAACGGATGGGGCTGTGACCGTTAAGCCCATATACTTAAGTCAAGTCGCAAGAAACGACCTCGCCGATGCGCTGCTGAATTACGAGCAACAGTTTGCCGAGCAAGCGATTGATGGATGCCTTGATGCGCTCGCTAAAGCATACAAACAAATCGGTAAGTTTCCTAAAACTGGATCTCCTAAAGCCGGTAACAATCTAGAGCTTCCCGGGCTTCGATCGTGGCCACTCACTAGGTATCCGTTCTTGTTGCTCTACACAGAAAATCACGATCAAATTGATGCTTGGCGCCTGCTGCGCGAGAAGAGAGATATCCCAAGATCTTTAGGTCGTACAGAAATTCCCCAGTGAATTGGTGGATGCACTAGTCTCGTTACAAAAGTCACCATTTCGGTGCGTTTTTATCGTGTATTGAGCCTGTGCACTAAGTTAACGCCAACAAATATGTAGTTTTGCCATTCAATCAGGCAACGCTTGGGGCGAGTAGTGTAGCTTTGCCCCACAAAAAGTCATTTCCTAAAGTTGGCACGCTATTTGCTTTTGGCTTGATACCAAGTCTCAACGCAAAGGGTGCTCAATATGTCATTATTTTCAAATCCATTTGATTCGAACGTTCGTTTGCGCTGTGCTTGTGGCCAGCATCAGTCTGAAGCTGAACATCAAGCCAGTGTGTCGTTGGTGGATCAGCGTTCATCAGACGCGTTGACCTCGCGGGTGGTTGAGCAAGCTGTCATGCGTGCGGTGTTTCCTGAAGACGGCATGCGTAGGCGCTTTTTGCAGGCTGTGGGCGCACCCACGGCGCTTGCTGCGTTATCTGCACTGTTTCCGTTAGTGGCTGCCAAAGAGGCCTTCGCTCAAGGTGGCAAGTTAGAAAAGACAGATTTAAAGATTGGCTTTATCCCGATTACCTGTGCAACGCCAATCATTATGGCCGACCCAATGGGCTTTTATAAGCGCCAGGGCTTAAACGTTGAAGTGATCAAGACCGCAGGCTGGGCCGTGATTCGCGACAAGACCATGAACAAAGAGTACGACGCGGCGCACATGCTTTCGCCAATGCCGATTGCGATTTCAATCGGCGCTGGTGCTTCACCCACACCGTATACAGTGCCCGCGATTGAAAACATTAACGGTCAAGCGATCACGCTTGCCATGAAGCACAAAGGCAAACGCAACCCAAAAGACTGGAAAGGCTTTAAGTTCGCGATCCCTTTCGACTATTCGATGCACAACTATTTGTTACGTTACTACCTTGCTGAACACGGTCTTGATCCTGATCGCGACGTGCAAATTCGTGTGGTACCGCCACCCGAGATGGTCGCTAACTTGCGCGCTGACAATATTGATGGTTTCTTAGGACCAGATCCCGTTAACCAACGCGCGGTCTTTGATGGTGTCGGGTTCATTCATATCTTGTCAAAAGAGTTGTGGGATGGTCACCCTTGCTGCGCGTTTGCGGCGAGCAAAGAGTTTGTCACTAACAACCCCAACACCTACGGTGCGTTGTTGCGGTCTATCGTTGAAGCCACAGCCTATGCGCAGAAACCAGAGAATCGTAAAGAAATTGCCGCAGCGATTTCAACCCCCAATTACTTGAACCAACCCTTAACGGTCGTTGAACAGGTATTGACGGGTACCTTCGCCGATGGTTTAGGTGGTGTTAAAAAAGTACCTGATCGTGCAGGCTTTGATCCGTTTCCGTGGGAGTCATTTGCGATTTGGATCTTGACGCAGATGCAACGCTGGGGCCAGATCAAAGGTGAAGTGGATTATCAAAAAATTGCCCGTGATGTGTTTTTGGCAACTGATGCGCGTCGTGCGATGGAGCAAGCCGGCTTGGTTGCACCCGCAAGCAACACCAAAATCATCACCGTAATGGGTAAAGTGTTTGACTCAAGCAAGCCCAAAGAGTACCTCGATAGCTTTGCGATTAAGAAGGTTTAAGGGCGATGCTTAAAAGCGAAAAACTGCGCGCACTGATTTTATCGCTGCTGATTTTAGGGGTGTTTTTGGCCGCTTGGCAG
>CANKOW010000233.1 GCA_947484295.1 Alcaligenaceae bacterium | reverse complement strand
GGGCACGTTGTCGCACAATTGATTGAACAGGCACTGGCCGAGGCCGGCTGTCCGATTCAATGGGTCTTACCTACGACTGCACACTTGGGCGTGCGCAATGCCTACGATAAACCATCGCAACTAGGTGCTGATCGCTGGGCCGCGCTACTGGGTCTAGCTGGGCATTTTCAAGAGTCTCAAACTCCGCTTGTGCTGGCGACCTTTGGTACAGCCACCACCATCGACACGCTTAGCCCCGATAAAGTCTTTAAGGGGGGTCTGATTTTGCCAGGCCCAGCACTGATGCGTCAGTCTTTGGCGCAGGGCACGGCCAATTTGCCGCTTGCCAGCGGAGCGACCACCGAATATCCGACCCATACACTTCAAGCGATTGCCACCGGCGTAGTGGCAGCACAGGCCGGTGCGGTTTGGCGTCAATGCGACATCGCTCAGAAATATTTTGGCGTAGCCCCGGTTCTTTGCGTAAGTGGTGGAGGCTGGCCCGAGGTCGAAGCCGAAGTGCGTCGCATGCACACTGGCTTAAAAATAGAATTTATCGCTAACCCCGTGCTCGATGGGCTTGCGCGCATGGTTTAACGAGCAGTACTTACGCTCTCCCTGATTGAAGGGAGACCAACGTAGCATTACCATTTTCAACGTTCATTTTTATCGTTCAATTTTATCTTCGCCACTCTTTCTAACTTGTCATTCTCAAATAGTGAACCGAGCCATGTCATCACAACTCTTACAAGAACGTACACGCCTCACCGTCAAACAAGCGCGCGACCTCGCCGAAGCGGTGGTGCGCAAAATGGATTACTCAGCCGAAGACTCTGTTGTCATCGCCGAGCACATCATTGATGCAGCGCTTTGTGGCTATGAGTACTCGGGGTTGCCTAAGCTGCTGGATGCGATTGAAAGCAAGCGCAATCTGCTCCCACGAACCCCAATGAAAATCATCAAAGAAACGCCCGTTTCTATTCTGTATGAAGGGGGCAACAATATCGGTATGCTAGCGATTCAGCGGCTAGGCGAAGCCGTTCAGGCTAAAGCGCTTGTGAGTGGGTTTGCCATTGGTGGTGTACAAAACAGTTGGATGAGTGGGCGTGGCGCGCACTACGTTGAAAAGCTTGTCAATCAGGATTTGGTGGTCATTCATACCGTCAGCTCACAAAGCTATGTCGCCCCGCTGGGCGGTATTGAGTCGATCTTAGGTACGAACCCACTTACGCTTGGCTTGCCCACGGCAAACGGCCCGTTGATTTTTGATATGGGTACCTCGGCCATTATGTACACCGACCTCACCTTGCGCGAGCGTCGTGGTGAAAAGTTGCCAGAAGGCGTCGCCATTGATGCGCAGGGCAATCCCACCCAAGATCCAACTGCTGCGCGCGAAGGTGCGTTGCTGCCCTTTGCAGGACACAAAGGTTTTGGTCTGGCGCTGATGATGCACGCAATGGGTTTGCTCACCGGGGCAGGCACCACGGCTGATAAAAACAACGGCCACCTGATCATCGCCTTCAAGCCTGACCTGATGTATTCAACCGAACAGTACAAAGAAGATGTCAGCGCCCTGATTACTCGTATTAAAACTTCAAAGCGGGCAGCCGGCGTTGACGAGATTCGTATCCCATCAGAACGCTCTTTCAAAGAGCGCGCGCGCAATTTAAAAGAAGGGCTTGAGTTTGATACCGCCGTGTTTAACCGCTTGCACGCGTTTGCTGGCGTTTAATTTTTTTACTTATTCGAGCTTAGTCGAAGCCCACGCCGTCAGCAAAGGCTTGCCGCTGGTGGTGGTCCAGACGGCAAGGTAGCGGTTATATAAACTTTTCTCTGCGCCGGCCGAGTTGATTTTCATCTTAACTTTGCCCTCAATAATGACGGCGGTGCCGATCACCCGTGCAGTTACTTCCTCGCGATCCAATTGCAAATATTGCACCGTTTGAGTCGCCACGCTTTGGACATAGGTATCTTTAGTATCGCGGCGGCCGCTGGCGTGGGTGTAAGTCAGCCCCTCATCTAAAAGCGCGGCCAAGCCGGGGCCGTCTTTTGCCAGCAAGACCTTACAGCGCAGTTCGTCTAGGGCGAGTGCTTGCAGCTCGAGTGCTTTAATTTCATTGTTGGTCATCTGTCTGACTCCGGTTGATTTATGAGTAATATATACCTATGCGAACCTTTTTTATTCTGTTGGTATTAGTCAATGTTGGGGTCTTTGCGCTTGGGCAGGGCTGGTTTGGCCAGGCGCGTAGCGAGGCAGGCCGATCAGCAGCCAGCAAACTTCAAACTCAGCTTAATGTTGAGTCGGCAAAGTTTGGGCCCGGGCAGCTTCAAGCTCAGTAATCTGTTGCAAAATTCGGGCGGTCGCACCGGTATGTTGGGCAACCCACTCGCGCGCAAGGCGGCTTTTTTCGCTTAAAGCTTGCTGATCTTGCAACCAGAACACAGCCATCGATACCGCTCGCTGCGCCGCATCAAGCGGGTCGCTTGACTGAATTTGCGCAGCCGCACCGATTTCAACCGCGTTCGCGACGGCTTCAGAAAAATTGTATGTGTGCGGGCCAACAATCACCGGCGTACCCAAGGCGCAGGCCTCAATCAGATTTTGCCCACCAACCGGTACAAAGCTACCCGCCACGATCGCGACATCGCTGGCCGCATAAAAAAACGGCATCTCGCCTAGCGTGTCACATAACACCACCTTGATACCAGCTAGCATTTGTTCTGGCTCTGTGTTGTGGCGCAGCGCCGACCAACGTAACGTTGCAATCCCTGCCTGCTCAAGCAACGCAGCCGTTTCATCAAACCGCTGTGGGTGTCTGGGGATCAATAAAAATAAAGCGGGTGACTCTTGCCGGGCAAGGGCTTGAACAAACAAGGTATCTTCACCCTCGCGCGTACTAGCAATCGAAATCACGGGGCGGTTTAAGCGCATGCGCCAGGCGCGCCCAGCATCAACAGCCAAGGCTGGCAAAGACACATCAAATTTAAGATTCCCCACCACATGAATGTTCAGTGCGCCGACTTCATACAATCGCGTGGCATCGTCTTCTGTTTGTGCCAAGGTCAGGTCAATGCCTGCATACGTATCACGCATCAACGTTAAAAATACTTTGTCGATCTGTTTGACCTGTTTGTACGATTTTTCTGAAAAACGCGCGCTCGCTAAAACCATTGGCACGGCGGCCAATTGAGCCTGCTCAATCAAATTGGGCCAGACTTCTCGCTCAATCAAAATCCCTAGGCGCGGCCGATAATGTTGAAAAAACTTTTGCGTCGCCCCCGAAAAATCATAAGGGATCCATTGCTGGCGCAGTCGGCCTGCCGAGATCTCGGCTGCAAACAAACGGGCGCCCTCAGCGCGACCCGTTGCGGTCATGTGCGTCAGCAGTACGCGTTCGCCGCGCGCAAGAAACTGCAAAATTAACGTTTGTGCCGCACGCGTTTCGCCCAAACTCACCGCATGCACCCAGACAGGGGCCTCGCCATCCCAAGGCAACGCATAAAAGCCAAACCGCTCGGCACTGAAGATTTGCCAAGTACTGGCCGCGCCGCGCGCACGCACAAACATATACGCCCACAGCAAAGGGGCGGCTAATCTTAAGAGAATGGTGTAGATTATTAACGGCATCGCGTAATACTAGCGCAGAGCTTACTCAAAAATGGTGTAAGTTTTTAACGGCTTCGCATAATACTAGCGCAGAGCTTGCTCAATTGCAGCAAGTACCGCTTGTCTTGAAGGCGGTTGGTCCCGATCTCCCAAGCTTGCCGTAAAGGCGGCGCCCACTAAGGGTGTACGGACCGGCGTTGACGCCTTGTAAATCCCGATAGTTGGGCGTCCAAGCGCAGCCGACAGATGTGTCAAGCCACTGTCTAAGCCAACCATCAGGGTCGCACCCGCCAAGTGGTGAGCGGTGTCGGTCAGGGTGCCACGCGGCAAGACCTCTGCGTTTGAATGGCCCCGAATTAAAGCTTGCGCGCGCTCGGCCTCGGCGGGATTGCCTGCTAACAGTTTTAACTGCAGACCACGCCGTGTCAATAAATCAAACACCGCATGCCAGTCTGGCACCGGCCACAATTTATCGTCGCGACTGGCCGAGGGCATAATCATTGCGTAGGGTGTATCGCTTCTGCGCGCCGCTTGCGCCTGCAACTCAAACCGCTGCAAGCCAAAGTCAGGTTCACCCTGCACTGAATAACCAAAGGCACTTGCGGCCAACAGGCGCTGTCTTGTTACGGCGGGCTGCCAAAACTCAACCCGATGACGCACGTCATAAAACAAGGTTGCAAGGGGTTCGCGCGCCGAGCGCCAATCAAGGCCGTGCTTTACTCCGCTTGCCAGCCGCACCCAACAGACTGACTTCAACAGTGCCTGCATGTCGAGCACGATGTCGTATTGTCGACTTTGTAAATCCGCTTCAAAAACCTGACGCTCGCGCCTGACGTGGCTAGACCACCAAGCCCGGCGCCAGCGGCGATGCGCAACTTGAAGCACATCGCTCACTGCAGGATGCCACACTGGGATCGACGCAAAGGCATCCTCGGCCAACCAGTCAATCTGCGCATCCGGCACGTGTTTTGCGATATCAGAAATCGCGGGCAGCATGTGCACCAAATCGCCTAGCGACGAGGTACGCACAATCAAAATTTTAGTCGTCATGCGGACGATTTTAGCGCTTGCAATACGTCATCGACCCCAACACGCCAATCGGGCAGCGTGAGCTTAAACGCTTGACACAGCTTGTGGGTATCGAGACGAGAGTTCAGTGGGCGGGGCGCCGCGACCGGATAATCTTTTGTCGCGATAGGGTTGATCGCTTGATCTTGAATCTTGATGGGCCAACCCGCTACGCGCGCCTGAGCGATCACATAGCAGGCATAGGCGTGCCAGTTTGTGTGCCCGCTGGCCACCAAGTGATACAAGCCCCATCTAGGATCAGTGCTGGGCTGCTCAACCAGCACCTGCAAGATCTGCGTCGTGACCGTTGCAAGCAAGTTTGCAGACGTGGGCGCACCCACTTGATCCGATACAACATTTAAAGCGTCGCGCTCTTGTGCAAGCTTAAGCATTGTTTTTAGAAAGTTTCCGCCATGGGCACTAACCACCCATGAGGTTCGAAAAATGAGATGGCGGGCGCAGGCACTGGCCACTGCACGTTCGCCCTCTAATTTACTTTGACCGTATACCGATTGCGGGTCGGTGGGATCCGTCTCGACATACGGCTCAGGCTTAGCGCCCTTAAAAACATAGTCAGTTGAATAATGCACGACGCAGGCACCGGCGTCTTGTGCCGCCGCGGCGATCAGACCTGGTGCGGTCGCGTTAATGCGCTGAGCCAGTTCAACTTCAGTTTGGGCGCGATCGACAGCCGTATACGCAGTTGCATTCACCACGATCGAGGGCTTGTATTGCAGCGTCAACAACTGAAGTG
>CANKOW010000232.1 GCA_947484295.1 Alcaligenaceae bacterium | reverse complement strand
CTTTGATGCCAGATTTTCATAAGTGGTCCGAATAAGAAACTTTGTTTTTTAACTGGCGGGTATTGCAATGACTCAATTGTTTGCAACCGCATGGGCCGTCACGTCTGAAGCCCCACCTGCTGGATAGCCAACGCTTAACTTAATTGGCCTTGAGGGGTAAGGCTCGCTTTGGTTATTGGCCAAAGTGCTGGTCAGCCAAAGCGCCGAAACCACTGCGATCGTCTTTAGTTGCACTGAAATCTCCATTTTTGTGTCGACATTTCTGTGTTGGCGACTGTTTGCGCTATTGTGCCTCTGTTTTGCTCGATTCGCATCTGGGCGGCGGCATGGTTTAATTTAATCAATCTCAGGCTGATTTGGTACCCAATATGACGCAAGCACAATACACACCCCGCGAAATGAGCTTTGATCTCGTGATCATCGGCAGCGGCATCGCCGGTTTATCGGCCGCCGTGGCCGCTGCAGACAAAGGCGCTAGCGTCGTAGTCATCGAGCGCTCACCCGAACCCGACTTCGGTGGCAACACCCGCTGGACCGAGTCTTATTTTCGGATGAAAAGCGAGACTGAGGTCAGCGACGACTTTGAAGAACGCTTGGTTTCGAATGCGGGGTTTCATCTTGATCCCAACATCATTGAAGCCGCGAGTGCTCCTTACGAACAATGGCCGCCCTACGTCAAAGCCCACGGTATGCCTGACCCTGAAATCGTTTCAACTTTGGCAAACATGGCGGGCCCCACCGTCACTTGGCTGAAACAGTACGGGATCAAATTTGATTTTTTACCGACCTACTTTTTAACGGCCGCCGCACCACGCTTAATGCCAGTCGGTGGCGGTTTAGCCATGATCGAAGCGCTGCGCACCTATGCGCTTAAAAAAGGCGTCACCTGTCTGTATGAAACCACCGCGCGCAGCTTTAGCCGGCAGGGCGCACGGTCTACCGTCACCACCGCAGATAGCACCGGCCAAGAATTATTGCTGCACGGTAAGGCCGTGGTGATTGCGTCAGGTGGCTTTCAGGGCAACCCCGAAATGCTGACGCAATACCTTGGGCAAGCCGCCAAGTTTGTGCGCCCGGTTGCCAAGGGTGGCTATTACAACAAAGGCGAAGGCATCCGCATGGCGCTTGCCGCAGGTGCCGCACCCGCGGGCGATTTTGGCTCGTATCACGCCGAGCCACTTGACCCACGCTCAGGCGCCACCGAAGCACTGGTCATGAACTTCACCTACGGGATCTTGGTGAACAAACACGGCAAACGCTTTTTAGATGAAGCGCCAGGCTTGGTAGATGTGCACTACGACCATATCTCGCGAGCGATTGGCGAACAGCCTGACGGCATTTGCTATGTGATCTTTGATCAAAGTATTTACGATGTGCCAAACTGGAAAAAAAGCATTCGTACCGATCAGCCTGTGATTCAAGGCAATACCTTGCAAGAACTGGCGCAGGCCTGCGGTTTACCCGCCGCCGCTTTAAGTGCAACGGTCGCCGCTTATAACGACAGTTGCCCCACCGGCAAGTTTTTACCGTTTGAACTGGATGGCTTAGCGACCACAAATCTTGAGATCCCAAAATCCAACTGGTCACGTCCGATCAACCAAGGCCCCTTCATGGCCTACCCGATTATCCCCGGCATCTGCTTTACCTACGGCGGCATCAAAATCAACAAAGACAGTCAAGTGGTGGATAACGATGGTCGACCGATGCCGGGGCTGTATGCCGCCGGCGAGGCCACGGGTTTATATCACCAGGTGTATACCGGCGCCACGTCAGTGATGCGTGGCGCGGTGTTTGGAAAGATTGCTGGGGAACATGCAACGGCCTGAATTGCCACTTGCGCGCATGGCCATCAATGAAAATTTTCAAAGGGATGGCTTATTTGGTGGAGTGATTTTTTGATGACTGTTGCTATTTTGATCGAGCCAAATCTCTGTGAGTTGGCCGAGTCCACTTTAAGCGGTAGCGATACCCGGGTGTTGGATCCGTTAAATTGTATTCAAAAGATTTTGTTATGCCATCAAACTTAATTTTTGCAATGGTCTCGGCAATGAGGGGCCCGTTCTCATCCAATTTAGTCTTGGTTAACACCGCCTGTTCACGATGATAGCGCGGTGTAACGTGAAGCAACTCAACACGGAATGAAATGAATCGGATTGGATTGCGTACGATTTGCTCTAGGAATGGATCTGCGCATTGGTCTGAGTCATCAAGATCCATACGACAATGTAAGACTTCGGTTTCGTTGAATACACGTACGTGTGGCAGGATAAATCGAAGTCTACTTGCTCCTGCTTCTGTACCTACCAGCTTGATGGTTTGCAAGTCAGATGTCACTGTCGGAGGTTTTGTCCCAGTCCATGCAAACTGATGATCAATTTGTTTAATGAAAGGCCGCTTTACCTGAATGTTGCGAAATACCTCATAAACAATATTTCTTCCATCGGCAGTCGCCCATCGAGCGAACGTGCTGATCGGCATAATGCCAATCTGACAATGTAACTTCAACAGTTTTTCAGTAGTTCGATATACCAGCCAAGCGATATAGCCACCGACGGCTGTAAAAACGATCAAAGCCAACCAAGATTTAAACGGGTCTTCTAGCAAATGAGAAAGACTAATTCCAGTCAGAGTCAGCACAGCCGCAAGATTTCCAATCCATCGCCACAAAATCAACCCCTCAAAAAGAACCGCCCTACGTCGTAGGGCGGTCTGTAAATTCGAACCAAATTATCTTAACTACGATGCGTCACCGCTCATGTAGATTCCTTTGCAATGTCTTGAAACTTAATTTTAGTCGAATGATGGAAAGAGAGTTTTGGCTTGGGTGGGCATATTTGTCCACGCGCGCTTGCATTTTGTCAACGACAGGAAATGGAAATTACAATTGTATAAATTGGTTACCATCGACTCAGATTAAAAGCGGCTGCTAGATGACAAATCTTTTTTATCAGAGTTCAAGCGATCTCTTATCGAATTAATTAAACATCTAATTACATGCAATTTTTTGTAAGCGATCCATAAACCCCAGAGGTCGGTCTTTCGCCAGGGTTTTACATCAGCGGCACTTAACGGCGATGGTGCATCAAACCTGAGCTTCGAGTTCGACTATCGTTTCGGTCATTGGTTTCGTTGATAATGCCGCTTTCACATTCCAAGGTAAGAGTGCCTCGATCGCCTCAACGGTTTTAGCCGCGGGCAACTCTCGCAACACCTGACGCAACCAGTGATAGGGTTCAAGCCCATTGGCTTTAGCCGTTTCGATTAACGAATAAATCACCGCACTGGCTTTGGCACCCGCAACCGTATCGCTAAAGAGCCACGCTTTGCGCCCGAGCACGAAGGGCCTGATCGCATTCTCGCAACGGTTGTTGTCGATGGGCAGATCTCCCCGCTCAGGGTAACGCACGAGCATGCTCCATTGATCACGCATATAGGAGAGCGCTGTGCCCAGCGCACTTTTAGGTGTGACCTGAGGCAGCGTTCGTTGCATCCAAGCGTAAATCGCAGCCAGTGCCGGCACGCTTCGCTCTTGGCGCGCCAAGTACCGTTCTTGGTCAGTCGCTTTCTCTTTCTTACAGTCCCGCTCAATGCCATAAAGCACACCGATCAGACCTATGGCTTCATTAGCCAAGCCACGCTTGCCTTTTGGCTGCACGCGCGAGGCTTCAACAAACCTACGCCTCGCATGCGCCCAGCAAGCCATGCGCTCAATGCCATCGGTCTTGGCCAGTTTGTTGTAGCCCGTATAGCCATCGGCCATTAAATAACCACGATAGTCGTGCAACAGGCGCACAGGTACCTCTGCACTGCGACTCGGATCGTAATCAAAGATCACGACGGGCTTGCCCGGTGGCCCCCCGGTCTGCACCCACATATAACTTGTAGACGTGGGCGCCTTGTCTTTTTCTTTAAGAACCTGCACGACGGTTTCATCAATGTGAAGCAAGCTGCCCTCAAACAAGGCGTCGCGCGCCAGATTCAGCAGGGGTAGGATCAATTGGCCGGCGCCAATCGCCCAACGCGCAAGCGTCTGAGGTGGCACTGGCGCGTTATGACGATCAAGCACTTTTGAGAAGCGCGTCAGCGGTAAGCCATCCACGTACTTGACTGTGAGCATCATGGCCAAGAAGTCAGCACTGGCGTTACTTTTAGGCAAGGGCTGCGGGGGCAGCTTAGCGGTAACGGGTGGGTGTGCACTATCGGGGCAGCCATAACGCATACGAACGTGGCGCAGAACGCGGATCTGCATCGGGACGATATCGAGCTGTTCGCTGACGTCTTGGCCAATGACTACCATCGGTGTGCCACAGGGGCAAAGGCGCTCTGACTCGGGCACGTCGTGCAAGACCTCAACGCGCTCGAGCTCAGTCGGCAGCGGCGCGCGCTTGCCGCGAGGGGGTGTGCGGTCTGCGGGGGTTTTGGGTGTTGCGGGATCTTTAACCTCGGGGATCACAGCAAGGTCTTGCTCTTCGGTGCTACCTAGCGCTAAGGCCTCAGCCTCGTTAAACAAGTGACCTTGGCCGTCGGACTGCTCAGAGCTTGCGCCAAACATACGGCGACGCGCTAAAACGATTTGTTCTAACAGGAGGTCGACGCGGCCCTGAGCCTGAGCGACCTGAGCTTTACTTTCTGCGACACACACCTGAGCTTGATTGAGATAGCCATGCAGCATACCGTTGGCGCTTCTGTGCGATGCAACAACCGAGTGTAAGAGTGCAACGAGTGAGGCTGTATCGGTAGGTAAAACAGTCGGTAAGACGACTTCAGGAAGAGTGATTTCTTCTTTAAAATCGAACGTCTTTTTGACTGTTTTGTGCATGCCTTATTATAACAAATCCTCCTATGAAACAGAGGTAAAAATCAATGATTTATGAGGTTTATTTTTCCATAAATCAAAGCCCTCAAGCAGCCACTCAAACTCTTGCAAACTGAGCGTTAGCGTATCGCTTGCAAGGTCTTGTGGCCAGGCAAATCTCTCTGCCTCAAGGCGCTTGAGCCACAAGCAAAAACCATTGCGATGCCAGTAAAGTACTTTGATACGCGTACGCGTGCGATTCACAAACACGTAGAGCGCGTCAGCAAACGGGTTGAGCAATAACTCTCGCTCAACCAAAGCGCTTAGGCCATCAATCGACTTTCTGAAGTCGACTGGTTGGCGACATAAATACACCAACTCGATCTGCGCGCCCGGGTGCATCAGCCCGCACCCCGAAGACTGTGCGCAAGCGCTGCGAGCCACTGCGTGCTGGGCAACGATTGCAACTCGAGCCTTAGCGTTGAGTTCACCACCAGCACACAGCCAGGCTCTGACTTTATCGGTGGCGCTTGGCTCACGCGCAGGGCAACAAACTGACTATCGGTTAGAGCTGGCTTGAGGCCGCCAGCCCTTTTTAACTTACTGCTCCAGTGAT
>CANKOW010000231.1 GCA_947484295.1 Alcaligenaceae bacterium | reverse complement strand
GTTGATTATGCACACGAGGCTTTAGACGTTGGTTTTAACGTCAGCTACTTGCTAGATTTTTTAGCCAACGTCAAAGCCGAAACGATTCGCTGGTCAGTGATGCCCGACGCGAACGCCTCAGCCCTTATTACTTTGCTTGACGACGAGTCTTTTAAGTACGTCGTCATGCCTATGCGGATTTAAAGAATGTCAGAAAACACGCAAGTACCTAGCCAAGCTCCTGAAGATACGGACGCGTATGGTGCCGATTCGATCAAGATGCTTAAAGGCCTTGAGGCCGTACGCAAGCGTCCAGGCATGTACATCGGGGATACGTCCGATGGCACCGGTTTGCATCATATGGTGTTTGAGGTCGTTGATAATGCGATCGATGAATCGCTTGCGGGGCATTGTGACGATATCGTAGTAACGATTCATAGCGATAACTCCATCTCTGTTACTGATAATGGTCGCGGTATTCCGACGGATATCCATAAAGAAGATGAGTTTGCACGCAGCGCAGCTGAAATTGTTTTAACCGAGTTGCACGCCGGCGGTAAGTTTGACCAGAACTCGTACAAAGTATCAGGTGGCTTGCATGGCGTGGGCGTGTCGTGCGTCAATGCGTTGTCGTCTTGGTTGCGCCTGACGATTCGTCGTAATGGCCAAGTGCATCAAATGGAGTTTCGTAAAGGCGAGCGACTGGCTCCCTTAGCGGTCACGGGCCCAACCGAAAAGCGTGGGACAGAAGTCCACTTTTTGGCCGATACAGATATTTTTAACAATGTCGAATATCACTACGAGATACTGTCAAAGCGGTTGCGTGAACTTTCGTTCTTGAACAATGGCGTGAAGATTCACCTCGTTGATCAACGAAATGGCAAAGAAGAAAACTTTGCGTTTTCGGGTGGCGTCAAAGGCTTTGTCGAATATATCAACCGCGGCAAGACCGTGTTGCATCCGAATGTTTTTTCGGTCAGCACCGAATCTAACGCTGGTGGCACGATGGTGGGCGTTGAGGTCGCCATGCAGTGGAACGATGGTTACAGCGAACAAGTACTCGCTTTTACCAATAACATTCCGCAGCGCGATGGAGGCACGCATATGACTGGCTTGCGCGCAGCGATGACGCGCATTCTGAATAAGTATATTGGTGACAACGAAATGGCCAAAAAGGCCAAAGTGGAAACCACCGGCGATGATATGCGCGAAGGCTTGACTTGCGTATTGTCAGTTAAAGTACCTGAGCCAAAATTTAGTAGTCAGACCAAAGACAAGTTGGTGTCATCTGAAGTGCGTCCAGCGGTTGAAGAGGCCGTCGCACGAACCTTAGAGACGTGGCTGCTTGAAAATCCAATCGATGCTAAGGCGCTGTGCGCCAAGGTGGTTGAAGCCGCACGGGCGCGCGAAGCCGCGCGAAAGGCGCGTGAGCTTACGCGTCGCAAGAGCGTGCTTGAAGGCGCGGGCCTACCCGGTAAGCTTGCCGACTGCCAAGAAAAAGACCCAGCGCTTTGCGAGCTGTATATCGTCGAGGGTGACTCGGCAGGTGGCTCAGCTAAGCAAGGGCGCGATCGAAAGTTTCAAGCGATATTGCCGTTACGCGGTAAGGTGTTGAACGTTGAAAAAGCGCGTTTTGACAAATTGATCGCCAGCGAACAAATCACAACGCTAATTACTGCGCTTGGCACCAGCATTGGCCCAGACTTCAACGTTGATAAGTTACGTTATCACCGCATCATTATCATGACCGATGCTGACGTTGACGGCGCGCATATTCGTACCTTGTTATTGACGCTGCTGTATCGGCAGATGCCACAGCTTGTTGAGCGCGGCTACATCTACATTGCACAACCGCCGCTTTATAAGATCAAGGCGGGCAAAGACGAACGGTATTTAAAAGACGAGGTTGAAGAGTCAATCTATATGTTGACGCTCTCTCTCAAAGACGCCTCACTGGTACCGCAAGCAGGCGCCGACGCAATTTCTGGCGCTGCGCTAACCGAACTGGCTAAACAATATGTGATGGCAGATGGCGTGATTGCGCGCTTAAGCCGTTTCATGGATGAAGCAACCCTGTCTGCGATCGTGGGCGGTGCAACGGTTGAGCTTGAGACAGATGAGTTGGCCAAGGCCTCGGCGGCGCGCTTGCAAGCCACGCTAGAAAATCCCCTATTGCCCAATCAAGTTGAAGTGACGCCTGAGTATCATCAAGGTTCAGAGCGCTATCGTTTGATTGTGCGCCGTAAGCATCACGGCAACGTGCGAGTCACGGTGCTTGATCCCGACTTTACAGGTGGAGCAGATTACGGTGTACTGGCGCGTGCTGCTGCAACGTTTCAAGGCTTGGTCGGCAAAGGTGCGATGGTTGCGCGCGGCGAAGGTGAGAAACGCAAAGAAAGCATGGTTGCCGATTTTCGTGAGGCGATGCAATGGTTACGAGCCGAGGCTGAGCGCAATGTCACCAAGCAACGCTATAAGGGTTTGGGCGAAATGAATCCGTCACAACTTTGGGAAACCACCATGGATCCTAAAGTGCGCCGTTTATTACGTGTGCAGATTGAAGACGCGATTGGTGCGGATCAGATCTTTACAACACTGATGGGCGACCATGTCGAACCGCGGCGGGCTTTTATTGAAACGCATGCCCTTCAGGCAGCGAACTTGGATGTGTAACTAAGTACTAGAGTGTGTATGTAAAAAGGGCTGCGTCATTCAGCCCTTTTTTCAAGTCATCATGATAAAAAGAGAGACACGATGTTTGATCGAATAAAACAACAAGCGGCAAAATGGTTAGCCACACTTGTGCTGACAAGCTTAAGTACTTTGGCTGTAGCCGCGTACCCTGACCGATCGTTGACGTTGATTGTACCTTTTGCGGCCGGTGGCCCGACTGACGTGATGGCGCGGGTGGTGGCAGAGAGTCTATCCAAAGTGCTGGGCCAATCCGTGATCGTTGAAAACACCCCCGGCGCCGGCGGCACAGTTGGTGGCACGCGTGCTTCGCGAGCTGCTGGTGATGGTTACACCATGCTGATTGGCAACGGCGGCACACTAGCAGTGAGCGCCACGCTGTATAAAAACTTAAGTTTCGACGTGCTTAAAGATTTTATTCCGATTGCCTCGATCGGCGATGCTCCACAAATTGTGTCGGCGCGTAAAGATTTTCCTGCGAGCGGACTTGATGAGTTTGCCGCCTACCTTAAGCAAAATGCGCCGCGGTTAAATTTTGGCGCAGCTGGCGTGGGCTCGGGGACGTGGCTGGGCGGACAGCTGATTAACGTCAAATTAGGTGTGAAAGTGAACGGTGTGAATTATCGTGGCGCGGGGCAGGCGGTAAACGATGTCATGGCAGGCCATATTGATTACATGGTTGAGAGCACCACCACGGCAGTGAAGTACGTTAAATCAGGACTTGTAAAAGGTGTGGTGGTGTTGCGACCGAAACGCATCGCCGCGTTGCCTGATGTCCCTTCAGCAGGTGAGTCGGGTTTCCCTGACTTACTGTACGACATTTGGAATATGATTTTGGTGCCAAAGGGGACCCCGCCAGAGGTTGTCAAAAAATTGAATCAGTCGCTCGTCTTGGCGTTGCAAGCGCCAGAGTTACGGGCGCGTTTTGAGGCGGCGGGCATTGAAGACACAACGCCTGAGCAAAAAACTCCAGAAGGTGCACGCGCGCTGTTGGCGAGCGAAGTTGCACGCTGGAGACCTGTGATTATTGATTTGGGCGCAACCCCCGACTGAAGTTGCTGGGCGCGATTTGTGAGGGCTGAGTCGCGCGGCTAAGCCGTCGTCGAACTAACCGTTCAAGATCACCGAGCCCCCATAAGACAAGACGTACAGACCATGACAACAACACTTTCAAGTTTCTTTTGCCCTTCAACGATTTATATGGGGGTTGGTGCGTCAGAAAAAATAACAGAGATCGTTGCTAAGTTGGCATGTCAGCGCTTGTTTGTGGCGCTTGATGCCGCGTTGTTGAAAAGTGAGTTCTACGCGCAGATACAGGCGTTGTTAAAGGCGGCGGGCGTTCAAAGCGCGGTCTTTACCGAGATTGAACCTGATCCAAGTGCGCACACGGTGCAGAAGGCATTTGCTGTGTGCCAAGCCCATGGGGCGACAGCGATTCTTGCTATTGGCGGTGGCAGTACGATCGACGTTGCGAAAGCGGTTGGGATTTTAGCCACCAATGGCGGGCGGATTCACGACTACGAGGGCATCGACAAATTTAGTCTTGCGCCGCTGCCGCTCATCGCGATCCCGACAACTGCGGGTACGGGGTCTGAAGTGTCGGGTTCGTGTGTGATTACGGATACTGAAAAAAATCTCAAGATGTCGATTCGGCATGCCGCGTTGAATCCGGCCGTGTTTGCAATACTTGACCCGTTGGCGCTACGTACGGTGCCGGCGCATGTTGCCGCGCATTCGGGCATCGACGCATTTGTACACGCCTTTGAGTCTTATCTTTCGTTGCAGACAAACTTAATTACCGATGCCATAAATTTGCAGGCGATAGAATTGTTGGCATTCAATATACGCCCGTTTGTCGCCAATCGAGGCAATCTTGAAGCGGGGCTCAATATGTTGTGTGGCTCGGCGCTTGCGGGGATGACGTTTGGACAAACAGGGTTGGGTAACGTGCATTGCATGGCGCGTTTTATAGGCGCACAGTTTCATTTGTCGCATGGCTTGTCTAACGCGCTGTGCTTGCCGCATGTTGCGCGTTTTAATTTGGTGGCGAACCCGCAAAAATTTGCGCGGGTGGCAATTGCGATGGGACGCCCGGTTCAGCAATGGCCAACGCTCGATGCCGCGCAAGCTGCGGTTCAGGCGATTGAAGCCATGTGTTTAGACTTAGGTATCCCGCCGCGGCTTAGAGATGTTGGTGTGACCGAAGATTGTTTTGATGACATGGCAAAGTTATGTACTCAGGCAAACTACAACCGCTGGAATCCGCGCCATACGACAACCGCAGACTTTCGGGCGTTGTTTGACAAAGCGTTTTAATGTGTATTGAACTTACCAAGGGGAGCTGGCTTCCCATAAGACAGGGTGATTTTTTTCTTTGGCTCGCCGTAACAGATCAAGCAAAGGAAATGCCCGCTGACGTAGACCGACGGGTCTGGTGATGGGATCCTTTGGCGCATCATCGTCCTCATCCTCGTTGGGCGGTGGCGTCAATGCAATCGCTCGCTCGAGCTTGTCAATGGTTTGCGCCATGTGCTCTGGCATGAACACACCCCTGACGGCCAAGTCTGTGCCGTCGAGCTTGCCTATGATCTGCAGTATCGGTTTGGCGTGTTGCGATAGCATCAAAATATCTGCGCCTGCTTTACTGCTAAACGTGACTAGCATCGTAGTTTTCCTTATGGATCAAAGCGTCTTGCGCTGAGGCTTTTTCACCCTCATTGCTACAAGCTTACTCTTTTGTGC
>CANKOW010000230.1 GCA_947484295.1 Alcaligenaceae bacterium | reverse complement strand
GCCCGCTTTTGCTCGGCAGCACGTGCAAAAGCGGCTGCGATGCGATCTAGGGATTGAGTCATAAATGTAAAAACCTTTAAAGCACCATGCCAGAGTGTTGCGCCACAGTATTGATATCTTTATCGCCGCGACCTGACAAGTTGATCAGGATCACCTTGTCTTTGGACAGCGTAGGTGCCAACTTGGCCGCATACGCCAAAGCATGTGCAGTCTCGAGCGCCGGGATGATGCCCTCGATGCGACAACAGTGATGAAAAAACTTGAGCGCTTCTTCGTCGGTGACGCTAACGTACGAGGCACGACCACTATCTTTCAGCCAGGCATGCTCAGGGCCCACACCCGGATAGTCAAGGCCCGCTGACACCGAATGCGTTTCAGCAACCTGACCATTTTCATCTTGCAGAACGTAAGTGCGGTTGCCATGCAATACACCCACTTTGCCCGCCGAGAGTGTGGCCGAATGTTTGCCAGTTTCTACGCCCTCTCCGGCCGCTTCGACACCAATCAACTGAGTCTGCTCGTAAGGGATATAGGGGTGAAAAATACCCATGGCGTTGGAGCCGCCCCCCACACAAGCCAACACGTAATCAGGCTGTTTACCTGCGTACAAAGGCATCTGCTCGATCGATTCTTTACCAATCACCGAGTGAAAGTTTCTAACCATCATCGGATAAGGATGAGGGCCGGCCACCGTACCAATGATGTAAAACGTGTCATCGACATTGGTCACCCAATCGCGCATGGCTTCGTTTAAGGCGTCTTTGAGTGTGCGTGAACCTGAGGTGACGGGCACCACAGTCGCTCCAAGCAACTTCATGCGGTACACGTTAGGCGATTGACGCTTGACGTCTTCAATACCCATGTAGACCACGCATTCCATACCGTAGCGCGCACACACTGTGGCAGTGGCCACACCGTGCTGACCCGCCCCGGTTTCAGCGATGATGCGTTTTTTACCCATTCGGCGAGCTAACAAAGCCTGGCCCAGGCTGTTGTTGATTTTGTGTGCGCCCGTGTGATTGAGGTCTTCGCGCTTAAACCAGATTTGAGCGCCACCGAGTTCTTCTGACCAACGGCGAGCGTGGTACACCGGCGTGGGACGACCGACAAAATGCTTAAGTTCGTACTCAAACTCGGCAATAAAATCGGGATCGTACCGATATTTTTCATAAGCCAATCGCAGGTCTTCAATGGCCTGCATCAGAGTTTCAGCTGCAAAAACACCGCCGTAAGGGCCAAAGTGACCTTTTGCGTCAGGAAAATCATAAGGTTTCACGATAAGATCTCCGGATCAAATCAAGCTGCGCGGGTAACCATATACCCAGCGCGTTTTGCGCCGCCGCCACTGCCCAATCAGGCAATGATGCGCATGCAACGCTAATGTCGCTAGTTTAGCAGTCTGGAACGCAAAAAAATGCGTTAAACCTCACGCTTACACGCTTTTTTGGCTAACGGCGACGCGCCAAAAATACGCCAGGTACCTCACCCAACGCGCCCAATGCATGTTGAAGATCGGCACCGTCGCGAATTTCGGCGGTAAAGGCCATGTACGCCACCGAGGCCTTTGACTGAGTATTGACGGCAATCACGTTCAAGCGCAGGCGGGCGAACACCTCGGACAAGTCTCGCAACAGCCCTGGGCGATCTTGGGCCTGAATAATCACCTCAACCGGATAGACCGAACCGGGCGTACCTGCAGACCAGGCCACCTCGATGACTCGCTCGGGCTGATGTTTACTTAAATCGGCAAAGGTCGAGCAGGCCGAGCGATGAATCGATACCCCGCGACCACGCGTCACAAATCCTTGGATCGCATCGGGCGGTGCCGGGCGACAACAGCGCGCCAACTGCGTGAGCAGCGACCCTACGCCCACCACCAGAACATTGCTTTTACTTTCGGCGGTCACGCTTTCTGCCCGCATCGCGTGCGCCATCAAATCTTCAACGCGCAGCTCTGGTTCAGGCACCACGGGCTGCAAGAGGGCGTCGATCTGACGCAAACTAAACTCTTCTTTTGCCGCGGCCACATATAAATCATCTGCGCGCGCAAAGCCAAGCTGTTGGGCTAATTGCTCAAGATTGACCGAAGTTTTGCCTAGGCGTTGCAGCTCTTTTTCGACCAACGCCTGCCCCTGCGTGGTGCGTTGCGCCAATTCAATCGCGTTAAACCACGCACGCACTTTGGCGCGCGCGCGCGGGCTCGCCAAAAAACCTAATTGGGGATTTAGCCAATCGCGCGATGGCCCGCCCGATTTTGTCGTGACGATCTCGACCGTTTGCCCAGTTTGAAGTGGCGTACTTAGTGGCACCATCTGCCCGTCGATCCGTGCGCCGCGACAACGATGTCCAAGATCTGAATGCAAGTGATAAGCAAAATCAACTGCGGTCGCCCCAATCGGCAACTCGATGACACGCGCCTGGGGGGACAACACATAAATGCGGTCTTGTGTCACCCGACGCGGCTTACTGGGCTGTGGCTCATCCGATTGCGTGCCGGCCTCAGTGTTCCAGGCGAGCAATTGCCGCATCCAGGCGAGCTGCCGGTCGTACTCGGCCACCGCAGGTTGCTGCCCTGTCGCTGCCCGCACACCACGGGGACCAACTTCTTTGTAGCGCCAATGCGCTGCCATACCAAACTCTGCAAACTCGTGCATCGCCCTCGTGCGAATCTGCACCTCAAAAGGTCGCTCCGTCGCATCCGCAACGACGGTATGCAAAGACTTATAGCCGTTAGGTTTGGGACGCGAAATATAGTCATCAAACTCGTCAGATACTGGCACCCATAATTCGTGCACCAGCCCAAGCGCGGCGTAGCACTCGCGCTCATCTTGCACAATCACCCGCAAGGCGCGCACGTCATACAACTCGCTAAAGTCTACCCCCTTGCTGCGCATTTTGTTGTGAATGCTGTAGATGTGTTTAGGTCGTCCTGATACCTCAGAGACGATCCCACGTGCCTTGAGGCCCATCTCCAATTGTTCGATCGTCTGCGCAATAAAGTCTTCACGCTCAACGCGTTTTTCTTCAAGTAATTTGGCAATATCCTTGTAGCGCTGCGGATCCGTGAAGCGAAAGGCGAGGTCTTCCATCTCCCACTTAATTTGCCAAATCCCCAAACGATTCGCGAGCGGCGAATACAAATCAAGCGTCTCGCGTGCCAGCATGGGATCGCAGGGACGTTTTTCTGCCGCCAACCAGCGCAGGGTTTGCAAGCGCGACGCAAGGCGAATTAACACAATGCGCAAATCGGCAGCCATCGCCAGCAACATTTTGCGCAACATTTCTTTTTGATCGATCGAATCGAAGGCGCCTTGAGTTGCGCCACTCGCGAATGAACCTAAACGCGATAACGCACGCGTGCCCTGCACCAGTTGAACAACTTCAGCACCAAACTTTTCTGAAATTGGATCGCTGGCTCGGGACTTTGCGGCACTCGCTTCGTCTGGCACAGGCGTTAACATTAGCAAAGCAGCTACACGCGTGGCGGTGTCTGCTTGCATATCAGTCAAAATTTGAGCTGACCCAAAGGCATGGGCCAAAAAGGTTTCGCCTCCGGATGTCGAGTGCTGCGCCAAGCGCGGGCTGACCCAGTCGAGCGCGCGTTGCACCAGCGCTTGATCAGCGGCCGCGAGGCCGCCGATCAACGTCTTAAACTCAAGATTTGAAACTCTATCCAACGTCAGCTAGTGAACCAGTCAGTCATCAAACTGCGGCAGTGACGACGATTTCAACCTTGTAGTCTGCGCTGGCCAGGCGCGCTTCGATCGTTGCGCGTGGCGGGGCATTACCCTCGGCGACCCAGGCATCCCAAGCTTTGTTCATGCCGTCAAACTCTTTCATATTGGCCACAAAAATCTGCGCCATCAAGATACGCGTTTTATCGGTACCTGCTGCGGTCAGCAATTTATCGATCACGGCCAAAATCTGCCCAGTTTGACCGGTGATATCTTGGGTCGTGTCATCGGCGACTTGACCCGCTAGATAGGCAACGCCGTTGTGCACAGCCATGTCAGACAGACGCTTACCCACGTTTACTCGGTTGATATTGCTCATAAAAATCCTTGATTCAAATTAGGCGGCAGGAAGTTCAAACACATGGCGTAGATACGCCAAATACGCTTTGTCTTCGCACATCGTTTTTTCGGGTGCATCTGAGACTTTAGCCACAGGTTGACCGTTGCAGCGAATCATTTTCATGACAATCTGCAGCGGTTCGTGACCTAAGTCATTCGTCAGATTCGTGCCAATACCGAAGGCAGTTCGGCAACGCCCCGAAAAACGACGGGTCAACTCGATCGCGCGTGGAAATGTTAACGCATCTGAAAAAACCAGGGTCTTGTTGCGCGCGTCGACGCGATGGCTCGCGTAGTGCGCAACCATGCGCTCGCCCCAGTCAAACGGGTCGCCCGAGTCGTGGCGAGCCCCGTCAAACAATTTGCAGAAATACATGTCGAAATCGCGTAAAAAGGCGGCCAAGCCATAGACATCTGACAAGGCAATCCCCAGATCCCCCCGGTACTCTTTAGCCCAGGTCTCAAGGGCAAACACTTGCGAGTCACGCAGTCGCGGACCGAGGGCCTGGCAGGCTTGTAAATATTCGTGCGCCATCGTACCTAGCGGTAACACACCATGCTTCATCGCAAACCATACGTTGCTGGTACCCGCAAAGTGCTCTCCCATTTGCGCTTTCATCGTCGTCACAACTTCATCGTGCCAGACGTGCGAAAACCGCCTGCGTGTGCCGTACTCGGCCACGCGAAACTCAGCCAAATCGGTGGCATCCAGTACCAATTTCATCTTAGTTTGCAGGCGCTTTCGCCCCTCGGCCCAATCGGGGTCAGTGCATACATTGCGAAAATAGACCTCGTTGACGATCGCCAGCACGGGGATTTCAAACAGAATTGTGTGTAGCCATGACCCTTTAACTGAAATGGCAATTTCACCTTGCAGCTCACCCTCTGTGACCTCGATGCATTTTTCTGGCAGATGAAACAAGCCTAAAAAATCAATGAAGTCACTTTTAATAAACCGCAAACTTTTAAGGTAGTCGAGTTCGTCAGAAAGAAAACGCAACTGACATAGGGCATGGATCTCTTGGCGGATTTCGTCAAGATACGGTCGCAAATTCACTTCTTGCGTGCGGCATTTATAGCGATATTCAACCTGCGCGGCCGGAAAATGATGTAGCACCACCTGCATCATGGTGAACTTATACAGATCCGTATCCAACAGCGATTTGATAACCATTCGTGTCCCAACCTTTGCAAAACCTTAGCACAGACAACGCTGCGGTGATGGGTATCCCGACACAAGCAAGGCGGTTTAGGTAAAATACTTCCTTACATCATCGCTTCTTGGTAATCAACATGACGCACGTAGTGACTGAAAACTGTATCAAGTGCAAATTTACCGACTGTGTCGACGTCTGTCCGGTGGATTGTTTTCGCGAAGGCCCAAACTTTTTGGTGATTGATCCCGACGAGTGCAT
>CANKOW010000229.1 GCA_947484295.1 Alcaligenaceae bacterium | reverse complement strand
TTCAGCGTCTACACACTTGGGCGATAGAAAGGGCGATCGCCAGCCACCGTCACCCGGTGTCCACTTCGCGTATGCGGCCAATAATCCCACATCGCCCTGTGCTGGACGCAGCGGTTATCCCAAAAGGCAATCGAGTTTTTCTTCCATTGAAACCGACATTGAAACAGTGGGTTTTCAATATGTTCGTAGAGATAACGCAACATACCTGCACTTTCGTCTTTAGGGACCCCATTCAAGTGGATCGTAAAACCGCGATTCACGTAGAGTGCTTGACGGCCTGTTATTGGATGTGTTCTGACAACGGGATGCTCGGCATAGGGGTAACTTGGTTTATCGACCACACCAAAATTTTTGTATGTGCCACGATAATTTGACTCGCCATCATGCAACGCAGTCATACCATTCAAATAATGTTTCATCCGATCAGATAACGCATCATAGGCAGCGTACATGCTTGCAAACAGTGTATCGCCACCATGAGGTGGGAGCGTGTGAATATGTAAGATGCTTCCCATCGGAGGCGTTTGATCGCAACTGACGTCCGTGTGCCACCGTTCACCGTTGGCGCGAGGAGAACTTTCATCCGCGTGAATTTTCATCAACGCAGGTAGGCCCTCAACGTGCGGCGCTGCCGGATGTACATGCAAATCGCCAAATAGACGACCAAACGCAAGATGTTGTTCTTTGGTGAGGTCTTGATCTCTAAAGAAGATCACCTGATTTTCAGCCAAGGCGCGATGCACTTCATTTTGCTGCTCGGGCGCCAAAGGTTTAGACAAATCAATGCCAGAAATCTCTGCACCAATGATTGGGGTCAGTTTGGCGACACCTATCGTCGTATATTCGCTGGTCTCTTGCACTTGATGCCGATAGCGTGGTCCGTTATTGCCTTTGGTTTGCATCCCTGTACCCCTTAGTCAAGTTTGATATTTGATCGGGCAATGTTCTTTCTCGTTAGGTGAATTGTCAATTGGACTTCACCTGCGTTGCCCCTAGCGTGCGAATCAGGCGGCTGTAGCGATCGCTCTCAGCGTGCACGAAGGCGGCAAAATTAGCGGAGTCAAGGTAGCCCTGCGGCACCTTCAACGTCTGTAAAAGCGTCCTAAACTCTGGCGTCTGTGTGGCATGTGAGCAGGCATTGGACAGCCTAGCCAATACTGCCGGCGGTAGACCCTTAGGAGCCACCAGTCCGCCCCAGCCATTGGACACCAGCGGAAAGCCTTGCTCCTTAAATGTGGGTACGTCCGGCAGAGCTGGGTTGCGTTCAGTATCGAGAAGACCAAGCGCGCGCAACCGAGGAGTCAGTGGTGCATAGGTTTGCACGCCAGCGACCCAGCCGGTGATCTCGCCACTCAATGCGAGTTGAGCCGCTTCGGAGTCACCCTTAGACGGCAAATGTAACCACTCAAAGCCAGCGAGCTGAGCGAACTCTACCGCGGCCAAGTGTGGCAGCGAACCAACCCCCGTCGAAGACAGTACGACCTTGCCCGGATTCTTTTTTGCGAAATCCACGAGGTCTTTGACAGACTTGAAGGGAGAGTTATCAGCCACCGCCAGCACTTGTGGGGTTAAGTGCGTCCGACAAATATATTCAAAAGAGTCGACGCCGTAACTCTGCGTCGTTAAATGTGGTTGAGTGGTCAGTGGGCCCACAGTGGTGAGGCCCAGCAGAGAGCCGTCAGGGGTTGCTCGCGCCACCCTCGCAGTGCCAATCGTGCCGCCCGCGCCAGGCTGGTTGACCACCACAATTGTGGAGTCCAATTGGTCCTTCATTCCCAACTGCAGCAGCCGAGCCACCGGATTGACGCTGCCACCCGGCGGAAAGGGCACAACAATTTCGATCGCCTTGGGTTCAGCAGCAACGGCCAGCGTCGAGACGGTCGCCGGGGCTAGGAAACCTAGGGTCAGCATGACCCTGAGCAGCCTCGCGCAGGTCGGACCTGCAATCGTTTTGCAGATCTCGACGACGCGCTGTCCCGAAAGTGGTCCGTGTGGAGCATCGTTTTCAAGGGATATGGCTGGCGAGTAAGCAGATATCAATGAAGGCATGAATAAGACCAATCATGGTGAAAATAATGAATGACTACTCTAGTCAAGCGAAATTAACCTGTCCAACTCATTATTTAGATAAACTAATCGAAAAATTAGCTGAATGCACAGATGGATACACAGTTGAATACACGTATCTTTAATTCACACAGCTCGTCTAGCCTGTCTGTGAGACACCTGCGAGCCTTCTTGGCGTTGGCACGGACACGCCATTTCACCCACGCCGCGCAATCGATTGCGCTGTCACAGTCGGCCTTTAGCGCCGTCATCCAATCGCTGGAACAGGTGGTCGGCGCCAAATTATTCGCTCGAAACACACGCAACGTCACCCTCACTGCAGCGGGTTCGGCCTTTGAAGGTTCAGCGCGTCGAATACTGCTGGAACTGCAGAGTGGACTGGAAAACGTGCGCAGTTTGGCCGACCACCGCTACGGGCGCGTGACCATTGCGCTGCTGCCATCATTAGCCGCTGGTTGGCTGCCGACGGTGCTTGCGGAGTTCAGCAAACGTTTCCCGGGTATCGAGGTCACGGTGTGCGATG
Organism: Alcaligenaceae bacterium; assembly: GCA_947484295.1. Classification (GTDB taxonomy): domain Bacteria; phylum Pseudomonadota; class Gammaproteobacteria; order Burkholderiales; family Burkholderiaceae_B; genus Zwartia. Next base: position 2,910 of record CANKOW010000229.1, on the reverse strand, counting down.
TGCTGTCTGAAAAAGGAATCGAACTGGTACGTAGCGGGCAGGCCGACTTTTGCATCACTACACAGGCGGCCGATGAGCAAGGGCTCGAGAGCCAGTGGTTCGCCTCCGACAGTTTCGAACTTGTCTGTCGAAAGGACCATCGCTTAGCGGATTTACCACGGGTCTTGGTGAGGGACTTGGCTGGCGAACGGTTCATCACCCAATCTCGACACAGCATTGTTGGTCAATACCTGCTGAGCGTGCTCAAGCCAGAGGACGCTCCAACCCTGATGGAAGTCGAACAGCTAGCCACGGTAATCGGTCTGGTGCGAGCCGGCGTTGGGCTGGCTGCCATTCCTCAATTCAATTTGTATCACTTCCATTACACGGATCTTGTCCGTCGCCACCTAGATTTTCGCGGTCTAGAGCGGCGCTTGTTTGTCGTGCAGCCAGAGGGGCGAACGCTTGATGCGGCCGCAAGGGCTTGGCTAGATTGGATGATGGCGAACCGACCCGCTTTGCCTGTCACGAATAGCGAATACGCGGCACATATAACCGCTTAGGTATTTGGGAGTCACTCGGTTCCTGAGCTCAAATACAAAACGTGGAGGATTACCGGGCATTCGGTTAAATCGGGAGCACTAGCATTTGATCCTGAATAAACAGCATTTCACGCTCGGGCAGACCAGCGGACTCTGCGAATTCTGGCCACCTTAGCATTGCCTGTCGCACCTTCTCGATCACCGCTTTTGCCGTTCCGATTTTAAAGCGATCTGCTTCCGCTAGCAGGTCTTGAATCTCAAAATCTTTAAACTTTTTGTTCACTGACATTAAATGCTGATGGGTCCACTCTGACTTGGGATTATGCGCGAACGTCACGTCATAGGCGGGTGAGAGCTCCCAGGTCGTTTTGTTTTCGGGCAGCAAGAACGAAAAATTTTTCGTGTGGTCGTCACAGTTTCTACTCATGACGTTAAACACCATTCTGCGAAACGCTTCTTCGATCTCGTCAAAGGTTAGGTTTAGCTGAACCATCGCTGAAAAAAGCTGCGAATAAGAATTGGCGCCCTTCTTCTTGAAGTCAAGATGAGCCATTGCGCACAGTGTCTGCATGTGATTGCGTCCATTGGTGCCAAATCGATCAAAACGCCGAGTTATAAAGTGTGCGCGGCCGTTCTCGAGCAACAGTCTGCAATCGTTCATGTAGATGCCTGCGTCGCGCGCCATCAGGTGATAGGCATATTCGATGCGGCCATAGTTTTGGGGTGCTCCAAGCTCTTGGTCAGCCCCCATACCATCAAACTTGAGCAGCCAGTGCTCAAAGCCAGGAGGTGCCATGAGCTGACCGGAACGGATTTCGTCGGTGTTCGGATTTAAAGCAATCACGGCTTTTGCTCGCGCACCACCCGCAGACGTCCCTACTTCGATGATGCTGTGCAGCGCTGCGTTTGTATGATCGTCACCGTCTACGATTCCGGTCACCGCTCGACGCGCCTGCTCAACGAGAGCACTAAGTTCGATAGCGGTAGGGGCGTGCGTGAGTGGCCCGCGCGCAGGCTTGAACATCAGCGCGCCCATCGCACGGTTACTCATGTATGCCAGCCTATCAAGGGGGGTGACATCGGTCGCCGCGATACCCCGGTCGCTCATGTAGCGGTTAATGAGCGCATTGCCAAAGTCATCGGGCAGTGCATCACTGAGCATCGCTGGCAGTCGTTTATATGTCTGCTCAGGAAGATCTGTAAAAATGTAACCCTCCTCGGACAGCGGCATTTGTAAGGGAGAGGGTTCGATACGAGCGCTGATAAACTCAGGCGTGTAATTGAACACGTAAAAACCATAAGCGGGGTCTAGGGCAACCGAGCCAATGTGTGTATTCCACAAATGCACTTCGACGACCTCGGTGTGCTTGAAAGGCCTCTTTGCTGAAGCCGCGGTATTGTTGGCTTTTTTTGTCGCGGTCTTAACCATCACTTTGCTTGCCCTCTTTTTCTGCAGAATTAGTAATATCAGCAAGCCGCTTCGCTGCCTTGACCTGAACGCTGGGGCTTGTCGCGCGCACGCGTTGCGACGCTCTGCTCGTTAAGGTCAACGGGTTGATTGTCGCGACCGGCGCGATTGTTAGCAGCCATGACTCTCGACCTAACGCACGTACGACGCTTAATAGCGTTTTTACACTTGAGCCTTGCCCAGCCTCTAGATTGTGTAAGGCACGCACGCTGATGCCCGCGCGCCCAGCGAGCGTTTTTTGGTCGCAATTCTTGTTTAGACGCAGGCGCTTGAGATTTTCACCCAACTCAATTTCTTGCTCGCCAAGAGTCTGATTCGAGGTCATTTTGAAAACCCTTAAAATAAATCATAAAATGCATATTTATACTGATTAATATTAGTATAGTATTTTAAAATGTAACTATGTGCTATTTACGAAATAATTATATATTTGAAAAATAGTTAATTCAATCGGCCATTTTATGCTGATTAATATCCTATATTGATTCTTATAGGCACAAATATACTGTTTATGTAATTGTTACTTAAAACCAATCCAAATCTCCCTTGGATCAGGTAGTCAAATATTAAGAAAGTCTCGGGCTAATGGCATCAACCAGCCTGACTTTTTCGCGGCACGCCCCAACGCAACATATTCGCTGACATTTGACCTTTAGATCGACATGTGAATACTATAAGTATCTTAGCCCTCTTGAAATCTCCAAAACAACCCTTATAATTAGCACTCGACCCCAGTGAGTGCTAACAACTCGCGAAGGCGTTTCCCAACAACCTTATTATTTGTAACAGGAGTTCTACATGGCCCTGCGTCCCCTGCACGATCGCGTGATCGTCAAACGCCTGGACAACGAGCGCACCACTGCCTCGGGCATCGTTATCCCTGAAAGCGCGGCTGAAAAGCCCGATCAAGGTGAAGTGCTA
>CANKOW010000228.1 GCA_947484295.1 Alcaligenaceae bacterium | reverse complement strand
CCGTACGGCCCGATCTGCCAAGGTCGCCAGCACCGGCAAACCAACGATGCCATCCACGTAGCCCGCCTCTTCTTGCGAATCGCCAATCAGCCAAGTGCCTTCGTCCATCTGACGCAAAGTGCTGAAAGGCGTGTGCAACATGCGGCGCGTACGCTCAAGCACCACAATCTGTCCGCGTTGTGGTCGCACGGGGATTGATAAGCCCACTTTGTTGCCCAGCGTTTGGTTGTTTAAGCCCGAGGCCAGCACCACCTTATGGGCGCGAATCACACCGTGTGGTGTGGTCATTTCAAAGACACCATTTTTTTGCTCAATCTCGCCCACGGGATGCAGCGGCAGATAGTCGACCTTTTGACGATCAAAGGCCGTGTGCAACGCGCGCAACATCTTTAACGGATTAGCAACACCATCGACAGACGTATGGGTGGCACCCAACACCTCGGGGCCGATGCCGGGCACCAAATCTTTAAGCTCTTTGTGATCGAGCATTTTCCAGTCATACTGGACCATGCCAGGTTGGCCCATCAGCGTGGTCATAAACTTGATGCGTTGTTCGTATTCTTCTTCGTTTAATACGGGATGCAAGCCGCCTTGCTGTTCTAACCCAACCTCTAAACCCGTGATCTCATTCAGCAAACGCGCCAACTCAGGCCACAAGGCTTGGGAGGACATGGTCCAGTGACCATAGGCCGGCATGCCCATGCCTTTGCTCTGCACCCACACCAAGCCAAAGTTACCGCGTGAAGCGCGAAAAGCGATATCGCCTTCGTCTAGCACCGCGACATGATCGACTTTTTGGCGCAGGCCAAACGCCACCGCCGAGCCGACTAAGCCGCCGCCAATCACTAAGGCGTCGTACACCCCCTTATGATGACGCGGCCGCGGCGGGGCTAGTGCCTCATGTTCTGTTGTGTTGCTCATCAAGCACGTCCCTTTCCAACAAAAAGTGTTTCAAGTCCGATGGCACGATCAAGAATAAAAATCGCAATCATGGTGATGTAAATCAGTGCGGCTGACACCGCTGTGACCAGCGGATCAATCGTATCTTCAATGTGCAAGAAAATCCGCACGGGTAATGTTGTGGTCGACGGCGAAGCGATAAAAATCGACATCGTGAGTTCGTCAAAACTGGTGATAAAGGCGATCACCCAACCACTAACGACGCCAGGCATAATGAGCGGCAAAACGATACGATGAAACGTGGTCCAGGTAGACGCCCCCAGCGACAACGCCGCACGCTCAAGAGACGGATCAAGACCCGTCGCTGAGGCAAGTACCAGCCTGAGCGCATAGGGCATCACCACAATCGTATGTGCAACGACTAAGCCAAAATAGGTGCCTGACACCCCGATGCTGGTAAAGAACTTTAAAAAGGCCAAGCCCAGAACAATATGCGGGATCATCAAGGGCGATAAGAAAAATGCCATCAACGCCTCGCGGCCGCGAAACTGATAGCGCGCCGTCGCAAGCGCAGAAGGGATTGCGATCACGATCGCGAACGTGGCCGAGATTAAGCCAAGCCCCAGGCTAAAGACAAACGCATCCATAAAACGGGGGTTGTTCAAGATCGCTTTGAACCAACGAAGTGACAAGCCATTCACGGGTAACGAAATAAAGCCATCTCCCGTGAAGGCAACAGCACAGACCATGATGATTGGCGCAAGGATAAATAAAATGAAAAGCGTATGAAAAATTAAACCGATGGGGCCGTTGCGTAGAAACATATCTGCCCCTTTAATTGAAGACCGCGCCGTAGCGCTTTTCGATTAAACGATTGGTCGAAATCAACACGACAATTGTCGCCACCAACAAAAGCATTGCCAGAGCCGCGCCAAGAGGCCAGTTCAACGTATTCAAAAACTCATCGTAGGCTGCGGTCGCGACTGTTTTTAAGCGCCGCCCGCCCACAATCGCAGGGGTCGCAAAAGCGCTGGCCGACATCGCAAACACCATGATCGAGCCCGATAGGATCCCAGGCATCACTTGCGGCACAATCACACGCCTGATCACCGTGAACTGACTGGCGCCCAGCGATAACGCCGCAGCTTCGGTCGAGGGGTTGATGCGTTGCAGCGAGGCCCACACGGCGATCACCATGAAGGGCACCATCACATGCGTAAGCGCAATCCCGACACCGAGATTTGAATACATCAAACTCACTGGCCCTGACGCCAAGCCTAGGGCTTGCAGAGCTTTACTAATTAAACCGGTCGAACCAAACAACAACGCCCAGCCCAAGGTACGAACCACCACTGAAATCAAAAGCGGCCCCAACACCACCATCAAGAACAAGCCTTTCCAGGGATTGCGCATGCGCGACAAGACATAGGCCTCAGTCGTACCCAGCACCACGCAAGCAAGTGTGACCGCCAAGGCCACACCGAACGTGCGCGCGAACACTTCGTAGTAATAGCTGTCAGTCAAGATTTCAAGATAGTTATTCAACGAGAACGAAACTTGTATCCCACCGTAAAACTCGAAATTAAAAAAACTGATCAAAAATACGCTGGCAAGCGGCGCAATTAAAAAGGTGGCGTACAGCACCAACGCTGGTGTACTCAATAGCCAGGGCGCTTGCGTAGGTTTGATCGCCGTCATCGTTGACCAGCTAAGCTTTCAGCTGGGAGGACAAGACTGCACGCATATCCTGCGCACGCCAACGCATGTGCACAGCTGTTCCTTCTTCTGGCACGGCGACGCCATCATTTTGTCGAATCACCAGAACATCGCCGACCGACGTACTTACCTGACATAACCAGTGATTGCCCTGAAACACGCGCGTCTTCATGAGGCCTGGCAAAGCAGAGGGCTGTGCATCTGTAAAAAGAATTTTTTCTGGGCGTACGAGCACGCTTCCTACAGGCAACGGTACACCGTCAAGTGGCAGCACGGCTTCACCAATCCGAATAGAGGGTGTCACAGCAGATGGCTCTGCCTCAGTTTTAAAAATATTTGCCTTGCCTAAAAAACCACCCACAAACTCAGACTGGGGTTGCTCATAGGCAGCGAGCGGCTCGGCGATTTGCTCTACCTTACCTTGGTTCATCACAACAATGCGATCCGACAACGCAAGCGCCTCGGATTGATCGTGCGTCACCAACACGGTTGTCGTGCCGAGTGTGCGTTGAATACTACGCAATTCAAGCTGCATCTCTTCACGCAACTTGGCATCAAGATTAGACAAGGGCTCATCCAGCAACAACACACTGGGTTTAATCACCAAGGCGCGTGCTAACGCCACGCGTTGCTGTTGGCCACCCGACATACGGGCCGGATAACGATCGGCGAGATGCGTGAGTCCCACCATTTTAAGAATGTCGGCTACGCGATCGGCGCACTCTGCAGTCGACACGCCTTGCATCTCAAGGCCGAAGGCCACGTTTTGCGCAGCCGTCATATGCGGAAACAGCGCGTAGTTTTGAAACACAATCCCTAGACCCCGTCGATTCGCGGGGACATTGCGCAACTCTTTTCCGTTTAGCACAATGCTGCCAGCCGTTGGTTCAACAAATCCTGCAATCATTTGCAGAGTGGTTGTTTTACCGCAACCCGACGGGCCCAAGAGCGAGACAAACTCGCCTCGCGCAATCGACAGGCTCAGCCCGTCGACTGCGGCGGCAGCGCCATACCGCTTGGTCAAGTTATTTAAAACAAGGTAGCTCATGGCACAGCAGCACTGATACTTAGACGATCAAACATTAGCGCTCAATTTCACGCGTCCAACGTTTATTCCATGCGTCACGGTTGTTGTTAATGACGTCCCAGTCAGCAACGATCAAGTCCGCCGCACGCTTGCCAAGCGGCAAGGGTACATTTGCGTCATCTTTGACAACCGCTTTTTTGTTCACAGGGCCATAACCGTAAGACGTACCCATCACACCTTGAACTTCAGGTGTTAACAAGTACCGGACAAAGTCTTGCGCTAACGGGTTGGCTTTAGGTTTGGCGATTGGGCAAACTGACGACAGCAAAGCGTATGCGCCTTCTTTAGGATAGACAAACCCTACCGGAAAGCCTGTGTCGGCAAAGGACTTCACTCGACCTGTGCCCCACACCCCGATGACTGCCTGACCACTTTGAAAAAGCTCAGTCATTTTGCCTGGCGATGGCTCGTAAACCAGCACGTTAGGACCAATCGTGTCTTTAAACGCTTTGAAGCCAGGCTCAATGTTTTTTTCACCACCCCCGCCGGCACGTGCAAACTGCACTACGGCGTGCAAGCCATAGGTGTTGTTGAGCGGCGGAACTACAAGCAGTTTTTTAAACTTCGGGTCGGCTAAATCATTCCAAGACGTTGGAACAGCCCAGCCTTTTTCAGCAAACACCTTTTTGTTGTACATGATGCCCGTTGCAACGATCCCCAGCGCAACGGCCTTGTCGTCTTTATAACGTGCAGTCGCATAGATGTCATCGGCTGGCAAGCCTTGAATTGGTGCACAAAAGCCTAAAGCAATCGCCTGATACATTGGGCCGTCATCCACAATTGCCACATCAATCTCTTGATTGCCTTTTTGTGCCTGCAAGCGTGCAACGGTATTGGTTGAATTGCCAGCAACAAAATCAATCTTGACGTTATGCTTTTTTTCGAAGGTCGGGAAAATATCTTTTCGCATAATGTCTTCGAACGAACCACCATACCCCGCTACTACTAGCTTTTGCTGTGCAGTGGCCTGATTGCCTAGCGACAAGGCCAACACCAGCGTTGAGAAAAATACCAAAAGCTGACTCATTAGAGTTCTCCTGTTCGGAACACCTTCGTTTGGCACAAAATGGTCTGTCGGACCTGTGATCTGTCCGACCTGTGCAAATTCAGCTTAGTCCTAGTTTCAACAAAATAATATGTACATTTTTCGCTTTGCTTATGCTTAAATGTTATACATGAAAGTTCAAATAAATCTTAAACATATCGAGGCCTTTCGTTCGGTCATGCTCGCAGGCAGTGTGGTGGGGGCAGCCAAGCTACTCAATGTGACCCAACCCGGAGTCAGTCGAACCATCGGCCTACTCGAGCTGCGGCTGGGGTTCGCATTGTTCGTCAGGCATGGGCGCAAACTGATCCCCACCCCCGAGGCAGAAGCCCTTTTCAAAGAGATCGAACCGCTTTACAGCGGTGTTGAACGCATCGCGCAAGTGGCGCAAGACATTCGCTTAAGACGCACCGGCGCCCTGCGCGTGGCCTGTTTGCCTGCCCTTGCGCAAGGAATGGTGCCGCACGCTGTCGCACAGTTGTTAGATACCCGTCCGAACGTCACGGTTTTTTTACAGAGCCTACCTTCACGTCAAATCGCAGATTTAGTCGCGACACACCAATTTGATATTGGTGTGGTCGAGTTACCACTGGCACGTCAGGCGATCGATTTCGAACCCTTACCCGCAGCACAAGTGGTGGTTGTCTTGCCGCCTCAACATCCTCTGACAAGAAAAAAAGTGATTTCCTTCAAAGACCTGAATAACGAGCGGATGATCTTGCTGTCGCAACACAGTTATCTTCGGTATCAAATTGATGATGCCTTTCAATCTGAAGGAGCGACTGCGAATGTGTTGATGGAAACGCCAAGCTCATCCAT
>CANKOW010000227.1 GCA_947484295.1 Alcaligenaceae bacterium | reverse complement strand
TACCGTTGCACGGGTCTCGCAACAGATTCTTTGCCTAGGGATTCAGGACGCAGTCTAAAGATTTGTTGCGGCGCACAAATGATCACTCGGGCTTGATCCCCGCTTGTTTGATCGCATCAGCCCATTTTGTAATTTCGCGTTGAACGAAGCTGTCGCAGGCTTGCGATGTTGTGCCATCGTTCTCGAACCCTTGCTGTGCGGTCTTTGCTTTGAATTGAGGGTCTTTCAAGATACGGACCAGCTCTGCATTTAATCGGTTAATGATGGCAGGTGGCGTACCCGAAGGGGCAAACATTGCCGACCACAGGACAGAATAAAAATCTGGCAAGCCCTCTTCGGCAAGTGTTGGAATGTCAGGCGTGAGTGGCGAGCGCCGATTATCGCCAATCGCGAGTGCGCGCAGCTTGCCGGCATTGATGTGTGGAACGACTGAAGCGGCTCCACCGAAACTTGTTTGAATTCGTCCTGCGAGTAAATCTGTTGTTGCAGGGCCTGAGCCTTTGTACAGGATGTTAGTCATGCGTATGTCTGCCATCCAGCTAAACAGTTCCATTGGTAATTGGGTTGCCTTGGATGAGGACGAAAAATTCAAGACGTTAGGATTGGCTTTTGCATAGGCAATGAGTTCTTTGACCGAATGAACTGGTAACGAGGGATGAACTACCAAGATCATTTGCTGCGATGCCGTTTGACTAATACAACGCAGGTCTCGCATGGTGTCAAAATTAATATTAGGATGAATCGATGGGTTGATGCCGTGGCTACTCGAGTTAAAGAGCAGCGTGTAACCATCAGGGGTGGCTCGAGCCACGACTTCAGAGCCAATCATGCCGTCGGCACCCGGGCGGTTTTCAACGATGACCGCTTGGCCTAACGCCTCGGTGAGTTTTTGTGCCAAAGCTCTGCCCAGGACGTCGGTACCACCGCCTGCGGCGTAGGGCACAATTAAACGAATGGTTCGGTTGGGATAGGTTTGTGCAAAGCTTTCAGTCATCCCAAAAGTGCATAGCAAGCACAGTGAATAGGTGAAGGCCAAAGCAAAAAAGCGTAATCTGAGAAAGATTTTCATGATATCTGCTTAAAGTTTTTAAATCGGTTTTGTGCCGCGAATTTGAACGCGGTGCATTAAACGGCGTTGTCCAGGATAGTCGGCCAGTGCCAGGTGTTGGCAGCAACGATTGTCCCAAAAGGCAATCGACCCGGGTTGCCAGCGAAACCGGCAGCTGAATTCAGGGCGCGTTGCGTGATCATATAAATATTTCAAGAGCGGCGCACTCTCGGCAACGGTCATATTTTCAAACCGCTCGGTGTGCATCACATTGACGTAAAGCGCTTTTTTGCCGGTTCCCGGATGCGTTCGCACGACGGGATGTACCGCTGAGAGTGTTGCCTGCGCGGCGCAGTCTTGCCCCGGCGGCAGAATATCGTCGACTGCCAACGAGGCCAGAATTCGACCATTCGAATGAACAGCGCGAAGATCCTTGAGCATAGCCTTCATGCCCACAGAGAGTGTGTCATAGGCGATGTATTGATTAGCAAAGAGTGTGTCACCGCCCACCGAGGGCAAGATACGAGCCGCTAACACCGAGCCCAACGGAGGGATCTCGAGGTGACTGGTATCGGTATGCCATTCCCAGCCAAACACAAGCGTACCCTCGGGTTTCTTGTCGATGACCAACAGTTCAGGAAAGTTTCCCGGTACTTGACGGTGAGGTGGGAGCATGGCGAGTTCGCCAAAATTGCGCGCAAAACGGGCTAAGTCGAGATCTGAAATATTTTGATCACGAAAGAAAATCACTAAGTGCTCAAGGTGTGCCTGGCGGACCTCAGCTAAGGTCGCTGGGTCGATCTCGGTTGAAAGATCGATCCCAAAGATCTCGGCGCCTAAGGCGCCCGCGAGAGGCTGAACTTTAATTTTTTTATACATCAGCGTTTTTTCCTGTGTTTCGAAATGTGCTGTGATGCGTCAGCTTTAACCATCATCTATAGCTCCATCGGTCAGCCCTCAGGCTAGCAGTGACCCATATCCCGGCAAGACCGGCGCAACTCCAGCCAAGCGCAGCGCGTTCCACATCATGGCACTTGAACTTGAGATGACGGGCTTGCCTAAGTCTTGCTCGAGTGCGCCGAGGATCGTGATTGTGGGCATGCCGACGCCGCTTAAAAAAACGGCTTGGGCCTCAGGGACGTCGACCGATTTGCCTAAGCGATAGGCTCGGTTTGGTGGTTCTTCAAAAATGCTGCGTACGTTGCGTAACCAATCAAAGTTGACGACTTCGATGCCATAGTTTTCGAGGTTAGTTTTGCCTTGCATGGTCAAATTTTCGTCATAAGGCGTGCCTAGCGCAACTTTTTTTATGCCAAGTGCGTTCAGTGCAGCGATGACGCTGCCGAAGGCCGTGATGAAGTGCAGGCCAAAACGATCTTCTAAGCGGTTGGTCAGTTCTGCTTCTTTCTCGCGTCCGAGGTAATAGCTCGTTGCGGTGTGCGCCAAGGCAATCACGTCAGGTTTAATCATCGATAGCATCTCGACAGACTCGTCGAGATGCTCAATCTGTGTGGCGATGCGCGCTTCGATGCCGTTCAGTGTTCCGTCGGCCCCTCGCGAAATCATACGACCAAAGTGCACAGACACCCCCTTTGGGGCCATCTCAAACATCTCCGGCTCGACGGTCGGAGTTCCAGCCGGTACAAGAAACCCTAGTTTTGCGCGCCAACCCACCATTGTGATGACCTTTTGTCTCGTCAATTATTAATTTTTTTCTTTGATAAAGAGAGTCGAAAACTGCAGCTCTACTTTAATGGTTTAAACCATAGCATAGCTTCCTAGTAAACTCATCCTTATCAAAATAATATTCAATGGAGACCGATTGTGAATAAAAGGCAATTGTTGCTAGGTAGCGTGGCATCCATGGCGCTCGGCAAATTAGGTACGAGTTGGGCGCAGGCAAGCGCTTATCCAAATCGTGCGATTCATTTGATTGTGCCTTCAGAGGCCGGTGGTGGCACTGACTTTACGGCGCGCACGATTGGGCTCAAGCTGACCGAGTTGCTTGGGCAGTCGCTGGTTGTAGAAAATCGACCCGGTGCGGCGGGCAATATAGGCGTTGAGCAGGGCGCGCGCGCGGCACCTGACGGCTACACCTTGGTGATGCCAATTACGTCGCTACCGATGAGCCCCTGGCTTTACCCTAAGCTGCCTTACGATCCGGTCAAAGACTTGTCGCCCATTGTTCTGGCCTGTGCTGCACCGCTGATCATGGTGGTCAATCCTCAGTTGCCTGCTAATACGGTGCAAGAGTTCATAGCCTTAGCAAAGAAACAGCCGGGTCAGCTGAACTATGCCAACTCAGGTAATGGCACTACCGCGCATTTAGCGGGTGAACTCTTCAAAAAGATGGCAGATATCAAAATGGAGAGCGTTAACTATAAAGGCGGTGGCTCTTCAGTGATTGATACCATCGCAGGTCGTGTGCAGATCTATTTTTCGACGATTCCTGCCGCCTTGCCACATTTGAAGTCCGGTAAGTTACGCGCGCTTGCCGTGACTTCTAAGCATCGTGTCGAGATGGTTCCAGACGTGCCTACCGTTGATGAGTCGGGTTTGCCCGGGTTTGAGGTGGTGGGATGGTTTGGGATTTTTGCCCCCACTGGCACGCCAGGCAACGTCATTGTGAAGCTAAACGAGAATATCAATGCGGTGTTGAAAATGCCCGACATTCGGGATCGTCTAGCCCGACAAGGTCTGATTCCCGGGGGCGGTACGCCTGAGGCGTTGAGGGATTTGCTCAATGCGGATCTCAGCAAATGGGGAAAACTTATCAAAGAGATCGGCATTAAAACGACCGAATGACTAACGCTCGACCTTGAACGGTTAAGCAAATGCAAAAGGCTACAGCAATGATGAACCCTGGCAAGCGGTTACGCGAACTGATTGCAGCGCCCAGCATATTAGTGATGCCTGGTATTTTTGATGGCTATAGCGCCCGTTTGGTGCAGCGCTCTGGTTTTAGTGCTGGCTTTTTGACCGGCGGTGGCATCAGCGAGTCGCGTCTAGGTCAGCTCGACATTGGCTTAATGGGCCTAGAAGAGAATCTGCAAACATGCCGCGCGATGGTGGCCTGTTGCGATTTACCGATGATTGCGGATGGCGACACGGGTTACGGTAATGCGGTAAACGTGCATCACACGGTACGAGCGTTTGAGCAAGCCGGTGTAGGCGGCTTAATGCTTGAAGATCAGGTTTGGCCTAAACGCTGTGGCCATATGAAAGGTAAAGACGTCATTTCAGCAGAAGAGAATGCTGAAAAAATACGTTCTGCGGCGCAGGGGCGGCGTAACCCGGATTTTGTGATTAAGTCACGTACCGACGCTTATGGCACACACGGATTAGCTGAGGCGATTCGACGGCTTAACCTGTATGCCGAAGCAGGTGCTGATCTTTTGTTTGCGGATGCGGTATTGGCCGAGCAAGATATTGCGACGTTAGTGAAAGAGACGATCAAGCCAATTTCTGTAAATATGGGTTTTGGAATTCGAACCCGCTCAACGACGCCTTTGATATCAGCCAAGCGGCTTGAAGATTTAGGGGTGTCTGCGGTCATTTACCCGAGGTTGCTGACAGCTGCCGCCGTTCAGGGGATGATCAACGGCATGCAAGCGCTGCAGGCCTCGCTTGGTAAAGACGAAATCGTGAATCGTCCGGATTTGGCGGTCTCGTTTGAAGAGTTAAACGAGTTGTGCGGTTACGCAGAGTCACAAGAGCTTGAGCAACGTTACCTCACAAAAGCAGAATTAGAAAAAAAATATACGCGCTAGAAATTGCTAAGTGCAACTAAAAATTGACAAATTGAAGGTGTCACTAAAAAGTGACAAGTTGGTTGTGCCACTCAAAATTGCTCAGGGCTTAAGGTGTCCATTCAAGGTCATGAAAATTGAAGCCGCCCTCTAAGGTTGGTTTGATGATTTCGAAGTACGGAGAAACATCAAAATCGCGCGGCGTTAAAAGACTAAAGTGCCTCGGCTCAAAGTTTGTCGGTTTAAATGAAGACTTGAGCGTGCCATGCGAGGCGTTTGCGTCGCGCGCAATGATCGGATAATGGATCGTTTCGAACGCCTGCGCAATCAGGGTCGAGCAAATCGCGCGAGTGGGATCGCCGCTACCGAGCGCAAGTAACTTGCGTCGAAAACGTGAAGGGATCGGAGGCGTAGGTAATAGGTAACGGACTAAATCAAAAACATTGCGCAGATCATATTGGTGGCCAAGTTGCGAGAGAGCGTACTCGATGACTTGCTCGCACTCTGCCTGATTCAAGCCGACCGGCCGACAGATTCGGGTATGCAGATGTACAAAACGGTCAAGGCTACTACTACAGACGCCTCGAATAGTATCGGCTTCAATCAGGCAGTGATCTTCAGGTGCACGATCGCCCAAGTAATCCGATCCAATAAATAGCGCAGCATGTGACCAGGTTGATTGGGTTAAATATTTAATTGCAGAGCTGATTCTGGTGCGTCCCTCTACAAGCAGCACGTCACCAGGGCGTAACGTTGCTTGTAGATGGAGCGGG
>CANKOW010000226.1 GCA_947484295.1 Alcaligenaceae bacterium | reverse complement strand
TAGTGACTGTCACGCAGCCGACCGGTAACTTTCGCGTAGGCCAAAAAGTTTATATCGAAGGTGCGGGTACTGACGCCCGAGTTGTGGCCCATTAAGGATTGAGGCGGATGGCGATTAAAGTATTTAGCCTGACACGCAAAATGATGACAAAAAAACCGCTGCAGTGCAGCGGTTTTTTTATCGGTAATCGCTTAAGCTTTTTTGACCCAAGCGTTACACCATCCTGGCCCGGCAACAAGCTTGCCGGGGAAGATCGCACAGGTGCCGGCTTCGGGTGACTTGCTGACGTACAGCTGGCAGTTCGTGCAAACTTGGCCATCGACGTACTTAGGAAACTTGGCCTTATCGACTTGAGTGGCGACTGCTTTGTAGCCCAATCCAACCGCTTGAGGTTCGGCTTCGCCGAGCATCGCTTGCGCGTTAGCTTGTTGTGCAAGAGGCAAGGTGGCTAGGCCGGCGGCCGAATAAATGATGAATTGGCGACGTGTGGTTTTCATAGCGGTATCCTGAAAATAAAAATGCTTCTTGAGCAAAATGGCGTGTGGTGAAACGGCGTAACGTTGTAACGTTGTAACGAAACTTTGATTAAGCTCGGCAGCAAAACCAACCCGCGCTGCCAAACTCATACCTAATTGTACGGATTTCACAGCTAAGATGTTGTGAGTGCAGTGTGGTTAAATTTTGCTTGCGCTCAATCGGCATGACGCTTGTCAAACTCCCAAACATCTTCAAAGCCCATCAATTTAGTCAGGTCAGTAAAGTCGTACAAGTCAACCGTGTTGTTAGTCGATGAACCTGTGCTTTTAAAATGCTCGTAGACCTTGGTCATGGCGTGCACGCCTGCTAGCAGGGCTGTGACCGGAAATATCGCTAACTTAAAACCTAGCGCTTCGAGGTCAGCCTTGCTTAAGACAGGCGTGCGACCTTTTTCAACCATATTCGCCAACAACGGCAAATCAAATGACGCGCCAATCTTGCGCATTTCTTCTTCGGTTTCGGGTGATTCAACAAACAAAATGTCTGCGCCGGCTTTGGCATAGGCCTCAGCGCGTCGCAGTGCTTCATCCAAACCAAGCGTGGTGCGCGAATCAGTGCGCGCAATAATCAAAAAATCTTTTGACTGACGGGCTTCGGCAGCGACTTTGATCTTTTTGACCATATCCGCCATCGGGATCACCCGCCGTCCTGGCGTGTGGCCGCATTTTTTAGGAAATTCTTGGTCTTCGAGTTGAATCGCTGAGGCGCCAGCCAGTTCATAGCCTTGCATCGTGTGGCGTACATTTAATAAACCACCGTAGCCAGTGTCGCCGTCGGCAATTAAAGGCGTACGCGCCATTTTTGCCATGGCGCCGACGCGCCCAACCATATCGCTGTAGGTGGCCAGGCCCGCATCCGGTAAGCCCAGATGCGAGGCCACTGCGCCAAAGCCGGTCATGTACAAGGCGTCAAAGCCAAAGCTGTCAGCCAGTCGTAACGACACCATGTCGTAGACGCCTGGGGCGGTTACCAGCCCAGGTTGTTTTAGGCGCTCATGCAGCTTTGCAGGTTTAGAATTTGCCATGGTTAAGTGCCTTTAAAAAAATGAACGCTTATCGTAGCAGGTCATGCAACGAATTTTTGCCCGATCACGCGGCGGATTTTGCAGCAGGCCAAAAGGAAATCGCTCGCGCGACCGATTCGTGACTCCCGCAGGTCGCCATTAAGCACTTGACGCGATGCAGCCAGCGAGCCACACTCAAGCTTTCGAAGTCGCGTACTGTAAGAAAGTCCTCCAGACCGTTTCGCGTCGTTTGTTGGTTTATCTGCCTGACTGCGATTGGTTATGTATTGAGGTTTCTTGATCGATGTTGCGAGTGATTCTTATTTATCAAAAGGTGCCCCGATGAACGACCTCAGTCTGCCAAAAGCTGTGAGCCAAGCGGCGCTGTCTACACCGGCCGTTAATCTCGGCCATCAAGCCCGGTTGCGCAGTCGTCGCGGCGAGGCGCGTGGCCATACCGCCGGTGTTGCGCCAGGTAACGTGCAAGGCAATTTGATGATCTTGCCCAAAGACCTTGCGAGTGATTTTTTGTTGTTTTGCCAACGCAATCCGCGGCCCTGTCCAATATTGGCAGTCTCTGAGGCAGGCAACCCGATGCTGCCTACTCTGGGTGAAGATGTTGATATTCGGTATGACATTCCTCGTTACCGCGTCTACAAAGACGGATTATTAGTTAACGAACCCTACGATATTGCAAGCCAATGGCGCGATGATTTAGTGAGCTTTGTCTTGGGTTGCTCTTTTTCGTTTGAGCAAGCCTTGACCGAAGCTGGGATCCCGTTGCGGCACATCGAAGAGCAGCGCACTGTGCCGATGTATCGAACTAATATTGCCACCACGCCGGCGGGTGTGTTTCATGGCCCGATGGTGGTGTCAATGCGCCCGATGCGTCCTGCCGACATTGTGCGTGCCGTGCAGGTCACTTCGCGCTTTCCAAGTGTGCACGGTGCCCCTGTTCATATCGGCATGCCGCATTTAATTGGGATCCAGGATATCAACAAACCTGATTTTGGTGAATCGGTCACCATCCGTGATGATGAGATGCCCGTGTTTTGGGCCTGCGGCGTCACACCACAGTCCGTCGCCATGGCCATGAAGCCCGCTTTTTGTTTGACGCACGCACCAGGTTCAATGCTCGTGACTGACCTCAAGAACAATAGTTTGGCAAGTTTTTAATCACACTTTAGGAGTTTATAGATGAACATGTTAAATCGATCTGTGATGGTCACAGCCCTGTTTGCTGCAATGCAGTTATCAAGTGTGTCGGCTCAAACAGCTGCAACGGGGCCCAAGATTGCGGTGCAAGCCATTACGCAGGTGTCGCCAACGATTCCGCAGTACACCCAGGTGGATCAACCCATGTTGCGCGATGGGCTCAAAGCCGCCACCAACGGGCGCGTTGAAATCACGCTCTCGTCTTGGCCAGAGCGCAACGTCAATGGTCCTGAAGTGCTGCGCTTGGTGCGCTCGGGTCAAGTTGACATTGCAGCGGGCCCGCTCACAACAGTCTCGGGCGACGTGCCGATGCTCGATGGCATCGACCTGGCAGGCTTAAATCCTGGCATTGCACAAGCGCGCAAAGTGGCAGACGCCATGATGCCGGTTGCCAATAAAGAGCTCGAAAAACTTGGCATCAAACTTGTGGCAACGTACCCGTTCTCGGGTCAGATGCTGTTCTGCCGTAAGCCAATTGCGTCGTTAGCCGACTTGAAAGGCCTGAAAGTTCGAATCAACGGGCCTTCGGCGGGTGACCTAGTCAAGGCGTTGGGCGGACAGCCTGTTTCACTTGCCTTCGGTGAAGTCTACACAGCACTTGAGCGTGGCACCGTTGATTGCGGTATCACCGGCTCGGGTTCGGGCAATGGCGTGAAATGGCCAGAGGTGACAACACATCTTCACACGCTCTCTTTATCCTGGTCGACCGCTGGTTACTTTGTGAATTTGGCTTGGTGGAACAAGCTTGAGCCTTCGATTCGTGCCCAGTTCGAAAAGACGTTCGCCGCAATTGAAAACGCCCAGTGGAAACTTGGCGAAGAGGCGACTGCCGATGGTGTAGCGTGTAACGTTGGTCGCGCAGAGGGATGCTCGGGTAAATTGGCAACGCTGGTCAAAAAGCCCATGGCAGAAGTTAAGGCTCAGCCAAATGAGGCAAGCCTGATTCAGGCAAGTCTGGCTGACACAGTCTTGCCCGCCTGGGTTAAACGCTGTGGCGATCGTTGCGGTGTGGTGTACAACGAGGTGATCGCACCGATCTCTGGGGTGAAATACACCGCTGGCAAGTAAGTATGCATCACGGTCTTGAATGGCTCAGTCGCCGTGCGATGTGGGTAGCGGGTTTTTGCTATCTGTTGATCACGGTGCTGATTTGTTTTGATATTTTTGCTCGAAAGTTTCTAGGCTTTTCAACCGAATCCACCACAGAGCTAACCGGCTATCTTATGGCGGTTGGGATGAGCTGGGGGTTGGCGGGCACACTTTTTGAGCGCGGTCATGTGCGCATCGATGTCTTGGTGCAGCGCATGCCCCTGCGTGTGCGCGTGTGGTTACATTTAGCTTCGTTGCTGGCCTTGTTGGTGTCGACCGGATTTTATGTGTACGGTGCAGTTTCAATCGCCAACGATTCGTTTGCGTTTAACGCCACAGATCTCACCACCTTACGCACACCGTTGGTGTTACCGCAGGGCTTGTGGGCAGCAGGCTTTGTGTTGTTATTTCTGGCGGCGCTTGCTCTGGCGCTGCGTTCTGTCGGGCAGTTAATGCATAGCGATCTTAGCGCCATGGATCGTGCCTTAATGGCGCGTACTTACGAAGACGAAGCCGCCGAAACACTCGAGGCGGTTGCCGAGGCGCAGGCACATATGCAGGCGCCTGGCTATTCGTCTACTGGGGTGGTTGCTGAGCCACAGGCACCTACTCAGGCCCCCAGCGTTTCGTCTACTCACAAACAGGGCAGTCAATGATTGCGATCGTATTCATTGTAATCATGGCGATCGTGATTGGTGGTGCCAGCTTATTTGGCGGTGCCGATAGTGCCGCGGCCTTATCCGCTACGACGGTGCCTTGGTGGGCGTTATTGGCGGTATTAGGGGCATTTGCCGGTTTTTTTGCGGGTGGTATCTACGTGGGTGCGGCGTTGTCCTCGCTTGCATTGCTAGCCGGTTTTTCGCTTTCAGACCGGCCATTTTGGAATTTTTTGGGTGAGATGATTTGGGCGCCATCGACCAATTTTGTGTTGGTCTCGGTGCCGCTCTTTTTACTGATGGGCGAGATCATGTTGCGCGCCGGTCTATCTGAGCGTTTGTATCGCGGCTTGAATGTCTGGATGGGTCGGTTGCCGGGCGGCTTGTTACACACGAATATTTTGGCCTGCGGGGTCTTTTCTGCGGTAGCGGGTTCAAGCGTGGCAACGGCGGCAACGATGGGCTCGGTCGCCTTGCCGTATTTTGAAAAAAGTCATTACCCACCAAAGTTAGTACTGGGTTCGCTTGCTGCGGGCGGGGCTTTAGGCAACCTGATCCCGCCCGGCATCACGTTCATTATTTACGGTTTGATCACCGAAACTTCAGTTGGTGCGCTCTACATCGCTGCCATTGGCCCGAGTATTTTGGTGGTGCTCTTATTTGTGTTGGTGATTCTTTACTACAGCTACAAGCTCAAGTTACGGGCTGACCCCAACGCGAGGGGTGTCAACTGGCGACACAAGGTCGCAAGCTTGTCAGACTTATTGCCTACGACCTTGTTAATTGGGCTCGTGTTGGGCACCATTTATGCGGGCCTAGCCACGCCAACCGAATCGGCGGCACTCGGCGTGGCGGGCAGTTTGATCTTGGCGTTGGTTGATCGCAAACTCAACTGGAAAATGATCTCTGAGTCACTGCATGCCACGGCGCGCACCACCTCGATGATTGCGCTGATTTTGTTTGGTGCCTACGTGTTGAACTATATTCTGTCGTCTTTAGGTGTGCCGCAAATGTTGGCAAAGTTTTTAACAGGTTTGCCCCTGCCAGGTTGGGCGATCATGTTAGTGATTATTGGCTTTTATTTAGC
>CANKOW010000225.1 GCA_947484295.1 Alcaligenaceae bacterium | reverse complement strand
AGACTTTTTAAGCCACTAATTGATTTCAGGGTATGGGTGATTTCGCCCGTACCTTTCTGCTCAAACTCTTGAATCGGCTCTCTTAAAAAGCGACTCATGGCCTGGGTCATGGCAGCATGTTCAAATTTCGCGGCAATCCAGGCTGTGAGCGAACTACGCGCCATCATCGTCAACGCCTCAAGACATAGGGCAATCGCGATACCAACCACAAAAAGAGTCAGGGTGCTTAACGACTGACTCGGTAAGATGCGGTCATACAACTGCAACATCAACAGCGGAAACGCCAGCCCGAGCAGGTTAATCACGATCCCAGCCGCGATCACTGTTGCACGAGAATGCCGAAAGGTACTCAGCCGAGAAACTTGATGATCTAGATCATTGGCATTAGCCACGGCTGGCCTCTTTCAAGCATCGGTCTTGCTTGTCAGACACGCCGCCACCGAGCGACTTATATAAATCGACCGCAGCCTTGAGTTGATCGCGCCGCGCGTTGATGATGGCGTCTTCAGACGCCAACACGGTTTGTTCGATCGTAAGTAACTGCACAAAATCAATGGCACCACGCTCAAGTAACTTGCGCGTATTCATCGTGAGCTGTTGCGCCTGATCTCGACTTACTGCCAAGGCTTGATGCCTTAATTTCGTCGTTTCAAGACCATTTAAAGCATCCTCTACGTCGCGCAACGCCGCCTGCACCGTGCTGGCATAGGCTTCAAGCAGTTCAAAGTTTCTGGCGCGCGTGGCACGGATATCGGCGTCACGCCTGCCGCCGTCAAAGATATTTTGCAATAGGTTGCTGGTGATATTGAAGAAGAAGCTTTGCGGGCTTAAGATGGTCGACAAATAGTAGCTGCCCACCCCAGCTTGCCCAGACAACGAAAACGCGGGCAACAAACTGGCGCGTGCGGCGTACAAGTCAGCTTGCGCTGCCAGCAAACCCGCTTCGGCCGCTTTGATATCTGGGCGTCGGCATAAAAGCTCAGAGGGTAGACCCGCACTTAAATCCACACGCTTAAACGCATCAATCGAAGCGGCTTGCACCTTCAGCGTACCGGGCACCAGCCCTTGCAATTGCGCCAGTCGATTGAGTTCTCTGACACGCTGCCCATTAAGCAAAGATAAGTTGGCTTGAGTATTTTTTTCAAGAATAAGCTGTTGTGCCAAATCAATCACGGTCGCATCGCCGCGGCTCACTCTTCGGGCGATCCCCAGCCTGACTTTGGTGATTGAAGCTAAATTTCGGTTGCCGACGGCTAGGCGTTCTGTCAATGACACGACTGAAAAATAGGTGGATACGACATCCGCTGCGAGCAAGAGCGCAACGCTATCGCGGGCGTACTGACTGACCAAAGATTTTTGGTAAGCAGACTCAGTGTTAAAGCCCAGCTTTCCCCAAAGGTCGACCTCGTAGTTCACCCGCAAACCACCTTGGTTAACCTCACGGGTATACCAGGCGTCGGTCGTGGGGGCTGTCGCCACGCCGTTCCAGGGGCCTTGGTTCTGATAACCGACCACGCCGTCAATCGTCGGGCTTTGCAAGGCTCGCACGGCATCGGCCTGCGCGCCAGACTGCGCCACGCGTGCAATCGCTGCCTTGAGATCGTAATTATTCTTAAACGCATTTTCAACAAACCCATTCAGCTCTACGCTATCAAAGCTTTGCCACCACTTCTCGGGGACAGCCGGCAGTTTCAGCGCGTCACTCGACTCCGCATACGCCCCCGGCATCCACTTGACATAGGCGGACCCTGTTGGCGCATCACCCTCTTTGACAATCGGCTTAGAACAGCCAGCAAGCGCTAAAGCCAAGCAAACGGCAACCCAGCACTTACGCGGGTTGCACTTGCCGAACCGTCGAAAAAAATGCGTTACCGCAGCAAGTTTTGGTAAGAATGGCACTTGTTCCAGTTTTGAAGGACTCAGCTGTAAGGTTGCAAAACGGCAGGACCCAGAGTTTAAAAACCGTAGGGCTACAGGACAGCAAAACTGTCAGTCCGCATCGCTGCCAGACTAATGATGAGCATCATCGCCCCTCTGATAACCAGTTGTCTAGCCGATCAATATGTTTCGCTGCACAATTGCCCAACTTACCCGCCGATTGCATTTTTAGGCGAAACCCCTGCATCAACGTGCTCTTAAAACTAAAAATGAGAGTGACCGCGCTACACTATGGAGATCTTGACACACACCCGCTTTGACACACACCCGCTCTTAGGCGTCCGGGTGAGGCATAAAAAACCAAAGATCACACAACAACATCAACAAGAACTCAAGGCCTCAAACATGCAAAATCAACACGTCATTTTGGTCAGCCGCCCAACGGGCTGGGTCACCCCTGAAAACTTCAAACTCGTTGATGCAGACATGCCTGTGCCAACTAATAATCAAGTCTTGATTCGTAACCACTGGTTATCGCTTGACCCCTACATGCGCGGCCGTATTTCGGATGCAAAGTCTTATGCGCAAGGCGTCAACCCGGGCGAGGTCATGGTGGGTGGCGCGATCGGCGAGGTGATTGAGTCAAACTCACCCGACTTTAAAGTGGGTGAAACAGTATTAGCCGCCACTGGCTGGCGTCTATATGGCACGATCAACGCCAAGGGCGTGACCAAAATCGATACCAGCAAAGTCAGCCCTACCGCCTATCTAGGCATTCTCGGTATGCCCGGCATCACCGCCTGGACGGGCTTGATCGATATCTGTCAACCTAAAGCCGGCGAAACCGTCGTGGTTGACGCCGCTTCGGGCGCGGTCGGCAGCGTGGTGGGTCAACTTGCCAAACACGTTGGCTGCAGGGTTGTCGGGATTGCGGGTGGTGCTAAAAAATGTCAGTACGTCGTCGACGAGCTAGGCTTTGATGCCTGCATTGATCACCGCTCAAGCAATTTTGCCGCAGAGCTTGCGGCTGCCCTGCCGCAAGGCATCGACTGTCTCTTCGAAAACGTCGGTGGCGAAATTTTTGAACGCTTGCTCACGCACATGAATACTTTTGGTCGTATCGCGCTGTGCGGCATGGTGTCTGAGTTCAATCGCGATCCTCATGCTTACCATACGTTGCGCGCCATTTTGGTCAGTCGATTACGCGTGCAAGGTTTCATCGTGTCAGACAAACTCGACACCTGGCCCGCCATTCGTTCACAACTCTACGACCTGGTAGTCGCCGGCAAACTGAAGTTTCGCGAGTCTGTTGCGGTCGGACTTGGTAGTGCGCCCGCGGCATTGGTGGGAATGCTAAAAGGCGAGAATTTCGGCAAACAACTCGTCAAGTTGATTTAAGTCAGCGAGTGCAATAGACACCTCCCTCTGCGCACCATCGACCGCAGAGGACGCATCTGCGTTATAAAAATCTGTCGATGATGCGGCGGCTGTTCTTAGCGTTATAAAAATCTGTCGAGGATACGGCGGCTATTCTTATCAAGTGCCTGCATATCAGGCAGCATAAACCTGAGGCCATGACTGTCAGTAATAATCAGCGTCGAACCGGTTAAACGTCGGATATCTTCTTCGCCCTTCAGGATCAGTTGTGTTGCACCGCGATCCGTGATCACCTCCCACGTGCTGGGCGTAGACAGCGTTGACACCCTCACGATGCGTTCAATGACCGGCATCATTTCGCGCGAGGCGATCTCTTGCTTAATTAACTCGCGCGTGTCTTGCGGTAAGGCACTCAATTCATCCACCCAGGCAACTTCTTTACCCTCTAGGCTCATGAACGCCACACACTGCTCGGGCGCCTGCAACGGAAACGCGCGCACCGGCACCACCCCCTCGTAGACCCGCCCGTCTTTGAGCGTCAACAGCAGACGGCCCGCTTGGTTACGCGCTAATAAAAAATCAGACATCGGTTGACCCTTGTCGAGGGCCCGGCGCGGCAAGGGGCGACGCCACAACGTTGGTGTCGATCACGACTTTGCTTGCTAAGACCTCGGCCGGGCTCAGGGCCACCGCGCCCTCAACCCCACTCAAGCGCGACTGCGCCTGATATAGGTCATGGTAAGCCCCACCGCGAGCCAGCAAATCATCGTGATTACCAATCTCGACGATCTCGCCACGATCGAGTACCACCAGTCGATCCGCTTTGCGCAAGGTGCTTAAACGATGCGCGATCGCGATTGTGGTCCTACCTTGAATCAGATTATCAAGAGCTTCTTGAATTTCCATTTCGGTGGTCGTGTCAACCGATGACGTGGCCTCATCCAAAATCAGAATACGCGGATCAATTAATAAGGCGCGCGCAATCGATATACGTTGACGCTCGCCACCCGACAGCGCTTGCCCACGCTCGCCGACTAACGAGTCATAACCCTGCGGTAAACGCAAAATAAATTCATGCGCGCGCGCCGCACGGGCTGCCGCCACAATCTCTGAGCGCGTGGCTTCGGGCTTGCCGTAGGCGATGTTTTCAGCGATCGTGCCAAAAAACAAAAAGGGCTCTTGCAGTACAAGACCGATATTGCGCCTAAACGAAGCGATCGAATACGAGCGGATATCGACACCGTCCACTTTGATCCCACCTTCGGTGACATCATAAAAACGGCAAATCATGTTCACCAAGGAGCTTTTACCTGAACCGCTGTGACCGACCAAGCCGATCATCTCGCCAGCGCCGATACTTAAATTAACGTTGCGCAGTACCGTTCGGCTGCCATAGCGAAAACCAACGTTACTCAACTCAATCCGGCCGTCCACGCGCTCGAGCGGCACAGGGCGCTGCGCGTCGGGCACACTCGAGACATGATCCAAAATATCAAAAATACGCTTGGCGCCAGCAGCCGCTTGCTGCGTATGCGACACGATGCGGCTCATTGAATCTAGTCGCGTGTAAAAGCGACCGATATAAGCCAAAAATGCTGCCAGCACGCCCACCGTGATCGTGCTACTTGCCACCTGAGAGATACCGAAAATCCAGACCACCAGCAGGCCTATTTCAGTTAAGAAAGTCACTGAGGGCGCAAAGAGCGCCCATACTTTGTTGATACGATCGTTGACGGCCAGATAACGGTCATTCGCTTCGCGAAACCGCGCGACTTCGCGCCGCTCTTGTGCAAACGCCTTCACGACCCGGATGCCCGGAATTGTATCGGCCAATACGTTGGTGAGTTCGCTCCAGGAGCGATCAACCTTTTCAAACCCAAACCGCAACCGGTGGCGCACGAGGTGAATCATCCAGATGATGACCGGCAAGGGGATCAACGTGGTCAAGGCCAACCATGGATCAATCGCGATCAAGATACACGCCGTCATCACGATCATCAACACGTCGTTGGCAAAGTCAAGCAGATGCAGCGAGAGAAATATATTGATGCGATCTGTTTCGCTACCGATGCGCGCCATCAAGTCACCGGTGCGCTTGCCGCCAAAATATTGCAAAGATAGCGTTTGCAGGTGACTGAAGGTGGCGGTGCGCAGATCGGCACCAATGCGTTCGCTGACCCAGGCAAGCAGATAGGTGCGCGCCCAGCCAAGCAACCACGCCAACAAGCCCGCCACAACCAACCCAGTCAGGTACAACGACACCAAATCGTAATTAATCGGCTTGCCATTTTGAAACGGGATCAAAATGTCATCCATGAGCGGCATGGTCAGATAAGGCGGT
>CANKOW010000224.1 GCA_947484295.1 Alcaligenaceae bacterium | reverse complement strand
TCAGCAGTCAGTGAAGAGGTTTCTGAATTGGTGTGCATCACAAACACGCCCAGGTCTTTTGCCACTTCGTGCACGGCAAACGCGCCCGATGATGCCTCGGCATCCCACAGCAGTTCACAGCCATCGCTGGTGACAAGTTCGCGGGCAACGCGGGCCGCTTCTTGGGGTTGACCTTTTGAATCGCGCACAACCAATTCAAGCATGCGTCCACCCAGGCCGCCTGCAGCATTGAATTTTTCAATTTCAAACATTGCGCCGTTTCGTGAGGAAAGGCCCAACATCGCCACACGACCCGACAAGATAGTGGGCATACCGATTTTGATCGGTTTGTTTTGTGCGAGTGAAATTGCAGGCAAGCCCATGGCGGCCAAGCCGGCGGCGCCTTGCAGTAATTTACGGCGCGAGGCCTGAACGGCGGTCTTTTTGATCGTATTGCTCATGTTTGTCTCCAAGTTTATAAATGCAACGCCCGACTTTATCGCAAGTTCGAAAGTTGCGATATAGGGGAAAATGAGGATATCAGTGGATACCCACCTTAGGCTCCTAGTCTGAACTCCGATTAACCCTAGAACACCTAAGGTTGATAGTTCGATAATTCGATCAGATTGTCATCTGGGTCACGCAGGTAGACGGATCTGATTTTGCCAACTGCCCCGGTGCGCTCGACCGGGCCGAGTTCAATCGTGACGCCCGCTGCATTCAACTCGGTGACGATATCATCGACTGGGGTCACCGCGATAAAGCAAAGATCGCCTGAACCCGCGGTAGGGGTTTTAGCTTTTGGGTCGAACATGTTGTCAACCTGATGCAAATTGATTTTTTGTTGTCCAAATCTGAGGGCTTTGCGGTCGCCCAAAAAGGTAATGACCTCAAAGCCCAAGATGCGGCCATAAAAATCACAGGTGCGCTCGAGGCTGGCGACGGTTAAGACCAGATGATCCAGATGATCGATTTTCATAACGTTGAGTGCCTCAGAGATAAAAGTTTGGATTGGGCTAGACTAAGCGCTTTGTGGCGCTGCTGGCAAGTTAGCAAAACGTCTTGGCGCCTGCAAAGCAACAACATTAATCAAGCAAAGGCGCGACTCATGTCAAAAGAAATGTCTTTCCCCATTGTGGGCTGTATCGGCTCAGAGCATCGCGACGCTGCGCAATATCACCAACGCTGGTTTGTGGTTGATGCGAAGGGTGGCTGGCTGAGTGCGGCGCAATGCCCTGGGCTGGCTGGTGTCAATACCGATGTCCGTATGGGGTATTTGGTGTTGCGCGCGCCTGGCATGTTGCGCATGGACATCCCGATGGATGTGATTGAAGACGATGACAGCGTGCGTCAAACGGCGCAGGTTGCAGACCAGACGGTTGATGTGGTCGACGAGGGTGAGGTGGCGGCCGCTTGGTTCACCCATGTGACGGGGCAGCCGAGTCGGCTGGTGAAAGTGCACCCTGAGGCAAAGCCGGTTATTTGGCCTGCTCAGTAAACGCTGAACGCACGCACAGCAAGTTACCTGTCGGCAAACTCGCTCTGACGGAGCCTGTCTGTGAATGTTTGTCAGCTGACTAAGACCCTGCATACGAGGGGTAGGTAGGTGTCTGCGCTGCTCTGTCGGCGGTTAAGCCGGCAAACGTGTGAGCACGTGATATTTGTTGAGTAGCGCTTCGGCGCTTTCTTCAAACTCAGGGTGCACTTCAATGCAATCGACCGGGCAGACGACCTTGCACTGAGGTTCGTCGTGGTGCCCGATGCACTCGGTGCACGAACTGGGGTTGATCACGTATATCTCTGCGCCCATCGAGATTGCATCATTGGGACATTGTGGTTCGCACACGTCGCAGTTGATGCATTCGTCGGTAATGCGCAGCGCCATGTCGTTAGCTACTCAAAGGGGGCGTGATGCCCAGTTCGCGGCGCTCTTTGGCCTTGGCTTGCAGCCAACGATCGACCGACGGAAACACAAACTTGCTGACATCACCACCGAGTTCGGCGATTTCGCGCACGATGGTGCCCGAGATGAACTGGTATTGATCAGAGGGCGTCATGAACAAGGTCTCGACTTCGGGTAACAAATGACGATTCATGCCAGCCATTTGAAACTCGTACTCAAAGTCAGACACGGCGCGCAAGCCGCGCACGATGACGCGGCCTTCTTGTTCGCGTACAAAGTCTTTTAACAAACCGGCAAAGCTTGCTACCTTGACGTTGGGATAGTGTCCCAAGACCTCGCGCGCAATTTCAACGCGTTCGTCAACCGAGAAGAAAGGTTTTTTGTTGCGGCTATGCGCAACGCCGACCACGACACGGTCAAATAAACTTGCCGCGCGACGTACTAAATCTTCGTGACCGCGGGTCAAGGGGTCGAAAGTACCAGGATAAATAGCAGTGATCATTTTTGCAATGCAGCAATTTGAAAGAGGTGATAGTGTACGGCCCCCGCGCGGTCTTGGCGCAATAAGCTGTATCCCGTAGGCATAATTATTGGTTTTTCAGCCTCAATATAAACAAGTCCGTGGGGTTCTAACAAATCGCCTAGCTTGGGCCACAAAAAATCAAGCCAATCTTGGCCAAAAGGCGGGTCAAGCAAGATTACATCAAAGCGAGCAGCCTCGAGGCGATCTAAAACTACCTTTGCATCACCGGCATGAATCCGCACCATCTCCGCCCCGATTTTGTCGCGCAAGGCTCGCAAGGCTGCGAGCGCTTTGGGGTGTTGTTCAACCATCTGTACGTGCGCTACGCCCCGCGACGCGGCCTCAAAACCCAGCGCGCCGGTGCCAGCAAATAAATCTAGCACGCGTTTGTTAGAAAATTCGCCACCCCAAAAATAGCTTAACCAATTAAATAATGTTTCACGCACCCGGTCGGGCGTGGGGCGCAAACCCTCTGCCTCGATCACCTCAATTGGTGTGCGGCGATACTGACCGGCTACGATCCGAATATACTTCTTCACTATGTTTCGCTTCTTCAAGAAAAAACCCGACCCGCTCGACCCAATTGCCGCTGAGCAGCAACCTGACTCAGAGCTAGGGCAACCCGCGCCTGAAGCCCTTCACGCAGACCCGCGCGTGGGGATCAATCGCGTACCCCTGCCTAACGGCGATCCACAACTTGCCGCTGAAGGCCTTCAGAGCGCTGATCAGGCAGCCCCTGCAGTCGAGGACGCTGAGCCAGAGGCTCCACGTGTGGGTTTATTGAGTCGATGGTTCAAGCGTAACCCAGAGCCGCCCCCGAGTGGTGGTGACGTAGAGCCAAAGCCTGAGGATTCGGCTGATGACGAGGCGGTGGCGACAGCCCCTGAGTCGGCTGAGGAGGATGACCTGATAGGTGACGCTTGGAAAGGCGATCCCCTGAACGAGCAGGCAGACGGGGCTGAAGAGTCAGAAGATTCAGAAGCGTCAGAAGATTCAGAAGATTCAGAAGATTCAGAAGGGGCTGAACAAAAGTCATCGTGGCTGGCCAAGCTACGTGGTGGTTTAGCTAAAACTGGCAAAAGCATTGGTGGGATTTTTGTTGGTGTGCGTGTTGACGAAGCGCTGTTCGAAGAACTTGAAACCGCTTTGATTATGGCTGACACGGGCGTTGAAGCCACCGGGGCGCTGCTGGTGGCCTTAAGAGCAAAGGTCAAGCAACAGCGCATCGAAGAAGCAGCGGGCGTCAAGCAGGCATTGCGTGACGTCTTGGCTGAGCACCTGCAAGTGCTCGAAAAACCTTTTGAAGTGGGTCGCGTCAAACCTTTGGTTGTGATGATGACAGGTGTCAATGGCGCGGGCAAAACCACGTCGATCGGCAAACTCGCGTTTTGTTTACAAAAAGAGGGCGCCCGCGTGC
This sequence comes from Alcaligenaceae bacterium, assembly GCA_947484295.1. GTDB lineage: Bacteria > Pseudomonadota > Gammaproteobacteria > Burkholderiales > Burkholderiaceae_B > Zwartia. Next base: position 1,798 of record CANKOW010000224.1, on the reverse strand, counting down.
TGCTTGCGGCGGGTGACACGTTCAGAGCAGCGGCACGTCAGCAACTCGTTGAATGGGGTTCGCGCAACAACGTTGACGTGATTGCCCAAGACGGGGGCGACCCCGCTGCGGTGGCGTTTGATGCGGTCAACGCCGGCCGTGCGCGTGGCATGGATGTAGTGATGGTTGATACCGCTGGGCGCTTGCCCACGCAGTTGCACCTCATGGACGAACTTAAAAAAATTCGTCGGGTGATTGCCAAAGCTGATCCCACTGCACCACACGAAGTCTTATTGGTGGTCGATGGTAATCAAGGTCAAAACGTGTTGTCTCAGATTCGTGCGTTTGATGCAGCGGTTGGCTTAACAGGGCTGATCGTGACCAAGCTCGATGGCACAGCGAAAGGCGGCACCCTCGCTGCAGTGGCTGCGGGTGCGCAAGGCGTCAGGCCGATTCCGGTGTATTGGATTGGCGTGGGCGAGCGGATTGAAGACTTGCAGCCGTTTGTGGCGGCCGAGTTTGCTGCTGCGGTCGTCGGGCAGTAACCGACTTCGACGCACAAGGTTTGTTGAGTGCCGCCGCATTGCATGACACCGCGCGAGACAGCCTAAGCCTTGTGGGCGTCGGTGTCTGAGTAACGCAGCTTGGACACTTAGGCTGTCAACGCCAAAACGTCTCAGTACGTGAAAGCTGCTTAAACGCGGCGCAGGCGTCTTGCGACAACGCATCCAAACGCGAGGTAATCCAACCGCAGGCAAACCAGGCGCTAGGCTGAGTATCACGCAGGCCGATAAAGCGATCCCGTGCGACGGCTAAATCATTCATCTCACCCAAAATATCTTGCACAGCGGCGAGTTGTTTGCGGTACGCCTTAAGTCGAGCCGTTGGTAACAGTGACTCAGAAAATTGCAAGGCGTAACGCAATTTTTTTCCGAGCTTTCTTAATTCGTGGCGCGGTTCGATATCAAGCTGATCAAATTGCAAACCGTCTTTCAACAAACGCAGATGCCATTTTTTTAGCTTTTTAACGAGCGCCTCTTTAAGCGTTAAAGGCTTTTGAATCTTTATGCTTGCAGTCGCAACCCCTTCTGCTGCGACCTGTGGCGCCGACTGAGCGGCAACGTTTCCAACTGGCTTGATTACAGCGCTGTGTGCTTGTGTGGCGAGCGCAACGGCTGCGAGATCTTGCGGTGCTTGCAGAGCGTTTGACGCCTTTAAAGACGCGTCGCGTGCCTGTAGCGCTAGCGAGCGTGTGGCACCGACAGTCGCGTCTCGGACCACAGGTGCTGGTTGCTGTGCCGGCGTATCAACGTCGAGGGGTGCTGTGGTGGTGATCGAGGGTGGCGCGACGGGCGCAACCGGCAGAACAGTCCACGCCAACATGTCGAGCAACCAACTTTGAAAAGGGCGACTGAGCGCGACATTCTCGGTGTCTGTCGGCGTTTGTCCGTCATCTAGTATCAACGGGGGCTGCCCCGCGGCACTGAGTACCGGGAGTAAGGTCTCTTTGAGGACATCATCGTCACGCGTGCCACCTAGCTTGGCAAAATGCAGCTTGATCTCTGAGCGAAGCTCGTCAGAGGGCAGCACTGCAATTCCGTTAAAAAACGACCACGCCGAGCGCAAGCGGCGAATACCCACCCGCAACTGATGTACGTGCACGGCACCACCCGCCTGATAAATATCGGCGGTGTCTACTTCGGCCAGAACAGCCGCATTGCGAATAATTTGATCTAGGCATTCGGCGCTGACGGCTGCAAGCGCCGCATGCGCATGAATCTTTGGATGAAGTGAAATATTTTCAGCGGTGCGTGCAGCC
>CANKOW010000223.1 GCA_947484295.1 Alcaligenaceae bacterium | reverse complement strand
GGTGCGCAACTACCATAGCATCGAGCCGATTTTGAGTCGCCAGTTTGATGCAGCGCTATCGGGCAACACGCCACCCGTTGCGGCATTGACGATGGCGCTCGACGAATCGCGTCCCTTGATGCAAGACCCAGCCTTAGCCAAGGCTGCCCCCGCGGCTCGCAAAAAATAGGCAGTCGGGCCATACAAGCATAGTCTCAACAGGACTTTGCTTCGACCGCACCTAGCGCCAGAAATACGCTAGGCTGGCCACCCCCATCCCCTAAGTAGTCTTGAACTACTGATTTTTTAAAATCTTCGTCGTACTTCGTCATGAACAACACCCAAGAGTTGGATTGGTGTCCAACTTTTGGGGTGCAGTTCATCAATCGAGGCGTATTTTTTTGTGCGCTTTTTTCGTCTATGCGTGAGTCACACAATTGTGCGATTCGCTGTTAATCGTCAACATCACTCCTCGTTAACTGTTTGCGGGCGAGTGACTCATGACTATGCGCGGCACGTGGTGGTTGTTTTCGTTTTTATTGCTTTCTGGATGCATGGGCCCTGCTGGCCGACCCTGGCCCAGCGAGCAGCCTAGTGGTGCCAATATCCCGTCAGGCAAGCTTGATTTTGGTTGGCGGCTGTCCGGTGATCGCGCGGTAGCACCGCTGCAAGTTTTTTCGGACGCGTCGCGTACCTGGCTGCAATGGCTGCCCAGCCAAATACTGCCGATTATCTTGGGTTCGAGCGAGCAAGGCGAGCAGGTGTTGACCTACCTTCGTCAAGGGCCTTACACCATCATTGAGGGGCACTGGCCTGCATTGCTGTTTCGCTCTGCACGGCAACAGGCGCGTGCACGGCGCGCCGACGCAACTCCCGTTGCGGCGGCCACATCGCCAAAGCTCGGGTCGAGTGCTTACGCGCCTTTGCAACCGACTGACCCGCGCGTACCTGAGCCTATAACCGGCGTGTCACAGCCATTTTTCGCAGTGAGCCATACCGATCTTCATCTTAGGCAAGCGTTGACTCGCTGGGCGGGGCTGAGCGGCTGGCGCTTTGAGCCCGAGCACTGGGCGGTCGATATCGATATCCCTTTGTCGGCCTCGGCTAAATTTTCAGAGGATTTCGTGTCTTCTGTGCAGGCGCTCCTGGCCTCGACTGAGTTGTCCGATCGGCCATTGCAGCCCTGCTTTTACTCTAACCAGGTGTTGCGAATCGTACCGGTCGCTGAACCTTGCGACCGAACCCGTGGCGATGGTGCCTCGACATGAGGGGGCCCTTTGTCCAAATTGCTGTCCCTTCAATTTTGACACTCGTGTCGCTGAGTGGGTGCGCCCTCCATCAGCGCCTCGGCGAGCGCGAGGCAGAGGCGACACAAACGCGTCAGGCGATGACGAGCGCGCAAACGGCTTTCGAGGCTCTGACAAATAACCATGCCGCCAAGCTCAAGGCGCAACAGGTTGAAAAGCCTTGGCTGATGAGTCGCGCCGTACCGCTCGCGCGCGAGGTCACCTTGCCCGCCGCGCTACGCGCAAAGGTGAATACCACCATGCTGTACAGAGGGGGCAAAAGCGATCTTGTCATGCTGGCAGAAAGAATCACGCAGGCAACGGGCGTGCCAGTGCAAATTAGACCCGAGGCATTGCTGCCGGCCGAGAGTTTTTTACCAAGACTCAGTCTTGGTGCGATCACGCCGGTGGTGATCATGCCGCATCAGGTTTTGCTTGAGATGGGGCCGCAACCGCTACCAAAGATTCTTGATCAAATTTCAAAACGTTTAAACCTCTGCTGGCGCTTCTACAATGGCGCGATCGAGTTTTATCGAACTCAAACCCAAGTTTTTGATGTGCGGTCGCTGACCCTCTCGGCGCAAGCGGATGCGCGGCTAGGAAGAGGTGCAAACACGAAGGCCGGGGGCTTTGATAGCACTTCGAGCACTTCGCTTAAAAGTACTGAGCAGCATGCGCTTGAGGCGATCAAGTTACGGCTCGAACCATTTTTAACGCGAGCGGGCGTCATGGCCGCACAATCGGGTGCGCTCAGTTCTTTGATCGTGACCGACACACCTGAGGCATTACAGGCAATCGGCCGCTTTATCGAGCGCGAAAACCGTACCTTGACACGCCGAGTACGTTTAATCTTCGAAGAAATCTCGCTTCAAACCCACGAGGCGCTTGAGTTCGGCCTGGATTGGGAGGCACTGTTCACACAGGGCGGCGTTGCAGCCGCCTTATCGGCTCCTGTGGCAGGTGCAGGCGTCGGGGTCGCGCGTGCGGCAATCGAGGCGGCGTACGGGCCGAAGCAGTCGTCCAAACTCATTGTCAATGCTCTGGCAAAGCATGGCACGGTCGTGCGCCATGTCTCGATGCCAGTGCTGACACTCAACAAGCGTCCTGTGACCCACGCGATTCGAACGACGTTCTCGTACATTGATCAAGTGAAAACGTCTGGGTCAGGACAATCTGGTGTGCTTGGCGCCGCCAATGGCATGCCCTCCATGTCGGTCAGTCAAAAAGAAGAAACGGTTGGGTCATTTCTCACGCTTGTGCCAGACGCTCAGGAGGACGGACAAATCCTACTGTCGGTCGCCTATGACAACACAGTTGCTCAGCCGCTTAAAACGCTTACGGTTGGCGAGCCAAGCAGCCGCATGCAGATCCAGCAAATCACCATCGACGGTAATGGCACCGTACAACAGGTAGCGTTACGACCTGGCCAGCCCATGTTGGTCTCTGGCTTTGAGCAAAAGCATGGCGAGGCCGATCGAACACGACTCAGCGCTGATGCGCCGATCGCGTTTGGCGGGAGCAATCGCGTCCGACACAACAGGCTGATTACGCTCATTGTCATTACTGCTCAGGTCGAAGAGGGCTTTTAAATTGAATCGCTCTGCTGAAGGCTTAACGCCCGTTCGTGTCAATCCGCGCGCTAAAACAGTGGTGGTGCGCAACTCCTTTGGCCAACCGGTGATTTTTGGTATGGATTGGACCGCTATTGTTGGTGGCCAACCTCTAAAGCTAGCGCGTAAGCACGCACGTCTGGTACGTGCCACACACTATCTCGTTATGGGCGTACCCGCAATGACCGTTGGCTGCGTGCAGCTTGAAAAACAATACTTCGCACAGTCTTGCGGCATCTACTCGGCCGCAGCACTTTTTTCTCTCGCATACCCGAGTGCGGCCGTGGCCTGCTTGGTGCGTTTCGAAGAGGGCGGCTGCTGGATGGTGGCATCGCATTCGGGTTCGATTATGTCTGAGACCGATCGATGGTTTGCGGATACTGCAACCGCGCTTGCAGCTTTAAATGAAATTCGTCGTCGCTTTCCTAACCTTGTGGTGTACGAAGGGTTGATCGCTAGCTCGTCGCAATTACCGGCGTGGTTGAACGATAAGTGTTCAGAGCAAGCGCGGGTGCTGGCGCATCAGAGCGCCCGCATAGGGGTAAATTCTCGTGCAACGGCTTTGGGGTTGATTGTCGTGGCGGTGTTCTTGGTGAAATGGTTTGATCCACGCTCAGGGCAGGATGCGACCCTTACACAGATGCATCCGACTCAGCTGTGGCTTGAGGCGATCGGGCAGTACTCCCAACAACATCCGGTGCACGGATTTTCAGATCTGATGCGGGTGATGGCCGCTTGGCGTCGCGTACCGTTCGATCCGGCAGGTTGGCAACTGCTGCGCGTACAGTGCGAGCCAGTATCCATTGATTGGTCGTGCGCCGCACATTACCGGCGGCTGCATCGCTTCGCTTTGAATCAGCAGCTTGAAGCCGCCAAGCCTGGCGATTGGGAGTTTCATGCGGTGGCGCTTGACCGTGCCATGCTGACCTGGAACCTACTGCGCGCTGCTCAGCCGTTAAATTTGGCCCAAGAGCCCATGCGAGCCGACTGGATGACGAGCCTCCAGCGCTTGAGCCCTTTGTTTGAGCATATTCAGGTTGGGCTTCCGTCCAAACTCATCATGGCCGCACCCCTCGATGCCCAGGGCCGCCCACTAGAGCGGCCAGCCGACCTGCCCAATTGGCACCAGCGTTCACTCGCTTTCAAAGGCCCGCTACGCGCCTTAACGGCGCTGCAAGCGTTGACCGTGCCGGTGCGCTGGCGCAGTGCGACCCTTGAGGTGGGAAACATTTCGGGACAAGACCTGACGCGCAGCGCCTTGGTCGTACAACTCATCGGAGATCTGTTTGAACACATTCAACAATAAGTCTGTCAGACCCTGCGGCGTGCGTCTGTTGTGTTCTGCAGCGTTCGTATTGCTGCACGTGACGACAGCACTGGCGCAAGACGGTGTGACACACCAAACAACCATTGACGAACTGTTGCGGCTCGATTCGCAAGCCGCCTTATTGGCCGCTAAAAAAAATATTTTTGGTTTAACCCAGCGTGCTCAAGTAAGTTCTGGCACAGACGCTCATCCGCCCGAAAGCAATCAGGTTTTAGCGATCTATGGCATCGGAAAAATCCTAACCGCCGAGGTGCTCTTGGACTCTGAGACACACGTATTTAAAAATTCGCGAGCACGGCCTGTATGGGGGCCATCGCTGCTTTATCGGCTAGAGCGAATTGTGCCGCCTTGCGTCTATTTTAAAAAGTCAGGGAATTCGCATGTTGTTTGTTTACGCAAGTGACTCAATGAGCCCTGACATCATGACCATAGGATTTTTTAATAATGCTTAAGCGATCAGTGACGCGCACGAAAACTGTAACAGCCGCCAATGCGCACGCCTACGTTGAAATTCCCACATACGAAATATTGTTGCAGTTGGCACCAGCCTTTGTAAAGTCGATGGCGCATGAGTTGGCCGTACTTAGTTTGCGTGGTCGAGTGTGCCCAGTGTGTTTTTCTGATGGCAGTGTGGGGGTTTTTACCTTGCTTGAATATTGCTATGACGATCAGACCCGTGCGGTGTTTGACCTCTTGAAACGACGGGGCTTACGCTTGAACCAACCGCAGCTTTTTGTGTTGCCGCCCGCGCTGTTGCTCGCGATTGACAAGCCCGCTGACGAACAGAGTACAGCGACGCTTGGTAGTCACACAGAGCGACAGGCCCAGCAGGGCGCGCTCTCGGCTGCGTTTGATGCCCTCTTGCGCTGGGGAGTGGTGCGCCAAGCAAGTGATATTCACTTTAACGTCAATCGTCAAAGTTATTCATCACCAGTTTTTTTCACGCTTGCTGGCCGATATGTCTCGCCACCAGAGTTCGCTAGCCTACCCACCTCAACCGTACTCGATATGCTCGCGGTGGCGTGGATGGATGTTGAAGGTGGCAACGGTGCGGTGTTTGATCCGATGATCGAGCAACAAGGACGCCTGAGTCGGATTGTCGATGGTCAAAGGCTCTTGCTGAGGTGGGCTTCACTCGCGACCGATGTTGGCCCTTCAGTATGCCTGCGGTTATTGGTGATGGATGCTTTCAGATTAACGCCAGATCTGGGTAAGCTCGGCTACCTACCTCAGCAGATTGCGATGTTTGAGCGACTGCAGCTGACCGACGGTGGGGCGGTTGTTTTAGCCGGCACCGTGGGCTCCGGAAAATCCACCACTATTGCAACATTGATGCGCGCGATTGCCCCAGATCGTAAAGTCATTACCCTTGAGGATCCAGTCGAATACTTGATCCCAAACGCTCTTCAAAATACGGTGTGCAGAAGTTTTTCTGAACAAGATGAATACGCCTTCGATAGCAAGCTCAAAGCAATTAAGCGCTCGGCGATGAATG
>CANKOW010000222.1 GCA_947484295.1 Alcaligenaceae bacterium | reverse complement strand
CGGTAGTCGTGACCCGAGGTGCTGGTGGCGCCACGCTTTACTCCGAGGGGCAAGAGCATTATATTGCGCCGGTGATTCCTGATGCCGTACTTGATCCAACAGGCTGTGGTGATGCGCATCGTGGTGGCCTACTTTATGCGTTGACGCTTGGCTGGACTTGGACCGAAGCCTGTAAGCTGGGCAACCTGATGGGTTCAATTAAAATTGCATCACGCGGGCCGCAAAACCATGCACCCTCGCGAGCAGAAATCGACGCGCTGTTGCACGCTCACTACGGAAGCCATTTGCCCGGCTAAGTATTGAAATTTTTTGGAGTGGTGTTATGAATTCAGTTTTACACGCGATGTCTAAATGCGCTGTGTGCAAGGTGAAAGTACGCATGGCCTTGGGTGGTGCGCTGCTCGCCAGCGTGGCACTGGTGTCTGGCTGCGCTAAGCCAAGTGCTTCGGCAAACGTGTACACCTACGGACAAGCGCAACGTGATCAAGTCGTACGCAATGGTACCGTGGTGAATGTGCGCCCGATCACGCTTCAAAATGATCGCACCTCAGGTGCTGGTGTGATTGCTGGCGGCGCGGTGGGCGGCGTGATGGGCAGTACGATTGGCGGTGGCACGGGACGCACACTGGCGGTGCTTGGTGGCGCGATCTTGGGTGCGTTAGCCGGTGACGCCGTCGAAGACCGAGTCGGCAAAAAAGACGGTCTTGAGATTACAGTCCGTTTGGACAACGGCGAGACGCGCGTGATTGCTCAAGAAGCGGATGTGCCCTTAGTGCTGAATCAGCGGGTGCAGGTCGTGAGCGGCGCGGGCCCAACACGAGTCACACCGATGTCTGGTCAGTAGCATTGATTGTGCCCTTGTATTAAGGTGCGCTTGGCTTGCCCGGTATGCTAGTTTGTAGTTGCACAGACAGTGGGCTCTCTTGAGCAAACATCAAGGTGCGTTGCGGAAACGGTAATTCAATTCCGGCTTGTTCAAATGCCTGAAGAATCCTGATCCGCAGATCGCTTTGTATCTCATTGGCTGGGATGTCAGATTGTAGAGAGACCCAAAAGCGCAAGTTGAACACGAGCCCGTTGTCGCCAAAGTCTTCTAAGGTAACGAGGGGAGCGGGTGTGCCTAGCACCTGTGGGTTCTCTTTGCTTGCCGCGAAAAGAATTTCGCGAACGGTATCAACGCTTGAGCGATAGCCCACCGTAACACGTACATCTTTGCGAGCGCTTGGTGTTGAGTATGTCCAGTTAATAAGTTTTTGTTCAACCAAGACACTATTTGGTATCAGGATGTCATTGCCCTGTGGGCCGTGAACGGTTGAAAAGCGCATGCCGATCGAGGTGACTGTACCGACAGTATTGTCGATTTCAACTAGATCACCAATGCGAATTGGTTTTTCAACCAAAAGCATGACACCGCTGATCAGATTTTTTAAAACATTTTGCGTGCCAAAACCAACCCCAATTGCTAGCGCGCCGCCCAGAAAAGCAAAGGCACTGAGTGGAATATCCACAAGATTCAAGGCAGTCACAATGAGCGTGAAGCCCGCAATCAAGGTAAGCCAACGTCCCCATACAACCGACTTAGTCAGCCCAAGGTTGGCCTTGTTGACCGCGAGTGTCAGGGTGCGACGAATTAAACCAGAGATCAGGCTAAAGCCAAAAACCAAAATGATGATGGCACCGGCTGTTTTCCCAATTGTGATGCCACGTTTGGTTTTAATCTCGCGACCATCGACCACCACCGAATCATCGATCACAAAGAGCTCGTAATTCCAGATGCTTTTGCTCAGGGCTACCACGACGGTGCGGGCCGCTTCAATCCGTTGAATGAAGGTCTTGTTCGTGTCGGCATAGTCGAGTTCCGCTTTCACAATCTGCAGATATTGATGCATACGGCCAATTAAGACATACAGGCTACGCGTTGTGTCAATTTGCTGAGAAATTGGGGCAAGCAACCCATTCAAAAAGGTTTTTTCTGCAGGGTCAGTGGCTTGTTGAAGTTGTGTCGTGAGGTCGAACGCGGCTTGTGCTTTATCAGTGATGATTTGTGTCAGATAGGCCGACCCTTGAGCAAGTTGCTTGGCGAGGGTTTGCTGGCGAAGGGTCATGTCGCCAAGGTCACTTGCGATATCAGTGTTTGAATACAGTTTTTGACGAATCTCCCAAAACTGTAGGGAAAGAAGATTTAAGTCAATCTGGGTGCGATATTTTTCACGCTCAATCAGAGATGCTTCGGCCAGCACATCTGCAGTACGCCAGCTGCGGCGTGCAGCAACGACTAACTCAGCACCCACGTTGGGCGTAGTCTCAAGTTGATCGAGTCGAGCTTTGGCCAGCGCGGCTTGTTCGAGTGTGCGATTAATGCGATTGCTAGCTTGTTGCTCTTTGAGGCGGAGCTGTTCGATGGTCTTTTCAATATCCTGACTAATCTTTTTGAAGTCGTCAGTCGAAAAGCTAAAGCGGTGTTGGTAGAACTCCCAGGTTTGCTTGAGCGAAGCCAGCAAAAGTGTTGAGGTGCGTTGCTCGACAAGAATGGTATCGCTATCAACTGAAAAATTGACGAGCTCGAGGTTGATGCGAACTAGACGACGCTCATTGACACTTTGTAGTTTGTTGTTCTGGGTGCCTAGCGCTGTGAGCCCCTGCGATTTTTGAGTGCCCTGGCGCAGCTCGGCTTCGACAGTGGCGCGTATTTTTTTGAGTTCAGATAGCTGCTCATCAATAATTGCACGGCGTTGCGCTAAATGTTGAATTTGCGCTTGCCCGCGCATGATTTCAAACTGCAAATCGTCGGCAACGGTGAGTGGCCAGGGCGCTGAGCCAGAGGGGGGCTTCCAGGCAAGCCTGTCTTTGCGGGCGTTTTCGAGCTTGTTGCTTAAACGACGTAGGTTTTTGAGGTTATCAATAATCTGGATGTACGCATCATTTCGATGAGATAAGTCTTCGAGTTGTTCTTTGGCGCTGGCCTGGGCAACGGGATCAAGCGCATTTACCTCTTTAAAGGCATTTTGAGCTTTGACTAAATCTGCTTGGGTAGCGGCCAAGCGTGTTTGCATCTCTTTCTGTTGGGCATCAATGTCAGAGAGGGGGCGCTCAGAGGCCTGGAGTGCAGGGCCTAGTGTTTGGCTGGGTGCGGGCCCAGCTGAGGGGGGTGGCGCTGGGCTTGTTGCAGGTGTTAAAGCTGCCCGAGTAGGTGTGGCGGGCAAGAGCTGCGCGTGGCCTGTTTGCGCGGTGGCGCCCCAGAGCGCGATGACGCTCAGCAGCATGAGCAGCCTGACGATTAGGCTCTGCGCTTGCTCGCCTGAGAGGCTAGAAGTTGCGCGTGCCGTCGGGACGTATGCCCGCACAGTCAAACCCCAAGTAACGAAAAGCTAATGCGGTTTAAGACCATCATGGCAACTTGAGCTAAGATCAGTAGAACTAAGGCCGAGAGGTCAATCCCGCCAAGGTTAGGCATGATGCGTTTGATGGGTTCGAGCAGCGGGGCAGTTAAGGTACGCAGCACTGGCATGATCGGAGCGAGTGGATTAATCCACGACAACACAGCCTGAATCAGCGTGAGCCACACGACGAGGTTCAATGCCCAGCGTGCAACCGTCACTAGGGCGGCCCCAAGCAGGCCCGGGATGAGCTTTGGGCTCAGCATGCTGCCTACTGAGGTCAACCAAAGTAAAGATAGAAAAACAACGGCAATCAGATACGCACCGACCAAACTGGCGCCATCAAAACCTTTGCCTGAAGGGATGATGCTGCTTAGCGGTTGCACCAACCAGTTAGTCGCTTGGTGTATGGCTTGCGACATGGGATTAAAGGGATGCAGCTTGACCGCATAGATCCAGGCTCTGGCCAGCAAGGCGGCGCCCAGTAGTGAGAAAACAATTTCGAGTAGAAAACGTAGGATTTCGCCAAGCATGTGGCAACTCCGGTAGATGCCTCGTGGCGAACACGAGAGGGATGGCTGACAAACAAGAGGTGAAGCCTCGTCGATATTATCGCAGCTTCTGAGCTTGGTGGCGAAGATGGACGCTGGCGGCGGTGATGGTGACGACTCTTGCCGCGGCGCCATAAAAAAACCGTCCGGCGAACCGGACGGTTTGAACTTGCTAAACCTTCGCTATCAAGCTCAGGGACGGCCACCCGTAGGAAATGGCCACGACGCTGCGGGATTCAGGGCAGTTTTCGCACCTGGTGTTGCTGCTGTCGAGGGGGCGGCGGCTGCCGGCTTTTTAGCAACTGGTTTTTTAACTATTTTTTTTTTGCTGCTGGCTTTTTTGCGGCTTTTTTAGGAGCTGCTTTTTTTGCCACTTTCTTTACCGCTTTTTTTGCTGCTGGCTTCTTAGCTGCGGCTTTCTTTACAACTTTCTTGACAGCTTTTTTAACGACTTTTTTAGCTACAACTTTCTTGACTGCTTTAACTGCCTTTTTAGCTGCTGGCTTTTTCTTAGCTGCGGCTTTCTTGGCAGGGGCTTTCTTTGCTGCTTTTTTGGCTGTTGCCATGGTAATACTCCTTAGTTCAGGGTCCCAAACGTTAAACCCGTGCTTGACTGATCCCACCATGGGATTTCGTGTCGCCCGAGTTATTCATCGGCACAAGCCGCTACCAAAAATCTTGGTAGCAAAGCGGTTTGTGCTAATGAATCCGGCACAGCCATTTGAACTGCCTCTCGCCCTAGGGGCACGAACCAATTCAAATGGCACCAGAGGGCGGTTGTTGCCGCCTTCTGGCAAGTACTGCAGCGTCTTGAGCGCAAACTTGTGGATTATTCCCAGTTAAGGGCGCCGCCAGTTTGGTACTCAATGACACGTGTTTCAAAAAAGTTACGCTCTTTCTTTAAATCAATCATTTCTGCCATCCACGGGAAGGGGTTTTCTTCTTGCGCAAATAGCGGTTCGATGCCGATCTGCTGGCAACGACGGTTAGCAATAAATCTCAGGTACGACTTAAACATTGGGGCGTTCAGACCAAGCACGCCACGCGGCATGGTGTCTTCGGCATAGGCATATTCAAGATCGACAGCTTTGGCGAAGAGCGCGCGAATCTCTTCGCGAAAAGCTGGTGTCCAGAGCTGTGGGTTTTCGAGTTTGATGGTGTTGATCAGGTCGATGCCAAAATTACAGTGCATCGACTCGTCGCGCAAAATGTACATGTATTGTTCTGCTGCACCGGTCATCTTGTTTTGCCGGCCTAGCGCAAGAATTTGCGTAAAGCCCACATAAAAGAACAGGCCTTCCATTAAGCAGGCAAAAACGATCAATGATTTAAGTAGCGTTTGATCATTTTCGAGCGTGCCGGTTTTAAAGTGCGGATCAGCAATGGCATCAATAAACGGGATCAGAAACTGATCTTTAGCACGTATGGAAGGCACTTCGTTGTACGCGTTGAAGATTTCTGACTCATCCAAATCCAAGCTTTCAACAATATATTGATAAGCGTGGGTATGGATCGCCTCTTCAAAGGCCTGGCGCAGCAAAAATTGACGGCATTCGGGGGCGGTGATGTGGCGATAAGTGCCCAGCACGATATTGTTTGCTGCCAACGAATCGGCCGTAACAAAAAAACCGAGGTTGCGCTTAATAATACGACGCTCGTCTTCGGTCAGCCCCGTAGGGTTTTTCCAGAGTGCGATGTCGCGCGACATATTGATCTCTTGCGGCATCCAGTGGTTGGCGCAAGTGGCGATGTATTTTTCCCAGGCCCATTTATATTTAAACGGCACGAGTTGATT
>CANKOW010000221.1 GCA_947484295.1 Alcaligenaceae bacterium | reverse complement strand
GTGACTGGCTTGACGCGCAAGCTCAGTGATACGTGCGCCCTCTTCCCAGCAGCTTTTTTCAAAATCTTCGCGCACCGATAAAGGTGCGAAGCGATTGGATTCGAGTACAAAACCAACGATGGCGACGCGTGGTGGATTCTTAGGCATGACAGTTGTCTCGATCATTATTATTCAGAAAAAAAACTTGAGTAGCGGTTGTTGTCAGACGCGAGACGAAAGGCCTTAGCACCAACAGTTCAGACTTGATAAGAGGCATAGAACGAAGAGGTAAACAACTCAGCCTTTCCGAAACGTATAAAACAGCGGCATCTCAGGTTGAAAATCGCGCCACTGCTTACGCAGCGCTGTCACCCCGTACACGGCACCTAACGGGATATACGGCACATCTTCAAATACCTGCAATTGAATATCGCGGGCAATCTTTTTTTGCGTTTCAAGATCAGGGGCCTCAAACCAGGCGGCACGCAACTGTTCAAGCCGCTCACTGGAGGGCCAGCCAAACCAGGCTTGCTTACTATTACCCCGCAAGGCAAGGTGCCCTGCAGGATCAAGATTGTTAGGCCCAGTGATCGCGGTAAAGGCGACGTTCCAGCCACCTTTAGCAGGCGGCTCTTGGCTGTTGCGTCGCTGGACTGCAGTCCCCCAGTCCATCGCAATCAGATCCACCTTAAAGCCTAAGCGTTTAAACAAATCAGCGGTCACTAACGCCGCTGCGTGATGCGCCGGAAAATCAACCGGATCCAACATCACAATCGGCTCGCCTTTGTAGCCCGCCTCTTTAATCATCGCGCGTGCACGATTCAGGTCGCGCTTACCTTTGAGCTTCTCCATCCCGGCATCACTATCGAGGGGCGAGCCCGGCACAAAGACGCCACAACGATCACTCCAGTATTCAGGAAAATCTGCTCCATTGACTGCAGTCATGTACTCAGTCTGATCAATCACCGACAAGATAGCTCGCCGTATTGCAGGATTGTTAAACGGCGCATGCAAATGGTTAAAACGTAGTATCGAAATCGAAGGCAAAGTGCGTTTTAAGAGCGTAATCGAGGAGTCTTTGCGCAAGACTGGTAAAAAATCATTGTCGATGGTTTCGATACCATCGATCTCGTTGGTTTGTAAGGCAGCAATTGCCGTGGCGCGATCAGGCACGATCACCCATTTCACCTGATCCACGTGCACAATTTTAGGGCCAGCCGTGAACGAAGGAGCAACGCTGTCGGTGCGCGGCACGTACTCTTTAAATTTATCGTAAATAATGTGCGAGCCTGATACCCATTGCTCGGCCATAAACTTTAAGGGCCCGCTGCCAACCATCTCTTTGACCGGCGTCGTTTCAGGCCCACTTGCCAAACGCTCGGGCATAATCGCAGCCATACTGCCTTGCTGGCGCGCTAAGGCCTGCAAGATCAACGGAAACGGCTTTGAAAGTTTGAACTGAATCGTCTTATCGTCAAGCACGGTCAACGACTCGGTAGCTTGCATCAATGATGCGCCCATCAAATCGCGCTTGGCCCAGCGCACCAGGCTGGCTCGAACGTCGGCCGCGCGCACCGGCGAACCGTCATGAAACTTCAACCCCTCGCGTAGGGTAATCTTCCAGAGCAAGCCATTGTCTTCGACCGTGTGACCTACCGCCATCTGGGGCGACACCCTGTACTGCGCATCTAAACTGTATAACGTATCAAACACCAATTGCGCATGGATATTGGTAATGAACGCGGTCGTGAACAGGGGATCCAGCAAGGTTAAATCTGCATGAGGCACCCAGCGAAAAATTGACTTCGGTGTTTGCGCACGCACCCAGCCCGGCATGCTAGTCAGGGCTGCGGTCGTTGCGCTAGCCTGCAAAAAATCTCGACGCTTCATTAGTACTGTCCTCCAATACGATGTTGTGCAACAAAGTGCCCCTCACCTACCTGCACGAGAGGTAAGACCACCGGTTCATCACCGATGTTTCTGGCGGGGCTCGGAATTTCAGAGACTTCAAGACTAGTTGTGCGCCGCACGTTGGGATCAGCGACAGGTACCGCTGACATTAATTTGCGGGTGTACGGGTGCTGCGGATTTTCAAAAACCGCACGACGCGGACCGATTTCAACGATCTGGCCAAGGTACATCACGGCGACACGGTGGCTGACGCGCTCAACAATCGCCATGTCGTGAGAAATAAACAAATATGACACGCCTAAATCTTTTTGTAAATCGATCAAGAGGTTCACGATGTGAACACGGATCGAGACATCTAATGCCGACACAGATTCATCTGCGATCAAGACGCGCGGGTTGACCGACAACGCACGCGCAATGCAAATTCGCTGACGCTGACCGCCAGAAAATTCGTGCGGCCAGCGTTGCGCCATCGCAGCATCCAACCCGACACGCTCCATTAACTCGGCCACTTTGCGATCAGCCTCTAGCCCTTGAGCCAAACCTTGTATCAATAACGGCTCTTTGATGCACTCACCCACGCGCATGCGCGGGTTTAACGACGCAAAGGGATCTTGAAAGACAAACTGTAAATTACGACGGAGCGCTTTGAGTGACTGCGTGTTGGTTGTATCAACGCGCGTCCCATCAAAGTCAATGGTTCCTCGTGTGATCTTGGCGAGACCCACAAGTGAGCGGCCTGTGGTGGTCTTGCCGCAGCCCGACTCGCCCACCAAAGAGAGTGTTTCACCCTCATGCAAATCAAAGCTGACTTGCTCAACCGCGTGGATGCGTTTTTTAACAAAACCAAAAATGCCACTGCGCACGTTGAAGCGCGTGACTAGATTTTTAACGCTCAGCACGACACGCTCGGTTTGCGTGTTGCCTGAAGTCTCGTTCTCGGCGTCGCTCTGCCCATCGCTCTTAGTATCGCTCTGAGTGTCGCCCTGCCCAGGCCCTGCTTGCAGCAAGGACTCAACTGGAGTGTCGATAGGTGCAGCGCCAGCAAGCGCAGCCTGCTCAGCGCGCTTGGCCGCTCGATTCAGCA
The DNA here is from genome assembly GCA_947484295.1 of Alcaligenaceae bacterium. Lineage (GTDB taxonomy): Bacteria > Pseudomonadota > Gammaproteobacteria > Burkholderiales > Burkholderiaceae_B > Zwartia. The sequence goes on along the minus strand of CANKOW010000221.1, from coordinate 2,848 downwards.
CCAAGTCAAACCGCGCCGGTTGATCAGTACCATGCATCGCGCCTAACTTAGGCACGGCAGCCAAGAGTGTTTGGGTATACGGATGCTGAGGATTTGCAAACAGCGGAATCACTGCGTTCTCTTCAACCACTTCACCGTAGCGCATCACCATCACGCGATTAGCAACCTCTGCAACAACCCCCATATCGTGGGTAATAAAGATCACCCCCATATCCATCTCTTTTTGCAACTCGCGAATCAGCTGCAAAATCTGCGCCTGAATCGTCACATCAAGTGCTGTGGTGGGCTCATCTGCAATCAGCAACGCCGGCTTACAAGAGAGTGCCATAGCAATCATGACGCGCTGTCGCATTCCACCCGAAAGTTCGTGGGGATAGCGCCCTAAAATTGCGCTTGAATCCGAAATACGCACTTGATCCAAAATACGTTTAGCCGCAGCGACGGCTTGCTCATGATTCACATCTTGATGCAGTTGGATCGCCTCGATAATCTGTGAGCCCACCGTAAAAACTGGGTTCAGAGACGTCATGGGTTCTTGAAAAATCATCCCCAGATCGGCACCCCGAATACTGCGCATCACCTCTTCAGAGGCGGCACGCAAATCAATCTGCGTGCCATCGGCGCGATGAAACAGCATCTCACCCTGATGGATGTGACCTCCGCCGAATTCAACTAGGCGCATAATCGAAAGCGACGTAACAGATTTACCAGACCCTGATTCACCCACAATCGCAAGCGTCTCGCCTCGATCAACGTGCAGACTCAAGCCTTTCACCGCATGCACGGCAGTGGCGCCCTGACCAAACGAAACCGATAAATTTCGGATATCCAGTACGCGCCGTTGTGACGTTAGCCCATTATCTGCCATGGCCTAAATCCTCTTTGCCATGCGTGGATCGATCGCGTCGCGCAGGCCATCGCCCAGCATATTGATCGACAGAATCGTGATGGATAAGAACAAAGCAGGAAACGCAATTAAATGCGGTTTGATCTGCCAGAGTGCCCGCCCCTCTGCCATGATGTTGCCCCAAGACGGTGTCGACGGGGGCACGCCCGCGCCAATAAACGACAAGCTCGCCTCAGCCAAAATCGCCAAGCCACAGATATAAGTTGTTTGCACGGTCAAGGCCGCAATCGTGTTTGGGAAGATGTGCTTCGCGACAATTCGCAAGCGACTCGCCCCCGCAGCCACCGCCGCTTCAACATAGGGTTGCTCACGCAACGATAAGGTCAGGCCCCGCACCAGGCGCACCACTCTTGGCACTTCAGCGATGGTGACTGCCAAAATCACATTTTCTAAAGAGGCTCGGCTTAAAGCAATTAATGCGATCGCTAGCAAAATCGTCGGGATCGACATAAAGCCATCCATGATGCGCATCACGATCGCGTCAATCCACTTAACAAAGCCGGCTGCCAAACCAATCACTGTACCAATCACTGCAGACAAGATGGCCACTGAAAATCCAACCGTCAGCGAGACGCGTGCGCCATACACCACGCGCGAATACACATCGCGACCAAGCAAGTCGGTACCAAACCAAAAGCGCTCGCTTGGTACCCTCGTGCGATGAATCGGCGAAAGTGCAGTGGGGTCGATGGTACCAAGCCAAGGCGCAAAAATCGCCATTAAAAATAACAGGCTTAATAAAATCCCGCCCACAACAATTGTTGGGTGCCGCTTAAATATCTGAATGAACTTGGCCATCAGTATTTAATCCTTGGGTCGAATACACGGTACAAGAGATCGACCGTCAAGTTCACTAAGACGTAAAGGAAGCTAAACATCAAGATCACGCCTTGAATAATCGGATAATCGCGTCGCAAAATGGCGTCAACGGTCAGGCGGCCAACCCCAGGGATTGAGAAAACCGTTTCGGTCACGACCGCACCGCTAATTAATAGCGCGACCCCACTGCCCACCACGGTCACAATCGGAACACCCACATTTTTTAAGGCATGCCGAAATAAAATGCCTTTGTTGCTGACGCCTTTTGAGCGTGCGGTACGAATGTAATCTTGCGACAAGGTCTCAAGAAGCGTTGCCCGACTGATCCTTGTGATCAGCGCCACGTAAACGCTACCCAACGCACAGGTGGGCAAAATCAGGGTTCGAATCGAGGCCCAGAACCCTTGAGAGAAAGGCACATAGCCTTGCACTGGCAACCAACGCAACTCTAAGCCAAAGGCATAGGCCAACAGATACCCCACCACAAACGAGGGGATTGAAAAGCTCAAGACCGCCATCATCATGATGCTGCGGTCATAAAACTTGTTATGCCGCCACGCCGCCAACGCGCCAAGCGGAACAGCCAGCGTCACCGACAAAATGAGGGTCATAATCATCAAAGTGAAGGTCGGCGCGAGCCTCTGGCCAATCATTTGGCTAACCTGTAGCCCCGTAAACAATGAAACGCCAAGATCGCCATGCAAGACTTTCCAGAGCCAGTCAGCAAAACGCACTAAAAAGGGCTCGTCTAGCCCCAGAGTCTGGCGAATTCGAAGAATATCAGCGGGGGTGGCGTCTTCACCGGCTAGCAACACGGCGGGGTCGCCGGGCGTCAGGCTGAGCAGGCCAAAAACGAACAATGCCACGAAGAGCATGACCGGCAACGTCAAAAGCACGCGCCTTAGTGTGTAGGCAAGCATTAAATACCTTTTCAAACAGCCAATGACCCTAGTCCAGCTGATGTTATCGGGTCGGTAACTCAGCGTCAATCTCAGGCACAATAGTCGCTATCGAAGCTGTCGTTTATTATTTAAAAATCATGCAGACACTGAGCATTCCAATTTTTCCCATCGGCGCCACCTTATTTCCGGCAGGCATGATGGCGCTCAAAATCTTTGAAGT
>CANKOW010000220.1 GCA_947484295.1 Alcaligenaceae bacterium | reverse complement strand
TGACGGCCACCACCAAGGGCACACCCGCTGCCTTGGCGTGATGAATCGCTTCTTTTGTTTGTGGCATGACACCGTCATCGGCAGCCACCACCAAAATCACAATATCAGTTGCCTTTGCACCGCGGGCGCGCATGGCGGTAAACGCTTCGTGGCCCGGTGTATCTAAGAACGTCACCATACCGCGCTCAGTTTGCACATGGTACGCACCGATATGCTGAGTAATACCACCGGCCTCGCCCGAGGCAACTTTGGCACGGCGGATGTAGTCGAGTAACGACGTTTTACCGTGGTCAACGTGTCCCATCACCGTCACAACTGGCGCACGCGGCGACAACACCACATCAGCATGCGGTGCATCTTCATCCAGAAATGCTTCTGGATCGTCGAGTTTGGCAGCAATCGCGGTGTGGCCAAGCTCTTGCACCACAATCATTGCGGTTTCTTGATCGAGCACTTGGTTAATCGTGACCATCTGACCAAGCTGCATCAAATGTTTGATGACCTCGCCAGCTTTCACTGACATCTTGTGTGCCAAATCGGCCACGCTAATGGTTTCTGGCACATGAATTTCACGCGCGATGAATTCGATCGGTACGGGTTCGCGTTGCTCTTGAGTCTGGTTGTTTGAACCACGACCACCTCTTTTACCGCCCGATTTGCTTTTACCACCAGCTCGCCAACCATCACGGCCTGGTGCTGCTGGAGCATCGCGTTTTTCGGCTGGCTTTTTACGCGAAGCATCATCAGACCACGTCGAAGCAATTTGCCCGGATTTCAGTACTTTTTTACCCGCAGCATCGGTGCCTTCTTTTTTAGCAGCCTTGGCCGGCGCACCAGCAGGCTTGTGCAAAGTGCCCGACAGGGCGGCCGGATCTGCAACTGGTTCAGGTGGTTTAACAACTTTACGCGGCCGATTCAACATCTCGCGCAGAGCGGCGGCCTCGGCTTCAGAGGCACGGCGTGCTTCGTCGCGTACAGCGCCCTCTGCGGCCACATGCGCTGGTGCAACTGCGCGACCACGTGACGACTTAAAAACTTTAGGCTCGACAGCCTCTGCAGATGTTTCAATATTTGTTTTAGTGCTATCAGCCAGAGCATCTGGCTGCTTCGCCGCTGCATCGAAGTCTGCAGCAGCAGCCTCGGGAATGGCATCCGTTGCCGACGTCACGTCAGCGTCAGGCTTGGCAACAGGCTCAACCGGCACAGCCGAGGTAGCCACCGGGTTTGCTTCAGATTGCGCGCTCACGGCTACCGCTGGCTCGACTTCTGGTGCGCTAGGCGCAGCCTGCGCTTGAACCTCGGCGGTTGCGGCTGCTTGAGTCGCAGCAGTGATAACGGGAGTCGATGCAATCGGTTGCTCGGGGGCAGAGCTCGATGCAGCACCCGAGCCTTCAGGTGTTTGAACCCCAGCATTTGGCTGCGAAGCCAAGGGCGCTGCCTGAGCGACTCCGGCACCGGACACCGTTGTTTGAGGCGTTACTGCATCAGACGTTACTGCATTAGACGTTACTGCGTCAGACTTTAGCGCTTCAGCCGTAACCTGCGAAACATCAACGGCTGCCGCCTGAACCGACGCATCGACCTCTTCGCCTTCGGCGACAGGCGTTTCTCCGGTTTCGGTGACATCACGTTTAATAAAGGTACGTTTTTTACGCACTTCAACTTGAATTGTGCGCGAGCGCCCTGCACCATCGGCTTGGCGAATCTCTGACGTTTTGCGGCGCGTCATCGTAATTTTAGTGCCCTCAGTCGCACCGTGCGAACGACGCAAGGACTCGAGCAATTTAGCCTTGTCGCTGTCAGTGACACTGGCATCCACCGAAGTTAGGTTCACACCTGCTTCACGCAGTTGTTCTAACAACACGTTAGATGGCATTTTCAGTTCAATGGCGAACTGGGCGACTGTGATACTCGACATTAGGCTCTCTCTTACCTTTTTACAGCGTTACAACTTCAAGCGAAGACAGTAACTAACAAGAACTGCTCTTCATACCGACATTCGATTACTGCTCGTCAAACCAATGTGCGCGCGCCGCCATAATGAACTGGCTGGCAGTGGCCTCGTCGAGGCTCGCCATCTCAACGAGTTCGTCGGTAGCAAGCTCAGCGAGTTCATCGCGCGTATTTACACCACCAGCAGCAAGTTTGCTTAACAACTCTGGCGACATGCCTTCAAGCATAATCAAATCTTGCGCGGTTTCGACACGCTCTTCTTGGGCGATCGCTTCAGTCAGCAAGGCGTTACGTGCCCGAGTACGCAAGGCCTGAATCGTGTCTTCATCAAACGATTCAATCTCGAGTAACTCTTGCATGGGAACGTAGGCGATTTCTTCTAGGCCAGTAAAGCCCTCATCAATCAGAATATCGGCAACTTCTTCGTCGACGTCGAGACGGCTCATGAACATTGAGCGCAACTGAGCGCGCTCTGTTTCTTGGCGATTTTGACTTTCTTCGGGGGTCATGATGTTAATCTGCCAGCCGGTCAACTCGGAGGCAAGACGAACGTTCTGCCCTTTAGAGCCGATTGCTTTAGGCAGGTTCTCTTCGTCTACCACCACATCCATCGCGTGACGGTCTTCGTCAACCACGATCGATTCAACGTTAGCTGGCGCTAGGGCCCCAATGACGAACTCTGCCGGATCTTCAGACCACAAGACTATATCGACTTGCTCGCCGCCGAGTTCGTTACGTACCGCCGTGACGCGCGAACCGCGCATCCCGACGCACGTACCAATTGGATCAATACGCTTATCGTAGGCCACGACTGCGATCTTGGCGCGCACACCCGGGTCGCGCGCAGCGCCTTTGATCTCGAGTAAACCTTGCTCGATCTCGGGGACTTCGTTTTCAAAAAGCTGTCGGATAAAGTCTGGCGCACTGCGTGACAAAATCACTTGCTGACCGCGCGCCGCCCGATCGACTTTTAGCACCCAAGCGCGCACTCGATCACCCACGCGAAGATTTTCTTTAGGAATCATTTCACTGCGGGGCATGCGCGCTTCGATTTTGCCGGTTTCGACGATCAGATCGCCCTTGTCCATGCGTTTAATCGAGCCCGAAATAATGGTTTCGCCGCGATCCAGAAAATCGTCAAGTATTTGCTCGCGTTCAGCATCGCGAATGCGCTGAAGAATGGCCTGCTTTGCAGCTTGGGCGCCAATCCGCCCAAACTCAACCGGCTCAAGCGCTTCTTCAATGTACTCACCAACTTCGATGTCAGCAACTACCTCTTGAGCGTCGGAAAGCATTTCTTGCTGATCGGGCTCTTGGAGGCCTGCCTCATCAGGCACAACGAGCCAGCGCCGAAACCCCTCATGCTCGCCCGAACTACGGTCTACTGACACGCGGATATCAGCGTCTTCTTTGAAGCGCTTTTTCATGGCAGAAGCCAGCGCGCCCTCGAGAGCGTCAAACACCACATCACGTGGCACGTTTTTTTCACGCGCCAATGCATCTACCAACAGAAGAATTTCGCGACTCATCGCTTTTTGCCCTTGAAATCCAGAACTGGTTCTAACTTGGCGCGCTCAACATCAGAGAACATGAACGCCACATGTCGAACTTCGCCCTTTTTTGCCTCAAACTCGACACCGAAGTGTTTAACCACCCCAACGGAACCTACTACCTCAGTGCCAACTTCAGCGGCAACTAAGGTACCCAAAAAAACTTTTTGCCCTTCAAGAGCCTGCCTCAGCTTGATCTCAACCCGTTCACCCAAAAAGCGTTCAAAATCAGCTTCTGTTTTGAGCGGCCGGTCAATGCCTGGCGAGCCTACTTCAAGCCTGCGGTAGTCGATATTCTCAACCTCGTATACACGCGACAACTGACGTGAAACCTGCTCACAGTCTTCAACGCGTACACCTTCAGGCCGATCAATCGTGACACGCAACAAACCAAGCGCAGCCCTTTCGACATCGACAAGTTCGATATCCATCGAGGCGAGAGACTGCTGCGTAAGAGAAAAGAGATCAGCCATACATTCAAAAAAAATGGGCTGCAAAACAGCCCATTAACAACATTTACCTTGCAATCAACGGTGCACCGATGCCGGGTTACAACCAAAGCGCCTAGCGGCTCAAGGGCATCGCCTACAAAGCTTTGGTTAAAACCACGCCTACACCAGCACCACACCAAGCGCAAACACACTCATATTAGCCCTGCATTTTAGCATGTATTTAGTAAAAATGTCTTGCTATACCAACGATTTACGCAAGGTTGCCGATAGAGAGCTTGCCCAGCGATTGCTGAGCGAGCACTCAGAGAGCCACTCAACAACGACTCATCTGCTGCAATGTGGTGCCGCGTGCCCGCCTGGCTTTCAGCTAGATTTTGCCTAACGATCGCCTCGCGACGGTTTCGTGAAGGCCAAGCGCGACTCGTGCGCCGCCGCCCCCTTGGGCTGCCAATCATCGCCGCGCGGTGCTGAGCGTGGCTTGCCTGCGCTGTTTGCGTTGCCGTTACCAGCACCTGCCGGTGGACGTCCAGCAGTTGGCTTGCCGGGCCCACGGCCCCGCGACGGAGCGCCCGCGCGACCAGTTGGGGCACCACCCTGACCAGCGCCCTGACCGGCGCCCGGACCACCCGAGGAACGTGCCCGGCGTGGGCCACCCTCTGGTCGCAGACCGGGTTGACCGTTCTGGTCAAACGATTGGCCTGCAGCGGGGCCTCTAGGCGGTCGCGCATCGGGACGCCCTTCTTGACGGGGCCCACCCGAACCCGCGGGTCCGGCATCCGAGCGACCAGGGCGAGCGCCACGCCCTGCACCTTTACTAAAACCACCCTTAGGGCCACCAGGCCGGGCGGCGCTATTGGGGCCGCGCGCGCCTCCCGCTCCAGCCTTGCCACGCGCGCCTCGGGCAGCGCCTTGACCGCCCGGGTGCCCATTGGCAAAGCCTCCGCCCACAGTCAACACAGTGGGTGCTGACTCTGAGGGATGAGAAAAAGCCGCAGGCTTAGCTGAGCGCCCACCTTGAATGTTGCCGCGTCGACCCACTCGGGCCCCATGGGTACCGTTTTGATCTAGCGTACCAAAACCTGGCGGCAGGGCACTATCGTGCGAAACCGGCTGACGCGGTGCGCGCGAGCGCCCGTCACCTGCTTCGTCGTCGTCGCGCAGTAGGCCCACCTGAATCAACAAGGCTGACACAATTTTAGGATCGAGCTCTTCCCAACGTCCGCGCCGCAACGTGGTGGGTAAAACAATGTCACCAAAGCGCGTGCGAATCAGACGACTCACGGTTAACCCAATCGACTCGAACATACGACGCACTTCGCGGTTACGGCCTTCGTTTAAGGTCACTCGGTACCACCGATTACTGCCCTCGCCTCCGATGAACTCAACCATACCAAAACTTGCCGGGCCGTCTTCAAGCGTCACGCCGTCAAGCAGCGTCTGCCGCTGTTCTGGTCCCAATTCTCCAAGCACGCGAACGGCATACTCTCGCTCATTACCGTAGCGCGGGTGCAACAGGCGATTACTTAGATCACCCGAGGTGGTAAAAATCAACAACCCCTCAGTGTTCAGGTCAAGACGCCCGATCGATAACCATTTGCCCACCTTCATCTTGGGTAGACGTGAGAAAACATTCGCGCGCCCGCCTGGATCATCGTGACTGACAATTTCGCCGGCAGGCTTGTGATACAGAATGACACGGGGCGGTTTGCGGGTGCTGCTGCGGGTGACGGGCTTACCGTTCACGCGCACGAGATCGTTCGCGCCAACACGTTGGCCGATGTGCGCGGGCTCACCATTGACCGAAACTCGGCCAGCGATAATTAATTCTTCCATTTCACGGCGCGAACCGACCCCTGCATCAGCCAACACCTTGTGCAACTTAGGCATCAAGAGATCGCTGTTCAGGTAT
>CANKOW010000219.1 GCA_947484295.1 Alcaligenaceae bacterium | reverse complement strand
GATATTGGTGTGGTCGAGTTACCACTGGCACGTCAGGCGATCGATTTCGAACCCTTACCCGCAGCACAAGTGGTGGTTGTCTTGCCGCCGCAACATCCTCTGACAAGAAAAAAAGTGATTTCCTGCAAAGACCTGAACAACGAGCGGATGATCTTGCTGTCGCAACACAGTTATCTTCGTTATCAAATTGATGATGCCTTTCAGTCTGAAGGAGCGACTGCTAACGTGATGATGGAAACACCAAGCTCATCCATTGCGTGCGCGCTGGTTGCGGCGGGCGCGGGCATCACCTTAGTGGGGCGCTTGACGGCAGCCTACTTCGCACAAAGCGAAGTAGTGATCCGCCCACTCAAAACTGAGGTGATCACCCGCTACGCCTTGATTTACCCACAAACCGCCAGCCGCTCGCCCTTGGCAGAAATCTTTGCCGCGCTCTTGAAAGAGCAGGCGCGCAGCCCGCCGTTAACTACAAGTACTTCCTAAACCAAGCCTGCGCTTGCTCCCTGCCTTTTTTAGCCTCAGCCGCACGATAGCTTGGGGTCGGGCTTGAGGCAGGCCTCGCTGGCTAGAAAACTAAGTTGGGTATCGCGCTGAAAACCCGAATAGATTGATAGGGATTACACGCAGGTTTTTACTCGGCGTTATGATCGAACACTATTTTGACGTACTCAACACAAATAACAATACTCGCATACCGCCGGAGACCTAAATAATGACCGCCCCCCAGTCCACACGCCCCAACGATCGTGCGCGTTTACTTAAGTTGCTTAAACCACAATCGGTGGCTGTCATTGGCGCGTCAGACGACCCCTTGCGTATTGGTGGGCGACCAATCTCATACATGTTGAGCCAAGGCTACAAGGGCAAGATTTTTCCGGTCAATCCCAATCGCGCAACGGTGCAAGGATTGCCCAGCTACGCCTCGATTGCCGCCTTGCCTGAAACCCCAGATGTCGGGATCATCATCGTGCCGGCCTCAGCCGCACTTGAGTCTGTAAGGCAGTTAGCTGAGCGCGGTTGCGCGGCTGCAATCTTGTTTAGCTCGGGCTTTGCCGAAACCGGGCCCGAAGGTGCGGCCGCTCAACTCGAGTTGGTACGCGTAGCGCATGAACACGGCATGCGCTTGATCGGCCCCAATTCATTAGGCCTGATCAACCCAGTCCATAAGTTTTATGCAACCTTTGCAACTGGTTGTGAGCTTGAGTTTCCAAAACCAGGCGGTGTGGCGATTATTAGCCAATCGGGCGCTTATGGCGCACATTTAATGGCTGTTGCAACTGCAAACGATATTGGTTTGTCTGCGCTCATCATGACGGGCAACGAAGCCGACTTAACCGTCGGCGATATGTTGCAAGTTGCGGTTGATGACCCAGACACTAAAGTCATCATGTTGTATTCGGAAGGCATCAAAGAAGCTGCAGGCTTTGTCGCTGGCCTTGAAGCCGCACGCCGCGCACGCAAGCCTGTGGTCATGATGAAGGTTGGTCGCAGTGCGGTCGGCAGCGCGGCGGCACAATCGCATACAGCCTCGATCGCAGGCGACGATCGTGTGACCGATGCGGTGCTCAAAGAGTTAGGTGTGGTGCGCGTGCAAACTACCGAACAAATGTTGGATATCGCGCGCTTGGCTTCGCGAGGCATTTATCCGGAAAATAATACCCTTGGCGTGATCACAGTCAGTGGCGGTGCTGGCGTGATTATTTCAGATGCGGCCGATGCGATTGGCTTGCCGATGCCAGAAATGCCAGCTGAATCACAAGCGCGCTTACTTAAGTTGTTGCCGTTTGCGGCACCGCGTAACCCCGTGGACGTGACCGCACAGTATTTAAACGAAATGACCTTGATCAGTACGTTTACCGATGCGCTAATTGCTGAAGGCAAGTACAGCTCGATCTTGGGTTTCTTTACCTACACCGGCTGTGTACCCAGTATTGCGCCGCGGCTGCGCGAGCAATTAAATATTGCGCGTAGCAAACACCCTAATTGTATTTTTGCTTTGTCACTGATGGGCTCACGCGAGCAGATTCGCGAATACGAGCGCGATGGTTTTGCGGTGTTTGAGGATCCCTCGCGCGCAGTGGTAGCGATTGAGGCGATGGGGCAGTTTGGTCGCGCGTTTGCAAAACCGGCTGCGCAGGTTGCACCAGTGATTGCACCGTTTATGTTGCCCGCGACGAATCCTAGCGAGGCGCAAGCAAAACTACTGCTCGCGCATGGAGGGATTGCCTCGGCACCTGAAGAGGTTTGCACCGCTGCTGACGCTGCGGTGACTGCCGCGAAAAAAATCGGCTATCCCGTCGTAATGAAAATCGTATCCCCCGATATTTTGCACAAGTCTGAAATCGGTGGCGTGTTGTTGGATATTGAAGACGATGCTGGCGTAAATGCAGGCTTTGACTTACTGATGCAACGCGGTCGTACGGCAGCACCCAAGGCCAAGCTAGAGGGCATGTTGGTCGCTAAGCAATTGAAAGGCGGCGTCGAATGTATTTTGGGCATTCACCGCGACCCCGTCTTTGGCCCGATCGCCATGTTTGGTTTGGGTGGGATTTTTGTTGAGATCTTGCAAGACGTCGTACTGCACCGCTGCCCCTTCGGTGTAGATGTTGCCGAAGACATGATTCGCTCGATCAAGGGCGCACCACTATTGCTAGGCGCGCGTGGCCGCAAACCGGCCGACGTCAAGGCACTCGCAAAGATGTTGTCTCAGCTCTCGGCGTTTGCCGTTGCTGCCGGCCCACGCTTGCAATCGATCGACCTGAACCCTGTACTCGCCATGCCCGAAGGGCAAGGCGCGTATGCGGTCGATGCGGTGATTGAGGTGACTACTTAACCTTTGGCACCACCCCAGTCATCGGAGGCATCAAGAAGTCAAAGTCGGCGCCTTTATCGGCTTGTGTCACGCTTTGCAAAAATAATTTGCGATAACCGCGCTGAGCAGTGGGCACGACTGCGGGCTTTTCAGCCTGACGTCGTGCAAGCTCGGCATCACTCACCAACAGTGACAGCTCACGATTTTCAACGCTTAAGCGAATGCGATCACCGTTTTGCACATAGGCCAATGGCCCACCAATCGCCGACTCTGGCGTCACGTGCAAGACGATTGTGCCGAAGGCTGTGCCGCTCATACGACCATCTGAAATCCGCACAATATCTTTGCAGCCTGCGACGGCTAATTTTTTAGGGATCGGCATGTAGCCGGCCTCAGGCATTGCCGCACCTTTGGGGCCGATGTGTTTGAGTACCAAAATATCATCGACCGTCACATCTAAATCGGGCAAGTCGATACGATTGGCCATGTCTTCAAGGTTTTCAAAGACGACAGCACGGCCTTCGTGCTCCATCAACTTAGGATTTGCCGCCGATTGCTTAATAATCGCGCCGCCTGGGGCCAGATTGCCTTGCAACACTGCAATGCCACCCTGCGGGAAAATCGGATTTTTTGCGGTCTTGACGACATCTTGCTTAAAGCCCGGGCCCGCAGCTTCGATCTCTTCACCCAGCGTACGACCCGTGACAGTCAACGCATCTAAATGCAATAAAGGCTTGAGTTCGCGCAACAAGGTTGCCATGCCGCCGGCGTGATGGAAGTCTTCCATGTAGTGCTGGCCCGAAGGTTTTAAGTCGAGCAACACGGGGGTTTCGCGACCCATGCGGTCAAGTGCTTTGAGATCCATTTCAAGACCCATGCGACCTGCGATGGCGGTTAAGTGAATAATCGCATTGGTTGAGCCACCAATCGCCAACAGCACACGCATCGCGTTTTCAAAGGCTTTTTCAGTTAGCACTTTATCAATCGTAAAACGCTTGCGCGCAATCTCAACGGCCAGCGTGCCGCTTTGCTCGGCGATACGCATCCGATCTGCAGTGACGGCCGGTGGCGAGGCGCCGCCGGGCACCGTCATCCCCAAGGCCTCAGCGATACAGGCCATGGTGCTGGCTGTACCCATCACTGAACAAGTACCCACGCTCGCCACTAATTGTTTATTGACGTCGGCAATCTCTTCGGCATCAATTTCTTCTGCGCGAAACTTACCCCAATAGCGACGGCAATCGGTACAGGCACCCACGCGCTCGCTACGGTGCGATCCTGTCAACATCGAACCGGTAATCAATTGCACCGCAGGCAACCCTGCAGAGGCCGCCCCCATCAATTGGGCCGGCACCGTCTTATCGCAACCGCCAATCAGTACGACCGCATCCATCGGTTGTGCGCGCAGTAACTCTTCGGTATCCATCGACATCAGGTTTCGCAGAAACATACTGTTGGGCTGCGAAAAACTCTCGTGAATCGAGATGGTCGGAAAATCCATCGGCAAGCCGCCTGCCAACATCACGCCACGCTTGACCGCTTCAATCAACTGAGGCGCATTACCGTGGCAGGGGTTGTAGGCGCTACCGGTGTTGGTGATGCCGATGACAGGGCGCTCGAGCGCCGTGTCGGTAAACCCAGCACCCTTAATAAAAGCCTTACGCAAAAACAATGAAAATCCGCGATCGCCATAATTGGCTAAACCCTTTGAGATCCCTTCTTCGCTGGCGGCAGGATTGATCGAGTGACTATTTTTTTTGTCGTCTGAGCTGGACATAAAACACCTGAAATTGTGAACGATGCAAAATGGTAGCCTCTTTTGCATCAGCTTGTGATCTAACCTGCCAAACTTAAGCCGCGAAGTGACGTACAACCCGCTGGCGATAGATAGCACCACTTTTTTGCTAAAACTGCCAATTAACCTGCCAAATTTAACGTCTGGTGTTCAATTTGGCAGGATAAACAGGAATTGGATCGTGCTGAATCAGCGACGCGGCACAAAGATCATGTTGCCGCCGCGCTCACCTCAAAGCGTACCGGGATAAATACCACCATCTAGCAACAGGTTTTGCCCCGTCATAAAGCCAGCGCCCGCGCTACACAAAAATGCACAGGCCTGTCCAAATTCAGCAGGTGTGCCAAACCGGCCCGCAGGTACGGCGGCCTGGCGCAGTGCCATAAAGTCGTCGAGATTTTTACCGCTATCGCGCGCTAATTTTTCGGTGGTTTGTAACAGGCGATCGGTTGCAAACGGGCCGGGCAACAAATTATTGATCGTCACATTATGTTTAACCGTTTGACGCGACAGCCCCCCGATAAACCCGGTTAGGCCAGCACGTGCGCCATTCGATAAGCCAAGATGCTCAATCGGGTGTTTAACTGACGCCGACGTGATGTTGACGATACGGCCAAACTTTCGCTCAATCATTTTGTCGACGGTCGCACGGATTAACTCGATCGGCGTGATCATGTTGGCATCGACTGCCGCCATCCAGTCTTCACGGCTCCATTCACGAAAATTGCCAGGCTTAGGGCCACCTGCGTTGGTGATCAGGATGTCAGGGTCAGGGCATATCGCCAACACCTTGGCACGACCTTCAGGCGTTGTGATGTCTGTCGCAATGGTTGTGACCTTCACCCCTGTTTCGGTGCGAATGCTTTGCGCCGCTGCCTCAAGCGCCTCTTGCCCGCGCGCCAGCATGACCACATCGACGCCCTCGCGCGCCAACTGTTGCGCGCACGCCAAGCCCAAGCCCTTACTCGACGCACAAACGATAGCCGTACGGCCGCGAATTCCTAAATCCATGATGTCTCCTAATCGTTATAAAAAAACCCCAGCACACCAATCTGGCAGGCTGGGGTCAACTCTGTGGTTGTTGGTCAAAACGGAATATCGTCGTCCATGTCAGACAAGTTTGCGCCGCCTGCTGCTGGTGCAGCTGGGCGTGCGGCTTGTTGCGCACGCGCTGCTGGACGGGGCGCACTTGAGCCGCCTTCGTTACCACCCGAAGACCCGCCGTCGCCACCATCGCGCCCACCGAGCAACTGCATATTGTCAGCGATTACCTCGGTGGT
>CANKOW010000218.1 GCA_947484295.1 Alcaligenaceae bacterium | reverse complement strand
CATGATCCGGCCTACACCTGGGATTTTTTGACTGAACCAGGCCCAGGTATTGATGGTCGTCGGGTGATCACTCGCATGGGTCGCACCCTGGGTGGTTCGAGTTCAATTAATGGATTTAATTACACGCGGGGTGCCGCAAGTGATTTTGACAATTGGGCCGAGCTCGGTAACCTTGGATGGTCATACGCAGAAGTGTTGCCTTATTTCAAGCGCACTGAAAAACGCTTGGCACCGCACGATGCTCACTTTAGGGGATCTGAAGGCCTGTTGCCGATTACCAATTGCGATTGGCGCCATCCCTTATGTGATGCCTTCATTGAGGCCGCAGTCGGCTTCGGTTTGCCCTCGCATATTGATTACAACGCGGCAAGTCAAAAGGGCGCGGGCTATTACCAACGTTGGATTCAGAACGGGCGGCGCGTCAGTGCTGCCAAAGCGTTTTTAAAGCCGGCACGCGCGCGGGGGCAAGCTCGGCTAGAGGTTCATACGCAAGCGCAGGTGACTCGCATTTTGTTTGAGGGCAAGCGCGCGGTAGGCGTGCAGTATCAAGCCGCACCCAATGCGCCCGTGCAGACTGTACGGGCAAAGCGCGAGGTGATCCTTGGTGCTGGGGCAGCCAATACGCCAAAGCTATTACAGCTTTCAGGCATTGGCCCTGAGGTGGTCTTGAAAGAGTTGGGAATCAATGTGTTTCATGCGCTTGAGGGCGTTGGTGAAAACTTTCACGACCACTTCATGGTGCGTTCGGTGGTGCGTGTGCAAGGCGTACAAACCATTAACAGTACCGCGCGCGGTGTGAGGCTCATCGGTGAAATTATTAAATGGGCACTTGGCCGGCCCAGTGTCTTGTCCATCAGCCCCTCGGTAGCCTTTGGCTTTGCAGGGTCGCGACCAGAATTGACCGAGCCCGATCTACAGTTGCATTTTTCACCGGGTAGCTATGCGGCGGGTATCGCAGGTCAGCTCGATCAGTTTGCGGGGATGACGCTGGGGTTTTATCAACAGCGACCGTACAGCGTGGGCTATGTGCGTGCGCGCTCAACCAATCCTTTCGAGTTACCACGTATTCAACCAAATTACCTGACCGATCCGCGCGATCAGCAAACGGCGATTGATGGCTTGCGCCTGGCGCGGGCAATGCTGCATAGCCCGCCTCTTGCAAAATATGGTCAAAGCGATGATTTTCCGCCAGCGTCTGCACAAACGGACGCCGAACTGTTAGCCTGCGCGCGTGAGCGCGGCGGTACCGCGTGGCATTTTATGGGCACCTGCAAAATGGGGCAGGCCAGCGATCCGATGGCCGTGGTCGACTCAGAGCTACGGGTGTTAGGTTTAGAAGGTCTGCGGGTAGTCGACGCGTCTGTGATGCCCGCCATGACTTCAGGCAACACCGGCGCACCCACGATGATGATTGCCGAGAAAGCCGCCGACTTTATCAGGGGAAACCCGCAGCTACCTGCGCAGCGGCTTTAGACATCAAAATTGGACACAACGCAGACATATCAGTTACGGCATTGACCTTGTTAGCTGCTGCAATGACGAAAGCTGGCACGACCGAAGGCGGGCTGCGTATTATTTACTGGGCAAGACGTCACGCAGGTGCCCGGCCATCTTCGTGGTTCGTTGGTTGTTGCGCAGTCCCCTGAAGGCCGACGCGCATTCATGATAACGTGTACAACTCTACCGCAAGACAGTTTTGCTGGAGCATATAGATGACGACACCTTTAGCATTGCCTCAGGGCGACTTTGATTACATCATCATCGGCAGCGGCGCAGCCGGTTCGATCTTGGCCAATCGCTTATCCGAAGATCCATCCGTGTCAGTGTGTGTGCTTGAAGCGGGGCCCTCTGATTGGGATCCTATGCTGCACATGCCTGCGGGCTACATCAAAAAAGTCTTTGATCCGAAGGTCACGTTTCCTTTCTCGACAGAGCCAACCGAGCACACCGGCGGTCGACGTGTAGCCGTGCCACAGGGCAGAACCTTGGGCGGCTCGACGGCGATTAACGGCTTGGTGTACAACCGCGGGCAAGCTGAAGATTTTGACGACTGGGCCGCAGCCGGTAACCTAGGGTGGAGTTACGCCGACGTCTTACCATTCTTTAAAAAAACTGAGTCGCGAATTGGCGAGGGTGATGACAAGTACCGCGGTCGCTCGGGTTTGATGCCGATTACCAGCATTGATTGGATTCACCCTATTAGTGAAGCGTTTATTTCGGGCGCCCAAGAGCTTGGTATCCCTCGCAACCCAGATTACAACGGCGCGACACAGGCGGGTGTTGGCTATTTTCAGCGCAATATCCATCGTGGCTACCGCATGAGTACGGCGCGTATCTTTTTACGCCCGGCGCGTAAACGTTCGAATCTCACTGTACTGACGCGGGCGCATGCTGCAAAAATTATCTTTGACGGCTCGCGCGCGACTGGCGTTGAGTATGTGCGCGGGGGCAAAGGTGGTGCGTGTCATTCCGTGAGTGCACGACGCGAAGTCTTGCTTTGCGCTGGGGCGTTGAATACACCCAAGTTATTGCAATTGTCCGGGGTGGGGCCCGCTAGTGTCCTAGCAAGCTTAGGCGTGCCCGTGTTGCGCGATATGCCCGGGGTGGGCCATCATTTAAAAGATCACTTTTCGATTCGTGTCGTTGCTAAAGTACAAGGGATCGCGACCATCAACGAGTTGGCGCGAGCACCGCGGCTGTGGGGTCAAATTGCACGATGGTTATTTAAACAGCCAAGTATCTTGGCGTTAAGTCCATCGCTCGTTCACTTTTTTTGGCAGTCCCGTCAAGGGCTGGCTCGCCCAGATCTGCAAGGCGTCTTTTCGCCAGCGAGTTACCGCGAAGGGTATGTTGGTTTGCTAGACAAATATCCGGGTATGACCTGTGGGGTTTGGCAACATCGACCCGAAAGCATGGGCTACGTACACGCAACGTCGACCGATCCGTTCGAGGCGCCTGTCATTCAGCCTAATTATCTCGAGCATGAAAATGATCGACGCGTATTACTGGATGGTATGCGGCTTGCGCGTGAGCTTTTAAAGACACAAGCGTTGGCGCAATACTCGGTCGGTGAGTCGATGCCGGGTGTGCAGGTTGAGCGCGACGATGAAATGCTCGATTACATTCGGCGTTATGGCGCATCGTCTTATCACTTGAACGGTACCGCACGGATGGGGCCGAGTTCAGAGAGAGTTAATGTAGTCGATGCGCAATTACGTGTTCACGGTCTTCAGGGATTGCGCGTCGTAGATGCCTCAATCATGCCAAATATCGTATCGGCCAATACGTGCGCCTCGACTATGATGATTGCTGAGAAGGCTGCTGAAATGATCCTAAAAAAATAATATCCTTGGAGACAAAACATGAATACAGAGTTGCCTGAGTTCAAAGTACTTGCGACAGACATGGGTTTTCCAGAGGGCCCGTTGGCCTTGCCTGATGGCTCTGTCTTGGTCACTGAAATCCGTAATCAGCGTATTCAGCGCATTTACCCTGATGGTCGTGTAGACATGATTGCCTGCTCAGGCGGCCCCAATGGCTTGGCGCGCGGCCCTGACGGGGCAATCTATATTTGCAACAACGGCGGCAGTTGGTACCTGCCTAACCATTTTGCCTCAATGGGCCCCGCAGCCGATTATGAAGGCGGCTCGATTGACCGGCTCGACCTGGCAACGGGTGTGATCAAAAAGCTATATACCCACTGCGGTGAGCACAAACTTTCTGCACCGAATGACCTCGTGTTTGACACACTAGGCGGCTTTTACTTTACCGATTTTGGAAAAAAATACGATCGCACGCGCGCACATGGTGGTATTTACTATGCATCGATTGATGGCAAGTCGATCACTGAGATGGTGTATCCGATTAGTGCGCCTAATGGGATTGGAATGTCGCCCGATGGCAAGGTGATTTATATCGCCGAGACAGAAACCGCGCGGATTTGGGCTTTTGATATCGTCGCTCCAGGCAAGGTTGCCAAGCAGCCTGCACCGTCGCCTCACGGCGGGCGCTTAGTGTACGAATTTACCCACTACGATCGTCTGGATAGCATGGGGATCGATGGAGAGGGCAACATCTGCGTGGCCACCTTGGTGACTGGGACGATTACGGTGGTGACGCCTGCTGGCAAGTTTGTACGTGCTGTGCCAATACCCGATGGCTATGTGACGAACATATGCTTTGGTGGTGCAGACTTGATGACCGCCTACATTACAGTATCGTCAACCGGAAAGCTTGTTTCAATGAAGTGGGATCGGCCCGGCTTGAAATTGAATTTTTCTGCCCAGTGAACCGGGCATAGGGTCCTGGCGCGCCAAGGCCTAGTTAGAAAATATTCAGAAGTTTGGCAAAGATGCCGATGATCGCAATAAACGTGGTGGATTGCATACCAATCAGCCACGTAAATTTGCGATCAACGTCAGTGAATTTTCGATCGACTTCAGTAAACCTGCAATTCATATCTGAGCGCAGATCGGCAATCGAGCGGTTAAGCCGATCAATCGACTTTTGATTTTGGTCGGCTAAAACTTCTAAGATTGTGATGCGTTTTTCCATGTGTGTACTCAAAAGAAACGCGCCAACTTGGCCATAAAGCCAATCATCGCAAGTAGGCTGCCTACTTGAACCCCGATTATCCAATTGAATTTTCGATCAACATCCGTACGTAGATCGGCAATCGAGCGATCAAGACGCTCGAGCGAGCGATCAAGGCGGTCGATCGATTTCTGATTTTGCTCGGTTAAGACTTCTAAGATTGTGAGGCGTTTTTCCATAGGCAAATGATAGAGAGTTCAGCCACGCAGGGCAACACGCAAAACTACGTATTTAGGGCCTTTCATCCAACTTTTTTGTAACTAAAGTTGTTACAACTTTTGGTGCGACTCTATGCGCGCCGACTGCGCTCGCAAAAACTACTGTCCGGAAGTGCGACTTATCGACTATAAATAGCCTACAAATAATCATAATATTTACAGGGGACTATCATGACTCGTTTTTTTCAATTTTTGACTTGTTTTGTATTGGCTTGTTCGAGTGCTTTTGCACAGCAGGCCACTGAAGCGGATGTGGCCAAAGCGATGGACGCGCTGAACGCAGCCATTCTTTCAGCCGATGCGCAAAAACTTAATGCAATCACCGGTGCGCAGTTAAGTTACGGTCATTCGAACGGGCGACTTGAGACTAAAGCTGAATTTGTTTCGTCTTTGGTTGAGCGTCGTTCTGTGTTCGTCAAAATTGAAATTTCAAATCAAAAAATCGCGATGATGGGTGACACTGCGATTGTGCGCAATCATTTGTCGGGCGATACGAATTCGGGCGGCAAGCCCGGACACGTTGAACTAGACATCATGTATGTGTTTCGTCTTGAAGGCGGTGAGTGGAAGCTGATCGGACGCCAGGCGTATAAGTTGTAAGACTGCAGGGCTTGTGCCTAGCAATTGTCTGCGCCCGCCCGAAAAGGGCGAGTGCGGTTTTTTAAACATTTTGTACGAGGCAGGCACGTAGTGAAGTTGCAAACAAGAGCTGTTTTTGCCGCGCTGTTTTTCATCTTATCGTTTGGCTGCGCTCGAGCGGATTTTCCGTCGGGGACCGTCACGATCGTGGTGCCCTACAGCGCGAGCGGTGCCACCGATGTGTTGGCACGTAATTTGGCAAAAGTTTGGTCAGAACACTGGAAAAAGCCCGTTGTGGTGATCAACCGCACCGGCGCTGACGGCATGATAGGCAGTCAATATGTTAAGGGTCTGCCTGCTGACGGCCACACGATTTTGATGCAGGTCAATCAGGCGTTGTTTTGGCCCGTCACAATCCCTTCAGCCGATATTGATTTACTGCGTGACTTTTATCTTGTGTCGAAGTTACAGCAAAATCCAATGGTCTTTGGCGTGACCGT
>CANKOW010000217.1 GCA_947484295.1 Alcaligenaceae bacterium | reverse complement strand
TCTAAATGGTCAACCGCGACAGACGCGAGGATCACACCAACCGATTGGCCAAAAAATAAAAAAGACGCAAACAAGGCCACAGCAGTGCCGCGGATTGCCGGAGCCATTTGGGTGGCATGCGTTTGTAATACTGCGTGCAACAGGTAGTAACCAAGGCCTGACAAAATACTCGCCAACACGCCCCAATACCAAACTGAAGAAAACCAATACACCGCAAACGCAAAGGCCATCAGGCAGCCACCCGCGACAGCGAGGCGATACTCGCCGAAACGACGTACAAAATAATTCGCATAAAACGCGTAAATCAGCGCACCAGCAGCAAATAAACCACTGATTCCGCCCGCCCAGGCCACCGCAATTTCATGGCGCTCGTGCAAGTAGGCCGGTACAAAGGCTAAGGGCCCAAAAACAAACGCCCCCTCAAGGCAGACGACTACTAACACAATGCGTGCCCAAGGCTGCGCCCATACTTCGCGCACAGGATCTAGCAGACGGATTGCACCACTCGCTGGCACCTCGACAACACTGCGGCGACGAGAAATTAAGAGCGAGCCGACCACCAGATAAACGACCGCCAAAAAAACAAACGCCCAACGCCACCCAACAGTATCTGCAAATACTCCGCCCAACAACTGGCCGATGGCAATGCCAGAAATCGAACCCAGCAGATATCTCGCAAGCGTCGCCTGTCGCTGTTCGTAAGGCACATGATCACCAATCCAAGCCATCGACAAAGGGATAATGCCAGCTGCCGTTGCGCCTGAAATGAAGCGCCCCAATTCGAGGATGCCTAGCGTTGGGGCACTGGCCACTAACAGACTGCCGGCCGCACAACCAAACGTCGCCAGCGACAACACGAAGAACTTGCCATAGCGGTCACCGACTGGGCCATAGAAAAATTGCATGACGCCATAGGCGATTGAAAAGTAAGTGACCGCACTCGAGGCTTGAGCCGTGCGCACACCAAACTCACTGGCCAATACCGGTAACAAGGGGTCGCAAATGCGAAATGCGCTAGAGCTTGCAAAAGCGGCCAGTGCAAGCAGGATAATGACCGGCATGGTCGAGGTCGAAGTGCTCGGCAGTGGCTGCGATGTCATGAAGCATGAATTTGTTGAGGCGTATTGAACGTCATTTACGCACCGAGTGGTTGCGTCTGTCTACTTATTTCACTGAAAGTACGCGATCGAGGTTTGCTGCAAAACGGTTGGCCTCCTGAAAGCCCACTACCCGCACGTCCTTTCGTTCACGTCCACCGGCTTCAAAAAAAATGATGCCTGGCGGACCAAAGAGTTTGAACCGCTTCAGCAGCGCGCGATCCTCTGCGTTATTTGCGGTCACATCGGCTTGCAGCAACAGTAACTGATCCATCCGCTGCGCGACATTGGGTTTAGTGAAGGTGAAGGCCTCCATTTCTTTGCACGAGACGCACCAGTCGGCGTAAAAATCGAGCATCACCGGACGCGTAGATTGTGCGAGTAACCTGTCGAGTTCGACGACTGAGCGAATACGCTTAAAAGGTGGGTGCGCGCCGTTAGACGACAAGGCAGGCGGCGCCCGTGGCGCTGTGGCGGGTGCCTGGCCACTTGCTTGACCCAACAATATATTTTTTGTCGTTGCGGGCGCTGAGGTAGCTGATACCGGTGTGTTCTTGTCGTTGGTTACGGGTCCGCCTGATACAAGGGCGTTCTTGTCAATGGTTGCTGATCCGTCAGACACAAGGGCGTTCTTATCAAGAGTTGCTGACGCACCTGATACACCTGTATTTTTTCCAGGTGTCGTCGCGAGTGAGGGCGTGACGGCTCCGTTGTTACGTGCAAGATGTGACAAAGGCTGCAGTAGCGAACGGCCCCCACTCGCGATACCCAATAGCCAAATCAAACACAATAAGGTCAGCAGCAACCCCACTGTTTTACGCAGCATGCCGCTAAATCCTGCCTCGGGGCCAAGCGCTTCAAAGGTCCGTAACAACACTGCTGAAAACAACACCAAAATTGCCCAGCCAAGAATCTGTAACCACGTCGGCAACATCGGCGTTACCATCCACCACGCAGTCGCAAACAACAACACGCCAAAAAACTGTTTAACGCCTTCCATCCAGGTGCCCGTGCGTGGCATCAATTTACCCGCAGAGGCGCCCATTAACAACAGGGGGACGCCCATTCCCCAAGCCATTGCAAACAAAGCTGAGCCGCCCAGCAATACATCGCCGGTTTGCGAGATGTAAAGTAGAGCGCCTGCCAGTGGCGCAGCCACACAGGGGCCCACGATTAACGCAGAGAGTGCACCCATTAAGGCGGCGGCCCCGAGGCGTCCACCTAAAATAGAATTGTTTTTTACGCTTAGCTTAGTTTGAATACTTGATGGCATTTGAAACGTAAACACGTCAAACATTGATAAGGCCAAGGTCGCAAGGAGCAACGCAAACAACGCTAGCACCCAAGGCGTCTGCAACCAAGTCGCCAAGCCCGCGCCGCTTAACCCCGCCGCGACACCGAGCGCCGTGTACACAACAGACATACCGCTGACATAGGCAAGCGCTAGTAAGGTGCCTCGTGCGCGAGAAACCTGGTGTTGCTCGCCGACTAGCATCACTGACAAAATCGGCACCATGGGCAAGACACAAGGTGTCAACGCCAATAACAATCCCAATACAAAAAATAGCAACACGATTTCAACCAACGCCGTCGAGCCCAGCAACTCGGCCAAGGTCAGATCATTTTCAGCAAACACTAGTTCGCGCCACTGCCCGTCAAGCAACCGGCTAAATAAGCTCTGAGGGGCTAGCGCAATCAGCGTGTACCCAGGGAGCTTTGCCTGCGTACTCACCATCACAAAAAAATCCATAGGGGGATAACAGAGCCCCGCGTTCGCACAGCCTTGGCCGGTTATTTTAATTTTGTGTGTTTGTTCGGGCGTCTGTGGTGACGCCTGGGTGGAAGCTACAAGCGGAAGAAAAATTTCAATATCTTTAAAATAGAGCTCCATCTCTTTATCAAAAGTTGGATCGTATTTGATCTGCCCCTTCGGAAGAATAGGCTCGCCCAATTTGAGCGTGGGTGTTTGTGCGGCAAATTCAAAGCGCTCGCGGTACATGTAGTAGCCGGGGGCGATTTTGAATTTAAGACTCAGGGTATTTTTGTCTGTACCGACAATTTCAGCCCGTAAGACAAAAGCTTTTTCTGGGTCTAAAAAGCCATCCTCGCCCGCGTATACGGCTGGATGAAATAGCGCAGCCATTGCCACCATAAAGAGGGCAACAAACGTCAGCGCCGAGATGCGCGGGCTAAACCAGTTGAACATCGCTGTCACTCTAAACCCATCGTTGTGTGGTGCCGAACCCAATCCAGGTACGGCGCGTAGCCACCTGAAGCGGGCACGACAAGCGCTTCGGGCAAGTCATAGGGATGAAGTGTCACTAACCGCTCTACCAGGCGCTCTTGCTGCGCTTGGGTCGTTTTAATGACCAAAGGAATCTCTTGGGTTTCGTGTATCGCTGACTCCCATTCGTAGACCGACACCACCGGTGCACCAATATTAATACAAGCAGCGAGTTGCTCTGCTAATAGACACTTTGCGATTGTCTTTGCACACTCAAGGTCGGGCGTGTGAGTTAAGACGAGGATGACGTCAAACGGCTGCATTGGGATACCAGATTTTTGCTAGCGGAAGCGGCTAGTTGCCTAGACCGGCTGTACTGAATGCCTAGAATGGTTTTGCTGATTTTCTGGAATGGTTTTATTCACTACCAATAATACATTCACTGGTTCTCTAGGGTCGTTTTACTTCGTCTGGAGTCAAAAAAGCCTCTTTTCAGAGGCCTTTTTTACTTTAATCAAAGCAGCACTTATTCTGCTGCGTCTTCGACGACTTCGTCAGCAACGAGTGGGCGGTCAACCAGTTCCATGAAGGCCATAGGTGCGTTGTCGCCTTGACGGAAACCCATTTTTAAGACGCGGGTATAACCGCCATTACGCTCTGCGTAACGTGGGCCGATGTCTGCAAAGAGCTTCAACACAATCTCGCGATCGCGCAAGCGTGCAAAAGCTAGGCGCTTGTTTGCCAGTGTTGGGCTTTTACCCAAATTGATCAGAGGCTCAACGATACGGCGCAACTCTTTTGCTTTAGGCAAAGTTGTTTTGATGGCTTCGTGAGTCAAAAGTGCAACTGCCATATTGCGAAACATCGCAAGACGGTGGCTGCTAGTGCGGTTTAATTTACGTAGACCGTGGCCGTGGCGCATGGGGATATCCTTATTGAATCTATTAAGAGTATTTCTACTCGAGTGGTTTCAGCTCTTCTATCAGCTAGTGGTGCACTAAACACCTTCTGCTGCGGGCCGGTTTAATAAAGTTTTTAGTACTACTGATTGTTTACCTCTTGCTTCTTTATTTCTTACTTCTTTACTTGTTACTTTTTACTCTTTGGTGCCTACTTCTTACTTTTAGCTTTGCTCAACCTACTACCAAAAGACGGTGACGGCAGTAATGCCGTCACGCGTCAAGTGTTTAAGGACGCTCGAGACCCATTGGTGGCCAGTTGTCTAATTTCATACCAAGTGTCAAGCCGCGCGCAGCCAACACTTCTTTAATTTCGTTGAGTGACTTACGGCCCAAGTTAGGTGTCTTCAACAATTCGTTCTCTGAACGTTGAATCAAATCACCGATGTAATAAATGTTTTCAGCTTTCAAGCAGTTTGCTGAGCGCACCGTTAACTCAAGATCATCAACTGGACGCAACAACACTGGATCAATCTGTGGCGCACCGCGATTAGGGGCTTCGTAAGAATCGCCCGCACCTTCAAGTGCAGCGAATACAGAAATTTGATCCATCAAAATACGTGCTGACTGGCGAACGGCCTCCTCTGGGCTGATTACACCGTTTGTTTCAACATCGAGCACGAGTTTGTCGAGGTCGGTACGTTGTTCGACTCGAGCGTTTTCTACAGAGTAGCTCACACGACGCACTGGGCTAAAGGATGCATCCAAAACAATGCGGCCAATCGTGTGTGCACGATCATCGATCAGTGCGCGCACATTACCAGGGACATAGCCGCGGTCTTTCTCAACTTTGATATGCATTTCAAGCTTGCCGTTATCGGTAAGCGTTGCAATCACCTGATTGGGATTTACGATTTCAACATCGTGTGGCAACTCAATGTCAGAGGCCAACACCGGACCCGCACCTTGCTTGCGCAAGACCAAGGTCAACTCGTCACGGCTGTGTAACTTAAACACAACACCTTTCAGATTCAGCAGAATGTCTACAACGTCCTCACGCACACCAGGGATCGTTGAGTACTCGTGCACAACACCGGTAATTTGCACTTCGGTTGGCGCATAGCCAGTCATCGAAGATAACAAAATACGGCGCAAGGCGTTGCCTAAGGTATGGCCATAGCCACGCTCAAAGGGCTCCATGATGATCTTTGCATGGTTTGTGCCAACTGGTTCGACTTCAATCGAACGGGGCTTCAGAAAACTTTGCGACATGTCTGCGATTCCTTTTCAATACCCTCGGCTCATTACACCGATAAGGCTGATGGATAGAGAGTGCTACTGCACTGAAAGCACAGCCTAAAACGAACTGGCTGGCTAACGTAAAGAGTCATAACGAACAAGCGGGCTTGCGGCAGTTAAGCCGCAAGCCCGCTCAATGCTTAGCGTGAATACAATTCAACAACCATTGACTCGTTAATATCGCGAGCGACATCAGCGCGGTCAGGCGCTTGCTTGAAGGTACCCACTAACTTCACTGTGTCAACTTCAACCCATTGCGGGATGCCGTTGCCCGTAGCAAGAACGAGTGACTCGGCGATACGCGCCTGGCCTTTGGCTTTTTCACGAATCCCAATAATGTCACCCGCTTTGATGATCATTGAAGGGATATCAGCAGTGTGGCCATTTAATTGGATCGCACGATGTCC
>CANKOW010000216.1 GCA_947484295.1 Alcaligenaceae bacterium | reverse complement strand
CTCAAGTCGATAAGGCCAAGTTTCCTAAGTATGTTGATGGCCAAGTTTGCAGTAACTGCCAACTGTACGTTAGCAAATCACCCGAAGCTGGCACCTGTGCCATCTTCCCCGGCAAGCTTGTTGCCGGACCAGCATGGTGTAACGCTTGGGTCAAAAAAGCTTAAGCGATTACCGTAAAAAAAAACCGCTGCACTGCAGCGGTTTTTTTTATCATCATTTTGCGTGTCAGGCTAAACACTTTAATCGCCATATGCCTCAACCCTTACTGGGCCACAACTCGGGCGTCAGTACCCGCACCTTCGATATAAACTTTTTGGCCTACGCGAAAGTTACCGGTCGGCTGCGTGACAGTCACTAACACACCGCTGCTGGTACGAACAAAAATTTGTTGACCTGCAACGGGCTTGTCATAATGTTTTTGAATTTCATTGCCACCCACAGCGCCACCCACCGCACCGAGAACCATCGCGACAGCTTTACCCGTGCCCGAGCCAATAAGCGCCCCAACCCCCAAACCGCCCAGCGCACCAATCACAGCCCCCACGCCAGTTTCGTGGTTGTGCGCGATTTGTGTTGCCGTAATTTGTTGGATCACACCTGAGCGAATTTCAAGCGGAGCGGATGGCGTCGTTGGCGCACAAGCGGTTAAACCTAAAGTGAATAAAATAGTGACTGTGCCAGCGACGATTCTTTTAAACATTGAGGATCTCGATTAACAAGGGATGTTGCGTAATTGTACTTCCAAGTTATGATTCAATTGACTGATTTAGCAACCGCATCTCAGGATCTGAATCGGCTCGAAAGACCGTGATTGCAGTACCATTGAGCCCTTATCCCTTCGACCAAAACGGCGAAGCTTCTCGGAAATCATGATGAACAAACACCTTGCACTGCTTTGCCTGGCGCTCGCCAGTGCAACCACCTCGGCGCAACAAGCCCCGGCAGTCACAACAACCACTGAAAAATTCGTCGGCCTGTGTACAAGCACTGCAGACGCAGCGGCTCAAAACTTTTGCCACGGCTACAGCCAAGGTGTCTACGAAACCTACCTCGTGACGCGCCATCCTCAAAAGGCCCCCAGCTTTGTCTGTGCGCAAACCTCTACCCTGACACGCCAACAACATATTGATAACTTTATCAAATGGTCAGCCGCGCATCCACAGTTCAAACAGGCCTCAGCGTCAGATACGATTTTGCGCTATTTGGGCGAGACGTTTCCTTGCAAACGCTAAAAACCTTTAGGGTTTTGTGCACGATGTCTGACATGGTTATATTTAAGGATTGATGATGAAAAAAATCTTACTGGCTTTACCCGTTTGCGCAGCACTGAGCCTTGGCGGCTGTTCAAACATGAGTAACACTCAACAGCGCACGCTCTCGGCAGGTGCAATTGGTGCGGCTGCAGGTGCAGGCATTGCGCTGATCGCGGATGGCAACCCTGTTTGGGGCGCCTTGGGTGGCGCAGCGATTGGTGCAATCGGCACTTATGTTTACGACAAACATCAACAATCGAACTAACGCACTAGCTTAACGTAGGTTGATTTTTCCAGCGGCGGTGCATCCACCACCACTGCTCTGGATGTCGCACAATTGCCAGCTCAAGAGCCTGATTGAACGCGCGCGTGTTACGCGTGATTTCACTCCCGACATCATCATCTACGATTGGTGTGAGTGGGGGTAAAAACCGTAACACATGCGTGCCATCGGGTTCGCGCCAAGAGGCTGCCGGTACCACTGGCGCACCAGTCGCCAAAGCAATAAGGGCCATGCTTTTATAGGTGCCTGCGGCATAGCCAAAAAACTCAATCTCAATGCCCTCTGGCCGCCTGGCATATTGATCAAACGGAAAAACGATGACGTCGCCGCGTTCAAGCGTCTCAACAATCTCTTCAAGAGAGCCACGTCGCCCCACCACACCAAATCCTGCTTTTTTAAAGCGATTCGTCAGTAGATCACTCAGCCATTTGGGTTTGATCGGCCTTCGCAAAAAATGAATGTGTCCCTTCACCTGCGGAAAATGCTCGATCCCAGCAACCGTAGACACCTCAAAGTTACCGAAGTGGCCCGTCAAGATCAAGACCCCTTTGCCTTGGGCATAGGCGTCCCACATGATAGATACGTCTTCGACTTTCACGATAGCTTTTTTTTGCTGCACGGATAAAAATCGAAATTGAAATAATTCTTTTAACAGCGCCAGTAAGTGCCCATAATGCGCCTGCGCCAACAAGGTGATTTGCTGTTGGCTCACTTGCGCGCCAAAAACACGCTTGAGGTTTTCTAAAATCACCGACCGCCGGTAAGGTAACCAGCGGTATAAAAAGCGCCCACCCCGACTTGGCTCAATCACTTTAGGCACCCGCAAGGCCACAGCAGTGGCGGATAGCGGCGTGTGCGTTAACGACAATTTGATCTCAGCGACTAAGTGCCTGCCCATGACGATTTCAGCCGCGGCACTCACCACGACGTGCGGGGCCCCATACGCGTCGCGCACCACTGAAAAATCCATGGCCGTGATCGTATTGAGTGCGGTCTCGCGCGGAAACAATTTCAGGCATGCTTCTTTGGCCGCAAAGCGCGCAGCCAAGCTGGCAATGCGCCCGGCGCCCTCACCCGCATCAGTGAGTTCTTGAGCCGAAAATAATTTATCTAGGTCGCCGGGCATCGCGTCGACTAGCCGCAAAACACGCTCGATGTCGACTGTATCAACCGCACAACCATCAGGCAGTGCTTCGCCAAGAGCCGCGGCTTGCGTCACGTTAGGCGATCGCACGTAACAATAAAGCCGCGTTCGTCCCAGCAAAGCCACGGCACAACACGAGCACCACGTTGCTGCGTGGAACCCGCGTTTGCTTAGACACATTCAAACCCGCGCAAGACTCCGCGAGCGTTTCGAGGTTCGCGATACCTGGTACCACCTTACGTCGGCAAGCCTCTAGCCCCACTGAGGCATCAAGGAGCCCTGCCGAAGAAAACAAGTGACCCACTGACCATTTAAACCCCGTCACAGGGGGCATCTCAGCCCCAAACACGCGAAGCAAGGCCGTAGCCTCTGAGGCGTCTGACTCTTGGGTGCCGTTTCCATGCGCCACAATCATGCCAACATCAGCGGGCTTAAGTTGTGCATCGGCCAAAGCCAACGCAATGGCACGGCTCAAGCCATCACCGTCAGAGCGAATACAGAACAAGCCCTCGCCCTCAGAGGCATCGCCACCGCCCAGGTACTCACCTAACACGGTTGCGCCACGTGCCTGCGCGGAGACTTCGGTTTCAAGCACGAACGATGCCGCCCCCTCGCCCAGTAAACAACCGTCATGCCGCTGGTCAAAGGGTCGCAGACAATCTTTGCCAATCAAACCGACACGATCCAGATACAACAGGGTTTGCGGCTCAATCGGGGCATCATGACCCACAGCCACGACGCGTTGGGCATCACCTTCACGCAGCGCCCAGGCGCTTTCTATCACAGACAAAATCCCACTTGACGTGTGATTGGTGATACAACCATTTGGGCCCTTGAGTTGATGGCGAATACTAATATGGCACAACACATTGTTGGGCAGCGACTTAAGCAGCCACATCGGGTTGACCATATTCGGCAACTCACGACCGAACCCATTCAAATCATCTTTCGTCTCGGCCATCAGCGGGAAAAAATCATAGTTCACTTCGGCGGTACCCCCGCCCGAGCCCACATAACAACCCGTTTGATCTGCGTAGTGTGCTGCCTCGGCTTCGGTCAGCGTTGCCTGCCAGGCGGGCAAGCCCGCTTGCTCAATCGCTTGGGTGCCGGCATAAATGCCGAATACATCTGAGCGGCGTACAAGTTTGAGTAGTTTGCGGTCACCCAACAACTTGCCACCGTTGTAATCAGGTACTTCAGCCGCCAAACCACCTCGAAACGGCTCGGCATTAAAACTGGCAATGGGCGCCAACGCTGAGCGCCCCGCTAACAAGGTGTCAACAATGCTGGCGGGGTCTGTGCCAGCGCCGCAAATCGCGCCCGTTCCGGTAATGACAATTCGACTCATGGTGCTCACCGTCCTGAAGCGACAAGTGCCGCGGTATCTTCGGGATGCCGAAACGCCAGGCAACTATTGCTGCCACCGAACCCTAGCGAGTTCGAAAGTGCCATCCCGATGCGCTGCGCGCGCGGTTCATCGCGAACAATATTGACATCACAATCAGGGTCGACTTGTTGCAAATTCGCATTAGGCGGCATCAAACTATCGCGAATCGCTAACGCGCACAAGCCTGCCTCGACCGCCCCCGCCGCAGCGATCAAGTGACCCGTCACGCTTTTGGTTGAGCTCAACCCCACAGCGTTGACCCGACCTGCAAACACCGCCTTGACTGCAGCACACTCGCTGCGATCATTCATCGGTGTGGAGGTGCCGTGCGCGTTTAAGTAATCGATATCGGCGTTCTGTGCACCAGCATCTGCAATCGCCCGACGCATCGACTGAATCGGGCCATCGCCCGAGGGGTGTGAATCAGTAATGCGATAAGACGACAGTGAATTACCGTCGCCCGCGAGTTCAGCGTAAATCGTTGCACCGCGTTGCACGGCAGAAGTCCATTCTTCGAGCACTAAAAACCCAGCCCCCTCGCCCAACAAAAAGCCGTTGCGGGTTAAATCAAACGGGCGACTGGCGCGCTCAGGTTGATCATTGTCGGGTGAGACGGCGGACAGCAGGCAAAAGCCCGACAAACCAACCGGTGAAATCATCGAATCAAAGCCACCTGTCAAGACCCGATCGGCTAAACCACGCCGAATCAGACGCATCGCGGTACCGATTGCCTGGCCACCTGAGGCACACGCGGTGTGTACCGTTGAGGCGTAACCGCGTATGCCAAAACGACGAAGCAAGAGCGAAATACCCGCGGTAGACAAGCTACGACTAAAAGCCATCACATCGTTGGCAACCGGTTCAGCGAATAGCGCACTTGCAACGAACTCACCGTCAGGTGCCGCGGTGCGTTGTACAGCGGCGAGCTCGTTATGCCCGATGGTCATCATGCCTGCGCCCACGACACAACCCCAACGTGCTGCGTCTTGTGCGGTCGGGCGCACGCCTGCATCAGCGATCGCCTGATCCGCTGCGCCTAAGGCAAACCTGTGCGCACGGCTGGCGTACTTGAGCAACTTGCGATCGTCAATCGGTGGTAAATCATCAAACCCTTTGACCTCAGCAGCGATGCGAGTCGAGAACCCCGAAGCATCAAAAATCGTGATCGGGCCAGCGCAGCTGCGCGCCGCTTTGATACGGGCCCAGGTTGAGGCTACGTCAAGGCCGGCTGGGGTGACCAGTCCGATACCTGTAATTGCAACGCGACGTCGTGTCATCATTCAGTGTCTCCGGCAAGCGCAAAATACATCTTGGCGCCTGCAATGGTTTTGCCTTCGCCCTGAGCAGTGAGCTTGACCATGTAGGGTTCGAACTCGTCTGAGCCAGGCGCGGCCAGCAGGGCCGACAGCACCAAGCTTGCCCCAGGTGCTGTAAAGGCACGCACCTTGACGTTTGTGATGCGCGTCAGGCGCAGCGTCTTGCCGCTGGCGGCTTGCGCCGCCACACGGACTGCCAACTGTAACAGTGCATCGAGCAGCAGGGTTGCAGGAAACACCGGCCGACGGGGAAAATGATCTTCAAAAAAAGCCGCCTGCGCAGGCACCGCAAGCTGAGCCTGAAGGTGCTCGGGGGTTGACGCCTGCAAGTCAGTTAAAGATGGCCGAGGAACGCCCATGAAAGCCCCTATCGCACGACCACCCGCACTCAGCAGGGCAAAATCGGCCGCGAGTGCCACCGGATCGTCGAACTCGCTAATGTCGAGCATTGAGCCGACGGTGTCGGCAAGCTCAAGAACCTTATGGCCATCGACCAAGGCGTGCCCACGGTACACAATCGACTCGACATCGCAAGATTCGATATCGATGATAAGTTCAAGGGTGTCACCCGGTTTG
>CANKOW010000215.1 GCA_947484295.1 Alcaligenaceae bacterium | reverse complement strand
TTTTGTTGATCAAACCATTCACGTGCTTTTGCAGCAGCGACGTCGGCCTTATTTTGATGATCTGCAAACAGCAGTTCGATTTTTTTGCCATTGATTTGGCCGCCCATATCAGCGATGGCCATACGCGCCGCTTCGATGCCGCCAGGGCCGTCGATATCAGAGTAGACGCTTGCCATGTCGGTAACAAAACCGATCCGAATAACATCATCAGAAATATTGGCTAAAGCCGATTGTGAAACAAGGCCAAAACCGGCCATCATCAGCGAAGCACTTAGAGTGCGAAGTTTCATTGTGGATCTCCGAAATATTACGACACGTAAAAAAATTAAACGTCCGACTGCAAAGACGTCAACATAGAAAGCAAATAATAATTAAACGCCTAACAACTCGGTCAAAATACCTTGCTTGGATTGCAGTTCGGCGGCGTCAAAATGCTCGACGATTTGGCCATGCTCGACGACGTAAAAGCGGTCTGCTAAGGGGGCGGCAAAACGAAAATTCTGCTCAACCATCACAATGGTGTAGCCCTTGGCTTTTAGCATCTTGATCATGCGACCCAGCGCCTGAACAATCACGGGCGCAAGGCCTTCAGAAATTTCGTCAAGTAACAACAGATTGGCGCCGGTACGCAAGATGCGGGCAACGGCCAACATTTGCTGTTCACCGCCTGATAAGCGGGTGCCGGGCGAGTTGCGGCGCTCAAGCAAATTCGGAAACATTTCGTAAATTTCTGACAGCGACATGCCGCCACCTAAAGAGCCCACTGGTGGTGGTAGCAGTAGATTTTCTTCGCACGATAAGCTTGCAAAGATGCCGCGTTCTTCGGGGCAGTAGCCCACGCCTAGCTTGGCAACTTTAAACGTTGGCATATCAATGACTTCAGTGCCGCCAATGCGCACCGAGCCCGTACGCGCGCCAGTTAACCCCAAAATCGCGCGCAACGTGGTGGTACGGCCAGCGCCGTTGCGCCCGAGCAATGTCACCACTTCACCTTGATGCACGGTCAAGTCAATGCCATGCAAAATGTGCGACTCACCGTACCAAGCGTTCAAGCCTTTAATTTCAAGTGCGACGGCGCTCATGCGTGTGCTCCGGCGAGTTCGCCTTCAGTGGTGCCCATGTAGGCTTCCATGACCAAGGGGTCTTTTGAGACATGGGCGTAATTGCCTTCAGCTAACACGGCGCCACGCGCCAAGACGGTGATGGTGTCTGCGATGGAAGACACCACATTCATATTGTGCTCAACCATCAGGATCGTGCGCCCAACACTGACGCGCTTGATCAACTGAGTGACGCGATCAACGTCTTCGTGACCCATGCCTTGCGTGGGCTCGTCAAGCAGCATCAGTTCGGGTTCCATGGCCAAGGTCGTGGCGATTTCGAGTGCGCGCTTGCGCCCATAGGGCAGCCTGCCAGTAATTTCGTTTGCAAACTCGCCTAAGTCGACCTGTTCAAGCAAGGCTTGAGCGCGATCGTTCAGCTGATTCAAATGCGTATCACTTTTCCAGAAGTGAAACGAAATACCTGTTTGGCGCTGTAAACCAATGCGTACATTTTCAAGCACAGTGAGATGCGGAAACACGGCCGATATTTGAAACGAGCGAATGATGCCGCGACGCGCGATCTGGGCAGGGCGATCGCCCGTGATGTCGACACCATTAAATTGAATCTTGCCGCGTGTTGGAGGCAAAAATTTAGTCAGTAAGTTAAAACAGGTGGTCTTGCCCGCACCGTTGGGACCGATCAAAGCGTGAATCTGGCCCCTTTGAACACTGAGCGAGACGTCGTTGACCGCGACGAAACCTTTAAACTCCTTGGTGAGATGGGTTGTCTCAAGGATGATGTCTTTCATGCGTATCTTTGCGAATGGAGTATTTTTAAGGCGAGCGCGCATTATGACGCAAGTGCAGCAAAAACAGAATGGGGGTTTGCCATAAGGAGGGGAAGTCTTAGCCATTACCCTGGGCCACGCACCAGGTTGCTGGTTGCGGCGCCGATGCTAAGCAGGGCGCCTTTTAGGTGGCAGTGCTCAAGCCTTAGTCTTTGGCCGATATTCACATAAATCGGCAATCCCGCATTGTGGGCATTTTGGGGTGCGTGCCACGCAAATGTAGCGTCCGTGCAAAATCAGCCAATGGTGCACATTGAGTTTGAACTCGTCAGGTACAAATTTTTCGAGCCCTTTTTCAACCGCAACGACGTCTTTACCGGGGGCGATTTTTGTTCGGTTTGAGACCCTGAAAATGTGGGTATCGACAGCAATGGTGGGCTGACCGAACACCGTATTCAACACCACGTTCGCTGTTTTACGACCCACCCCTGGCAAGGCCTCAAGCGCTTCGCGCGTTTGCGGGACCTTACCCTTATGCTGATCAAGCAAAATCTGACACGTGGCCAAGGCGTTTTTTGCCTTGTTTTTATATAGACCGATCGTCTTAATGTAGTCGGTAAGCTTGGCCTCACCCAAGGCGAGTAGGCCTTTTGGGGTGCCATGCTTAGGAAAAAACTTTCGTGTCGCCGAGTTGACCGCTTTATCGGTCGTCTGGGCTGACAACAAGACCGCAATCAGCAATTGAAAATCGCTTTTGTATTCGAGCTCGGTCGTGGGCTGCGGGTTGGCTGCCTGCATTCGGCTAAAAATCTCGCGTCGTTTATCTGGGTTCATAGACTTAAACTGTCCGCCTTTAGCTTGTCTGCCGCACTGCTCGTCTCGCGCGCGCCCGAGCCAATGCTCGAGCAATGGCCTGCTGCTTGTCTGAGTGATCAGGCGATCCGACCTCTGGCGTGTCGTGTGTGGTCGAGTGATGTGCGATGACTGCGGCAGAATCGCCAAATTCTGGCGATTGCCTGAGCGATTCAGGCCCTTTTGCTAGGCGTCTTTGCCGCGCCTCAAAGTAGGCTCGAGCGCGCGCGGCATCTTGGGATGTCCAACTGCGCTGCGGAATTACCGGAACCATCGAGATGCAATCCACCGGGCAGGGGGCGACACATAAGTCGCAGCCTGTGCATTGCTCAGGCAAAACGGTGTGCATCAGTTTTGAGGCACCGATAATGGCATCAACGGGGCAGGCTTGAATACAAAGGGTGCAACCAATACAAAACTGTTCGTCAATTACGGCAACTTGCAGCAGCTGATGCGCGCCGCAATCTGTGTCGAGCGCAATCACCGGCAGCTGAAGCAGTTGCGCTAAGGCCGCGATGCCGGCCTCGCCACCCGGAGGGCAGCGATTAATCGCAGCCCCTTCTGAGGCAATGGCCTGCGCATAAGGCTCACAACCCTGATAGCCGCACTTTGTGCACTGGGTCTGTGGCAATAGCGCATTGATGCGTTGAGCGAGCATGGTATCTAACAATCGAAATCAGGCAACCGGGCGGGTTACCTGACATGGGTGCCTCAAAAGACGCCTTTGGTAAACAAGTCGCCCGATAAATGTATCTTTAAACCCGTCTTTAATATTTGCGAACAAACTCGGCAATTTGCGGGCAGATGGTCGTGCGCCAGCGGCGTCCGGCAAAAATCCCGTAATGACCACATTTAGGCGCGGTGTAGTGCTGTTTGCGTTTGGCCGGGATCCCTGAGCACAAATCTTGAGCGGCGCGTGTTTGTCCTTCGCCTGAAATGTCATCAAGCTCACCCTCGATCGTGAACAAGGCGACAGTTTTAATGTCACTTGGGGTGACTAACTGACCATCGATCTCCCAGGTGCCATTGGGTAAAGCAAACTCTTGAAATACGGTGCGAATCGTATCCAGATAAAACTCTTCTGACATATCGAGCACTGCGTTGTACTCGTTATAAAACTTACGATGTGCTTCGGCGTCTTCGTCGTCACCGCGCAGTAAGTCAAGATAAAAATCGTAATGCGATTTCACGTGACGATCGGGGTTCATCGAAATAAAGCCGGCGTGTTGCAAAAAGCCGGGGTACACGCGTCGGCCTGCGCCCGGGAACTGCGGGGGCACCGTATGAATCAGCTTTTGCTCAAACCACTCAAAGGGTTTGGTAGTTGCCAGACGATTGACTTGCGTCGGCGAGCAACGCGGGTCGATCGGCCCACCCATCATGGTCATGGTGCGCGGCAGACAGGGGTCTTTATTGGTGGCCATCAGCGCGACGGCCGCCAAGGCTGGCACGGTGGGCTGACACACCGACATCAGGTGCACGTCAGGCCCTAGGTGGCGCATAAATTGCTGTAGATAACGAACATAATCGTTCAGGTTAAAGCCACCTTGTGACACGGGCACCATACGCGCATCGATCCAGTCGGTGAGGTAGATTTCGTGGTTTGGCAACAGAGCACGAACGGTGTCACGCAATAACGTGGAGTGATGCCCCGACATGGGGGCAATTAATAAGATCGTGGGGTCGGCTTTGCGGACTTTAGCGGGTAAATCACGCGTAAAGTGCAGCAGATTGCAGAAGGGAAGTGCCAAGGCCACCTCTTGATCGACCGCAACAGATTTGCCATTGACCTCAGTCGTCGGGATCCCCCAAGCAGGCTTTTCGTAAGCCTTACCTAGGCGATAAATCAGTTCATAACTGGCCGCAACTTGTCTGGCGAGCGGGGTGTAGGCAAACGGACTGGCTGCGTGGGTAAATAACTTGGCACTCATTTCACTGAATTGGGTGAGCGGTGCCATCAGGGCGCGCTGCATTTCATGCATTTGATAAAGCATCGAGCGAATCCAATTGTGAGCTTGAAAAGTTGATTATCACCCAATCTGAGATGAGCATCACTGATTTAACCAGTTTTTTATTGCAATGCAGCAAAATATCGTGTTAGTGCCACGCATAGGCTGACCCCGCTACTGTTACCAGTAGTTTTCGACCGCTAGATTGCCGGGTACACCGCGCCTGCCTGCCGCAAAGCCGCGTTCACTGAGCAGGCCGCGCATTTCGGTGACCATCTCTGGGTTACCGCACAGCATGACCCTCGCGTGACTTGGGTCTAGCGACACGCCGGCGCGCTGTTCAAGTTCGCCAGTGCGTAACAGTGTGGTCAGGCGAGCGGGCGCCAAGCTGTTGAGGCTGAGCGAGGGCGATAAACCTTGTGTGAGCGGTTCTTGGGTGGTGATGGGTAAATAAATCAGTTGCCCAGCGTGTCGTTGCATGAGCGATAAAAGCTCGTCGCGATAAGCAAGTTCGATGGCGTAACGCACGCCATGCACCAAAATAATGCGCTTAAAACGCGTAAAGGTCGCGGGGTCGCGGAGCATCGATAAATAGGCAGACAGCCCCGTGCCAGTGGCCATCAACCACAAGTCGTCGCCGTCAGCAAACGCGTCAAGGGTCAAAAAACCAAACACGCTGTTGTTAATCCAAAGCGCGTCGCCCACACGGAGTTGGGCCATAGGCGGGCTAAATGTGCCGTTGGGCACGACCACCGAATAAAATTCTAGCGAGTTCTCGTTGGGGGCCGACACCATCGAATAGGCACGCCATTCGTTGGGTGTTTCGGGTGCGGCAGGATCTAGGGCGAGCCCCAGCCGGGCAAATTGGCCCGGGACAAACTTAAACCCCGGCGGGCGGGTGACCGTGAGGGAGAAAAGTTTTTCGGTGCCCCAGGCCGTTTTGTGGGTCACGACCTGCTCGGTGTAACGAGGCGCTGCAGTGGCGACAGTTGGCTGAATCATTGCCGTGCGCAGGCCACAGAAAAAGTCTGAGTCAATTACCGCTCGAGGTGCTTAAGCTTATCAGGCACATCAAGCCAGTCGTCGGCATCAGGCAGGCCGCCCTTACTGCGGCTGATGCTTGCAAAGAGCGGTGACAGCTCGGCATTGAGCGCAATAAACTTCATTTGATCTTGCGGGACATCTTCTTCGGCAAAAATGGCGTTTGCTGGGCATTCGGGGATACACACGGCGCAATCAATGCACTCGTCGGGATCAATCACCAAAAAGTTTGGGCCTTCGCGAAAACAATCCACCGGACAGACGTCGACACAGTCGGTAAATTTGCACTTGATACAGTTTTCAGTCACTACGTGCGTCATGTTGATTACCAAGAAGCGATGATGTAA
>CANKOW010000214.1 GCA_947484295.1 Alcaligenaceae bacterium | reverse complement strand
GCCCTGTGGGTCGCCGCCTTAGCCCTCGTCGCAAAAGAAACGCTGTTTCGCTACATGCTGCGCATAGCCAAAGCGGTCAAGTCCAGCATGCTCGTCGCGAACGCCTGGCATGCGCGCTCAGATGCTGCCTCGTCATTAGTGGTGGCGGTGGGCATTGTCGGTAACCTACTTGGCTACCCGATTTTGGATCCAATTGCTGCACTGATTGTTGGGTTGATGGTGGGCAAAATGGGCTGGGATTTTGGCTTTGACTCCTTTCATGACTTAATGGATCGCTCGGCCAACGACAAAGAGGTTCAAGCAATCACTGAAACCCTGTTGCAAACTCCTGGCGTATTGGGCGTGCACGATGTGCGTACCCGCAAAATGGGCGATATGATCCTAGTCGACGCCCACATTGAAGTCAGTGCGTTTCTAACAGTTGAAACCGGACACGATATTGGCTTAGCGGCACGACATGCTGTGATGCAGCGCCATCGCGTACTCAATTTACTAACGCATATTGATCCGGTGCCCTCAAAAACAGATCCAAAAGCGACCGCAACAACCACTGCAAAAGTCTAAACATATCACCGCAAGCTGATTGAAATCCTACGTGAATACCGTGAAAAGCATCTGCTGAACACGATCATGGCAATTGCGTGCTCCACCGGCCTAACGACTCAAAATAAGATTCAAACTAAGTCCGAATAATCGAGCAAAAAATGAACGCATTTCAGGAACCTACCCGCCGAACTTTATTTGAAAAAATCTGGGATCAGCATATCGTCATGCCGCGCCCCACCGGGCCGTCATTGCTATATATCGATCGTCACATCATTCATGAAGGTTCGTTTCATGCCTTCAAAGATCTGCGCGCGCGCGGCCTCAGCATTCGTAACCCCAAACAAGTGTTCGGTGTTGCTGATCACTACGTGCCAACTACCAGCCGCGATCCCAACGATGCCGTCACCCAAGAGATTAAAGAGGTGATCCTTAAGTTCGACGACAACATGAACTGGTCTGGTGCACACTATTTTTCTATCAACGACCCTCAGCAAGGCATTGTTCATGTTGTAGGCCCCGAACAAGGCATTTCGTTACCCGGCTCTATCATCACCTGTAGCGACAGTCACACCTCTACACATGGTGCGATGGGCGCGATGGCCTTTGGCGTTGGGCAGTCAGAAAGTATGCACATCATGGCGACCCAAACGCTTTGGCAAACCAAGCCCCTTCAGATGCGTATCGAGTTGACCGGCAAACCCGCTGCGGGTGTAGGTGGCAAAGATATCATCCTAGCTGTGATTGCTAAATTGGGCGTCGCAGGCGCGGTGGGTTACGCCATTGAATATGCGGGCAGCGCTTTGCAATGGTTATCGCTTGATGAGCGCCTGACGATGTGCAATATGACCATCGAGGCTGGTGCGCGCTCGGGGCTGATCGCCGCCGATGATCTTGTGTTTGATTATGTATATGGACGCAAGTTTGCCCCCCAAGGCGCCGCCTGGGATCAGGCGTTGCAGGTCTGGAGGCAATTGCCGTCTGATGAAGGCTGTCACTTTGATCAAACCCTGAGCATCGACGTCACGCGGCTATCGCCCATGATCACGTGGGGCACCACACCCGATACCGGGGTCGCGATTGACGGCGTGATTCCAGATCCGTCACTCCTGACAGATCCTCACGCCAGACAAGCGGCCTTAGCCGCACTGACCTATATGGCTCTGACGCCAGGTACCATCTTGAGCACGATCAAAATTGATCGCGTATTTATTGGCTCGTGCACCAATAGCCGCCTCTCTGACTTACGTCTGGCTGCAGACATTCTGCGCGGACGACGCGCTGTCGTGCCAGGCATCGTGGTGGCAGGTTCAATGTTGATCAAACAGGCAGCCGAAGCCGAGGGCCTGGATAAAGTTTTTCAAGCAGCCGGCCTTGAATGGCGCGAACCGGGTTGCTCGATGTGCGTGGGTATCAACGGCGACTTAGCGCTAGCAAACGAACGGGTCGCATCAACCTCTAACAGAAACTTTGTGGGGCGGCAGGGGCCAGGGGTGCGCACGCACCTTGTGAGCCCCGCCATGGCCGCAGCGGCGGCAGTGACCGGCCACTTTACCGATGTACGCACTTTAATGGGCCAACAATAATATGCAAGCCTTCACGCACTTACGAGCGCTCGCGGTGCCTCTCGAGGGTCGCAATGTCGACACCGACCAGATTATTCCGGCGCGGTTTTTAAA
The DNA here is from genome assembly GCA_947484295.1 of Alcaligenaceae bacterium. Taxonomy (GTDB): domain Bacteria; phylum Pseudomonadota; class Gammaproteobacteria; order Burkholderiales; family Burkholderiaceae_B; genus Zwartia. The sequence continues at coordinate 3,837 of CANKOW010000214.1, read as the reverse complement.
AAAGAATCGCGATGCTCTTTATAAAAATTATTTATTTCATGACTTACGTTTTGATGAACACGGCACACCGCGAACAGACTTTATCTTGAATCGCCCGCTGTTTAGCGGCGCGCAGATCTTGGTCGCAGACGAAAACTTCGGTTGCGGGTCTTCGCGCGAAGGCGCCGTCTACTGTTTGGCAGACTATGGGGTTCGCGCCATTCTTGCACCCAGTTTTGGCGATATATTTTTTAATAACTGTCTAAAAAATGGCCTCTTACCGATTCGCCTAGACGCCAAATCTTTAGATGCGGTACGACTGGCGTTGCACAACGCGACTGACGCAAACCCCGCCACCCGCGAAATATCGATTGACCTCGCTGCGTGCACACTACAGGCCCCAGGCCTAAGCTCGCAACGATCCTTCGTCATGGATCCCTTTTGGCACGAATGCTTGCTCAAGGGCGTCGATGAACTCGCCTTAACCTTAAGCTATGCTAACGACATCGCACACTTTGAACAACATCATCGCAGCTCGCATCCTTGGCTGATAAATTAAATCCTCACATTATGACACTTCCTTTAAGCGGCCTGCGGGTCGTTGAACTTGGGCAACTCATCGCCGGCCCCTTCGCTTCAAAAATGCTAGGCGAATTTGGTGCCGACGTCATCAAAGTTGAACCCCCAGAAACCGGTGATCCCTTGCGCACCTGGCGCATGCTGCATGATGGCACTTCGGTTTGGTGGGCTGCACATGCGCGTAACAAGCGCTCGATCACGCTGAATCTGCGCGAACTCGAAGGCCAAGATATCATTCGTCAGTTAGCCAAAGATGCCGATATTGTGATTGAAAATTTTCGGCCAGGTGCCCTCGAAAAATGGGGCATCGGCTTTAAAGACTTGCATGCCATTAATCCTAAACTAATCATGCTGCGTGTGTCAGGCTATGGGCAGACTGGCCCCTATAAAGATCGCCCTGGATTTGGTGTAATTGGCGAAGCGATGGGTGGTTTACGCTACCTCACAGGCGAACCCGGACGCCCTCCGGTGCGCACAGGCGTTTCGATTGGCGACACCTTATCGGGTTTGCATGGCGTGATCGGCGTCTTGATGGCCTTGCGCCACCGCGAGCAACAAGGCGGTGTTGGGCAAGAAGTGGATGTCGCGCTGTACGAATCTGTTTTCAATATGCTTGAAAGCGTATTGCCTGAGTATTCTAAGTTTGGTGCAATCCGTCAACCTTCGGGCGCGAGCATGCCAGGCATTGCACCCACCAACGCTTATTTATGCAAAGACGGCAAATACGCATTGATTGCTGGTAATGGTGACAGCATCTATAAACGGTTAATGGAAATGATTGATCGTGCAGATTTAGCAAATGATCCAAAACTCGCCCGCAATGCCGGACGTGCCGAGCACGCTGATTTAATCGACGCTGCAATCTCGATCTACACCGCGCAACATTCACTCGATGACGTCTTGACGACCATGAACGCTGCCGGCGTGCCAGCCGGCAAAAGTTATGATGCCGCAGATATTGCAAACGATCCACACTACCAAGCGCGTGACATGCTTTTGGATGCCACCTTGGCTGATGGCTCGGTGGTGAAGGTTCCAGGCATCGTACCTAAGCTTAGTAAAACACCGGGGCAAATCACTCGGCCTGCACCTGAGCTCGGGCAGCATACGACCGAAGTTCTAGATTCGCTAGGGATCAGCGCCTCGCAACAAGCCGATTGGAAAGCACGAGGTGTGATTTAAGGAAAAGTGCGCGAATCCCGTCCCCCAAGCTGCGGGTAGAGTGATCAGCGCACTTTATACAAAGGTCTAGAGAAGACGTCTTTTAAACGACGTGTACTTCAAACTCACCCAACCCGGCAACGTGCCCAATCAGTTTGTCGCCCTTGACCACGGCACCCACACCCTCAGGCGTACCGCTAAAAATCAAATCGCCAGCTTTTAATTCAAACAAGCCTGACAAGTAGGCAATGCTCTCTGGGATATTCCAGATCATTTTCGACAGGTCGCTTGTCTGCTTTTGAATACCATTCACCGAGAGTGTGATACTACCCTGCGACAAGGTGCCCGTGAGTGCGCGAGGATGAATCGGGCCAATCGGGCCAGAGGCATCAAAGCCTTTGCCGATTTCCCAGGGGCGGCCTTGTTTTTTACATTCGTTTTGCAAATCACGACGCGTCATGTCAAGGCCGAGTGCATAACCAAACACGCAGTCATTAGCCTGATCAACGGGGATATTTACGCCGCCACTGCCCAGCGCCACGACAAGTTCCATCTCGTAGTGCAAGTTAGCCGTTTTAGAGGGATACGGGATTTGTCCTGGTTTGCCTGCTGGGATCACCACTAAGGCATCGGCTGGCTTACAGAAAAAGAAAGGATCTTCACGACCGGTGAAGCCCATTTCTTTTGCGTGCTCGGCATAATTACGACCGACGCAATACACACGTCGAACCGGAAACAACTCATCGCTTCCCATAATTGGCAAGCCAACGATGCTTGGTGCTTCTATCGCATAGGTGCTCATGTTTGAATCCTGATCTGATCAATAACAAATTAATCTTTTGTGTAACCACCGCCGTGTGGGGCAAATGGCGGCAATGGTTTTGTAGACTCGCCACTACCTGAACCGAGCGGCGTTAAGATTTTGCAGCTTCGCCACTGCTTGAGACAAGGGGTGGCACCGAGGGGCCTGTGTGCTCACCACTGGCTTTAGTGAATGGCGGTGCTGACGAGTCGGTTTGCTCACCACTTTGTGCGACAGGTGGCGAAGCTGACGCGTTTGCCGTCTCGGCGGGCGCGCCTGGTCCAGCGTATGACGATACGGTAGCGGGTTCGCCCAAATGTGCGATCGGGGCACTGTCAAAATACTCATTAAATTCATTGGACGGCGATGGCGTATATACGCCTGAGGCAGAAGCCCCCTGAACATCGGTGCCGCCGAGTGTTGCGGCTGAGCCAGACACGCCTTTGGCCCAATCCACCGGAAACCCGCTATCCGTTAAGTAAGCTAAGCCGTCGGCATGAAACACTCCAGGATCTGAATCAATATCCGCTGCAGGTAGGTGAGAGTCAGCGAGTAGCACGGGCAAAACGGTACCCACTGCCGTCGCTAAACGCCACTGCGTAGCCGCTTCTTGGGGCCGCTCGAGCTTATCGAACAAACTGGCCAGTAACGCATGCACACGCGCATCGCTGCGACGCGCCAGGCTACGGGTAAGATACCGCTCAGCCTGACCCCATAGTTGGCCCGATAAACAAAGATTGCCTAAGGTTGTCAGTAGCTCGGGCGCTTCGGGGGTCTTCTGCAACCAGCCTTCAGTTTTTTCGAGTCGACGCGCCACCTGCGAGGGCTCGCAGCGTGCGTACGCCTCAAGCAAACGCGGATCGAGTTCGCGTTCAAGAGCGGCCTCTAGAATTTTTGAGGCCTCTTGCGACTGACCCGCAGCCTCAAAAGCCGCAGCCCCGGCCAAAGCAACCTCTGGCAACGTTCGCTCGTCTGATTTCAGATCTTTCCAGATTTTTTGCCAATCGCCCGAGTGCAAGGTTTCACGCAAACGCGCAGCCGCCGCAGTTTCAATCAACGCACACGCCTCGATCACCGGTAACGCTTTACGCCGGCTTAAAGTACGCGCCAACACAAACACTTGATCCGAGCGGCCAAGTTGACGATACGCACGCAACAGCAAACGCAAGGTGTGTACGTGGCGGGCACCGGCTTGCTGGAGCGGCAAGAGCACCTCAAGCGCCTGCTGGGCCAACCCTTGATCCAAATACAAATCAGCGGCGGCGGTTGCCACGGCCTCACTTAGGCCAGTATCTTGCCCCGCCTTGTCTTTGGCG
>CANKOW010000213.1 GCA_947484295.1 Alcaligenaceae bacterium | reverse complement strand
TGAGAAATTTAGATCAGAGAACACGCCATCATCAATCGAGACCTTGTGTTGCATCTGAAAGAGTTCAAGCAGGCCATTCAGCTCTGACTCATCGGTGGCGGGTAATCCGTATAACTTTTTAAATAAATAGAAGTCGCTGAATACGACCGCAAACAGATCCCGATAGGCCGTATTGCTAGGTTCAGCAACGGGTTGTCCGTTTACCAGCAACCGACCAGACTGGCACTGATACAGCCCGAGCATGACCCGAATCAAGGTCGTTTTACCAGAGCCGTTATTGCCCCGAATGAAATATACTTTGCCAGCCTGAAACTCAACACTAATAGGGCCTAGCGCAAAGGGGCGAGACACACCATCCCCACTGTGCACGAAGGTAACATCCTCAAGTGCCAGCGTATTGACCTCTGAAAACTCAGTCAGTCCGGGGCTAACTCTTTCATTGGTCTCAAGCGAGAGTTTTTCACTTAGCTCGCGTAAATTTCTAGCTGCAATGTTTGCAATAGACAGATTCGGCACCACCACGATTGCCGCAGACACTGAGCTCGCCAAAAACAGGGCCGTTGTCGTGACCATTAACACTTGGGTCGAAAAATCAGTCGAGAAAACCGGCACGACAAAGATAATCAAGCCCACGACAAGATACATGAGCATTTGTAAATACATGAAATACTCCACGATTCGCTGGAGCAAAACTGTCTTTTCGGCGTTAACGTGCTTGGCGTCGGCGATAAGATCATGCGTCAAACCCAAAGCGCGCTGCGAATTCATTTTTACTTCTTTGTAACCACTTAAAAACGAGCCGTACAGCGCGTTGACCTTGGCCTCTTCAATGGATAAAAGTCGAAAGGCTGCCACCAATTTATTTAACTCAGCCACTCCGATCATAAATACAAGGGCTATCGCGCCAACCAAAATGACGCTGGCAGTCACTGAGACCGTCGCCATATAAATCAGCAAGAAAAAAACAGTGAGCGCCGATTGAAACAGCCCAAGTACTGAACTTACCGATTGCGAAACCAACTCGGTATCTCTGTTTAGCACTTCAAGAATGTAATCGCGACCTAATTTATCAACCTTTTGTAAATTCGATCGAAACACGTCACGCATGATGCGGATCTTGAAGCGATAAATAAACTCATTCGCCTTTTTTATGTTCTCTTTGTTTGCTCGCTTGGTAGAAAATAAAAAGACGGCAAAGATAAGCGCATAGCCAAAAAACTCTAGGGTCACACTTTCATTTTTTGAAACATTGGCTGCCGCCATATTCAGGACCGCAATCAACAACGTGTTGAGGACACCAACCAGACCAGACAATGCGACCAAATGCCTCAATTGCTGAGGGTTTGAATCTGTCAAGAAATCGAGGAGTTCAGATTTAATTGGATTACGCATCTGGAAATTTGTGAAGGTGAAAAAAGATGATTATTTCGCGATGCATGGGCTTAAGCTTGTTCAGACTTGATTTTTTCTTTAAATGTAAATTGACGTTTTTTGATTAGTTCTGCCATATAGTGTCTAACTCTTTCTGGATTGAAATCGTGCATTCTCCCGTCTGCCTCAAAATGACTGATAAAAGCTAACCCGATTGCTTTTGTCGTCACGTAAGAGATCGTAGGTTCGACCGCAAACATAAATACCGGTCCAACACCGGGCGCAAAGCGCACCATTTGTTTCGCAACAACTCCTGCCATTGTCTGTACCGCTGCGCCACCCGCGACTCCCGAGGCAATCGCGACGGCAGCCTTGTGCTCAAAATCAACCTCATACTTTTTACATAACTCGTAGATCATTTTTACCTGCACGCCAGAAATCGCCGCCATGTCAACGAACGGGACGGGTATGAAACTGACCGCGAGTGACCAACGGGACCACCGCGAAACAATTTTTTGAGCCGACAGTCTGGTTTGGGTGACCTCTGCCTTGACCAGCACGCGTGCACGACTCAACTCGTTCTGAAAAATATCTTCAGCAGTCAAATATTGGCCCGATAACCCCCGAGAACCTGTCGCCGAACTCAATACTGCCGGTGCTTCTAGCACCTTGGTTGGCGTACAGGGATGACCAATAATTTCTTCATCGCGGTTTGCAGTGAGCGCCGAAACAGGGCTAAGTTCTGCTGACAGTAATTGCTCTGCCGTCTGCATACGGCTAGGCGTGGTCTCTTGCGCATCGGGTGGTATTTGTTTTTTAGCTGAGGCTTTGCCTATTGAAGGCTTTCTACGCGCCGCTTTTACGGGACTAGCAACCTGTTCAACCTTTTCGGCAAAGCGACTAGGTACATCGGTATTTTTGGGCGCTCGGGCTGCCTGAGCCGTCTTAGCCGCACGCATCGCTTTAGTGGCCGCAGTACTTTTTTTGACTACACGCGCGCCTTTAGCCGCAGGCTTGACGCCGGTTGGGATTTCGTCCAAAGGATTCTGTGAAATTGTTTTGCGTTTTTTCGTGATCATTTTTTTACCTTGTCTGAAGTGAGATCACTTCGCGTGCCAGCGCACGAAAATCCTCTGCCACATTTGAGTTTGGCTGATATTGCAGTATCGTTTTTCTGAACGAAGGTGCTTCGGCGAGTCGGATATTTTCTCGAATACGTGCCTCTAAAACTTGTTTGCCGAAGCGCTTTATTAGCGCATCGACGATATCTTTTGAATGCCGCGTACGCTGATCAACTCGACACGGCAACAAACCCAACAATAGCAATCCAGGATTAAGCACGTCTTTCACATCATCAAACGTCTGCATCAACTGAGCAACACCTGAAAGCGTCAGCACATGAGTTGTCACCGGTATTACGACTTGCTGCGCCGCACACAAGGCATTTAACGTCATCAGCCCGATAGTGGGCGGGGTATCAATCAACACGTAATCAAACGCCAAACTTTCAAGCGCAACCAAACGCCTTTTTAGCAGGGTCTCGACTGATAACTCACCGGCCAAAGACTTTTCAATGGTAGCCAAATTTCGACTGCCAGCTAACAAACGCAACCCCTCTGTATTGGTTTCCATCACAAGACTGGTGGCCGCTACTTTGGTCGTCAATAATTGAAACATACCAGGCGCATCGCTCGGCGCACCCACCCAATGGCTTGCGTTCGCCTGAGGATCGAGATCAATTAAAAGAACATTTTGTTTAAGCTCTGCAAGCGCCGCTGCCAAATTAACAGTCGTCGTTGTCTTAGCGCAACCGCCCTTTTGGTTAGCGACGGCAATCGTTATGGTCATAATTGGCACACCACTAAGCTAGTTTTCATTTATATTTAGCGTTGTACACCATAATAAAAGTACGCTTAACCGACAAAATAATGATCCGCCTAAGCGGTCTAAACAAACATTAATTAACGGGGCCTTGTAGAAGTTTCATTAAAGACCTCGCGATACTTAGACATCAGACCGCGGAAAATGTGCTTACTGTTCGCAATCTCCACCTGAGCCGAAAATTGTTGCCTGAGCTCTGATCCGCACTTTGATCTTTTGGAAAAGGCGATGAAGCCCTCTGCTTGAGTCGGATACGTGTTCAAAATCTGCAGAGTCGAGCCGAGGTTTCTAGACGTTAACTGGCTAAACACCGCATCTTCAAATCCGAAAACGTAATCTACCTTTTTTTCTAGCAACAAATCGAGGGCCTGCGAGGTGTTAGGCGCCCTTTCGAGTTTTAAACTTTTTCTCACGTACTGGCCAAAGGGTCCATCACCGTAACCATCACCCGCAGGACCGCCCCCTCGACGAGTCGCCAGATCTTCTAACTTAATGAAATCGAAAGCCTCTCCACGTCTCACAACAACGTTTAAAAATTGGCTAGACATGGCCGGGCGTATGAAATACAGGTAGCGCTCTCGCTCTTCAGACCAGTTCGTTGAAAAAATTACATCCACGTCACCACGATATACCGCCTGCAATGTTTCGGTCCAGTTTGGAAACGCACGAAACTCAACCTGCTTCACACCGGACGCACGGCTAATACCTTCGACGTATTCGACCGCGGCACCGATAAGTTTTCCGTCCACTGTCCAAGAGGAGGGCGCAGAGCCCGGCGGACCGGTCACGGTCAGCTTCGGGCACCCTTGAGCAAGAGCTATCCCATTTGATAGCCCAAGCCAACATATCAACATAAAACAGAGTTTTTTCATTTTTCTACACACCAATGGCTGTGCGGAACTCAACCAATCGAACGCGCAGAAAAGTATAGATTCAAAGCGGTCAGCGACCCAGCCTAAAACGATGCTAACGCTGTCAAAACCTCACAAACAGTCAGCCTAATTCATTGCGGCGAGCCTCAAATCGTATACTACGCCTTGAAACAAAGCGTTCCCACTCCTTTTTTGTTTTCATATCAATATGAAAAGTCTGTTAGCCCCTGCCCTGCTGATCAGTTTAATGTGTTCGCAGGCTTTAGCCCAACCGGCGACAATGCCTGTACCTTCCGCTCAGCAAGGCCCGCAAGGTGCTCAGGCTCCGCAAAACACGCAGTCGCCGGCGCCGTCAACGACGTCTCAACCGCCTAACAGTAGCCCTGAAAACCAGCCAGATTATTGGCAGTGTAGCTTGTTCGCGACCCAGTTTGACTGGTGGAGGCTTGAACTCGTCGTTACAACGCTCTCGACTTATCGCCTTCAAAACTGCGGCCCCGACGGTATGGCAAGAATAACCACTGCCTCGGCGGCCGCACAACTCAAGCCCGTCGCAACCTTCGATACCGTTCTGAAAGGCGTTCCCCACCAGACTTTAATGAGCATCAACTTGACACCGGTTGTCAATGAATACTTTTGGGTAAGCAACCTCAAGTTTTCCGTTGTCGGCGAAACGCGTCTCAGCCTCGTAGAACTCTTCAAAACCATAAAATTCCGCGGCTCAAAAAATTTGGCGGGGTCAAGCTATGTCCCGTTTGTGATTAAGGGCCAAGCACATTACATCTGGAACGCCGGCACGTTAGCGCATCGACTTGTCTCACCTAATGGTGACGCGTACATTATGTATGCCTATACACGTGGGGTGCAACCGAGTTTGACTCGTGAAAATCTATCCTCCATCAATCAGATACTGAAACTGCCAACTGGCTGGACTTACGAAAATTATTTTCTTGATACAACCGTTGTGGTGCGCGCAGGGCTAGAAAGTGACAACTCTGTCACTGTGATTTTTGACGACCTGTCTAACTTCTACGTGCTCTACAAATAACGCGTTAACCAGCAAAGCTCTGAGCAACCGCCTTATATCGTTGAGCGCGTTGAGGCTGGGCACCTGTGTCGGCTTTTGTGAGGTTACTTCGTGCCCGAAAGGTAAAATATGGCACATTCTGATATTTAATTGCCTTTGATGCGCCGCGCCTAACCTATGAGCACACCTCCTGCGATACAACACGGTTCAACTTTGCCCGACCGTGTGTCCGAACTGCAGAATTTGTCAAATGCCATTCTGGTGGTATCGACGGCAACACCTATCATTTTTATTGATGGGCAAGGCCAAGAGAACAACCTCACGTATGGGCATCTGGTTCAATCAGCCAAGTGTATTGCCGCAGGGCTCAGAGACCAAGGGCTAGAGCCGCGCCAAAAAGTTTTATTGCAACTATCACTCAGTGAAGATATTTTACCGGTCTTCTGGGGCTGTCTATTCGCGGGTCTTGAGCCAATCGTGGTGCCGATTCCGGTCAGTTACGATTTAGATAGTCGCGCGCTCGAACAACTGATTCATATCTGGAACCTACTAGATCGGCCTCTCATTTGCACAACCGCAGCGCTTGCGCAGGCCCTGCATGGCTCGAGCCGTATACCCGAACTCCAGGATACTCGCATCGCCTGTGTTGAGAATCTTCGACAGCACGCCCCCATCGAGACTGCGTATCAGGCAACGTTAAACGATGTCGCTTTTTATGTATTGTCCTCGGGCAGCACTGGCCTCTCTAAAGCCGTTGAGCTCACGCATGGCAATCTTTTATCACGCGCAATCGGCACCAATCTCTTGTGCGGCAGCCACCAAAGCGATGTCATCTTAAGTTGGCTTCCGTTTGACCACATTGGTAACATTTCGGCGTACCACATCAGCCCTGTACTCGAGGGGAGCAAGCTTGTCTACGCGCAAAAAGAATTTGTGTTGGCTCGACCTTTACGTTGGTTGGACTTGATCGATAAGCATCG
>CANKOW010000212.1 GCA_947484295.1 Alcaligenaceae bacterium | reverse complement strand
GATGTTGTTATAGCCGGTGCAACGGCACAGATTACCTGCCAACCAAAAGCGAACTTCTTCTTCGGTTGGATTGTTATTACGCTCAAGCAACGAGCGTGCAGCAATCAAAAACCCGGGGGTGCAAATGCCGCACTGCAAAGCTGCGTGCTCAAGAAACTTGCGCTGCAACACATGCAGTGTTTCTCCGTTGGCCATCCCTTCGATAGTCTGAATGGTTTTGCCGTGTGCCTCAACACCTAAGACCAAGCAGGAGCAAACCAAACGACCATCTAAAGTGACGCTACACGAGCCGCAATCGCCCGTGCCGCAACCCTCTTTGGTGCCGGTCATGTTTAACTCGTTGCGCAAGACATCTAGCAAAGAGACGTTCGGCTGACATAAAAATTCGACCGGATCGCCATTAATAACTGTTGTGACGTGATGCTTTGACATTTAGTTGTTCCCCTTCGCTCTAGCGAGCGCTTTTTCTGCTGCGCGTCTAGCGAGCACACCTGCTACTTTGATTCGAAATACTTTGGTTCCGCGTTTGTCGTCAATTGGACGTGCTGCAGCGCTTGCTGCAGCGGCCAATTTAGCTAAGGCAACTGCGTCAACGGTCGTACCAATCAAGGCCGCAGCGGCTTCAGGCACTAGCAAAGCACGATCAGCCACAGCACCTAGGCTGACACGTGCATGCGTGCACACGCCTTTGTCATCGAGCGTCAGGCTCAAGCCAACACCCACCACCGCGATATCCATCTCTGTACGGGGTGTGAAGCGCAAATACGCATCACCCGAATGGGGCGCACGCTTTGGCAAGAAGAATGACACAATCAACTCGCCCTTGGTCAGCGATGTTTTGCCTGGGCCAGCCGGTACTTGTTCAACAGGAATTTCACGGCGTCCATTAGGGCCAACGATGCTGGCGATTGCGCCCGCAGCGATCATCGCAGGAACCGTATCCGCACCGGGGGACGCATTGCAAAGATTGCCCCCCAGGGTTGCACGGCCGCGCACTTGAATCGAACCCACAAGATTCGCACCATCGATGATGCCGGGCCACATCGTGGCAAAGGCGGTGTTCTCGAGAAGTTGCATACAGTTGACGGCAGCCCCTACACGGTAACCACCGTTTTCAACGGCGATCACGTTCATTTCGGCGATGCTTTTTATATCAAGCACCAACTCAGGCTTAATGTTGCCCGACCGCATATGAACCATCAGGTCGGTACCGCCTGAGAAAATCTTTGACAAGCCTGGTGTCGCAGCTATCAGCGCCGAAGCGGCCTCGGCTGTTTTGGGTGTTTCAAAACGCATTTCCATCATCTCGCATCCCCGTTCATTTATTGTGAACCTTGTGAGTACATTAGGTACTCGATTCTATTCTATCTGTATTACGGCGTGGCGTGGAAATCCCTAGGGTTTTTGTAAGGTAAAAAAACGCCCGCCGCTTAGAAGTATTTTTATGAATTATTGCCGCAATGCAGCAAATTATTACGGACTTAAGCTTGCGTTTCACACTTACGCCTACGGTTTGACTCGGCGAGCAGGCAAAAAAATGGCCTAAGGTACAAAACCTCAGGCCAATTTCAACTGCCCAGCAAGAATTTAGCCTTCGATCTTGATGTTGTTTTTCTTGATCACGTCGGCAAATAAAGTACTTGTATCGCTTAAGTATTTTGCAAACTCAGCGCCTTGTTTGAAATCAATTTCAACAGCGATCCGGTTAAACAATTCAAGCGTGTCTGGGGCTTGCATGATTTCTTGAACAGCTTTAGCCAAACGATCAGCGATGTCTTTAGGCAAGCCGGCAGGTGCAACTAATCCCACCCATGCGCCTAAGTTAAACCCTGGAATACCCGCCGCTGTGGCCAGCGGAGGCATACCGGGTGTTACCGCGCTACCTTTGACTAGTGACACGCCCAAACCTTTCAGTCGACCATCACGAACAAAAGGCATGGTCGCCGCTCCAGTTTCAATGCAATAGCTCACACGACCCGCGATGACATCCGTTAGCGCCGGCGAAGATCCCTTGTAAGGGACATGAACAGCCTTCAAACCCGCGCCGGCATTAAATGCCTCAGCGATCAGGTGCGCCGTCGCGCCGGTACCCGATGATGCAAAGGTGTACTTGCCAGGGTTAGCTTTAATCAGCGCGACCAAGGCAGCCGCGTCTTTAGCCGGAAAATCAGGAGCGGTCACCAGCACATAAGGTGACAAACCCGCCATCGCAATAAAAGTCAGGTCTTTGCTTACGTTATAAGGCGTTGGCTGAAGCAAGGGGGCGACTGTAATCGGACCGCTTGAAGCCGCAAGCAAGGTGTAACCATCAGGAGCGGCTTTGGCAACTAAATCCGTGCCAATCATACCGCCGGCACCAGCCTTGTTCTCGGGTGTCACGCTTTGGCCAAGAATACGGGTCAGCCCCATTGCTAGGGCTCGGCCCACAAGGTCGGTCGCCTGCCCGGGAGGCCACGGGATCACGATCTTCAAGGCCTTGGAGGGGTATGCCGCCTGCGCCTGAGCAAGAACAGGCAAGCCTAGCCCAGCGCCCGCAAGCGTTGCGCCAGCAGCAACCAAAAGCGAGCGTCGCGCATGACTTGGCTGGATTGTCTGATCAATAGTTTGCTTCACTTTCACTTTCATTGGGTCACCTTGCACAGAATGGATAAAAAAATTGTAGAAAAATGGAACGGATACTAAATACCTTTACTATTGGCGGCAGCATTTCAGGTACAAGTTTTACGGTATTTCACGCACTCCGCAGTCAGCTAAAGGCTCTTAAATTTTTCAAAGCACTGAAAACGAAACATGAATCAAACTGCACAGCCACCCATCGCCTGGTCTGAAGCTCTAACTCGCCTTGCCCAGCGCTTCTGTGAGCATGTCGCGGTCTCTGATGGCGTGGGTCATTCTCTGACTTACGGACAGCTCAATCACTACGCCCATGCATTCGCTAGACAATTAAGACAAAATGGGCTTAAGCCCGGTCAGGCAGTTGCATCGCTACTACCAAACTCAATCGAAGCGGTCTGGGTATCTTATGGTATCCGACTTGCAGGCGCAACTGAAATCCCGCTTAGCTGGGGGTATACCCTAGATGAAATCCAGTGGTGCGCCGAGCTCGCCAAATTCAAAACTATCCTGACCCTTAAAAAACGCGCGCCCGAGCTGGTGGGCGCTGGCTTCAGTACATTATCAGCAGAAAGTATCGCTGCCGAGCCTTCTTTGCCGAACGCGGCGATTGAACCGCTCGCCCCAGTCGCGTTTGATCAGTCAGCACGCGTTCTTTTTACCTCAGGCACCACAGGCAAACCGAAAGGCGTTGTGTACACCAACGGCGCACGCTGGCTGGGCGAGCAACTGCTCAAAGCCACCCTACCCTTCGTACCTGAGCCGGGTGTCACAATCTTACTCATGACGCCCTTTGTGCACGGCGCGTCACTACTGGCCTTTGCCTGGCTAGATCATGGCGCGACGATCATCCTGCATGACGGCGTAAATATCGAAAAAATCGCCCCCCTGCTAGACAGTGATTCGCTCGATGCAATATTTGCTCCGCCCACGGTGCTCGCTAAAATCACTTCGGCGCTAGCAGGCAGACGCTACGATCACGTGCGGTGCATCTTTACCGGAACCCAACCACTGACCCCAGCCCTGTACCAGCGCGCGCATGCCATGTTTGGCCCCAAGGTCCGTATCACCTTTGGTAAATCTGAATGTGTCAACCCAATCACGGTTTTAGGCCCACGAGACACGCATCATTATTTTTCACAAGCTGAGGTGCCCGCGGGTGCCTGCGTGGGTTGGCCAGCACCGGGTGTCGAAATCAAAATCGAGGCACCCGATGCGCTGGCCGCACAAAACGAAGAGCGCAGCGATGGTGAGGTTTTATTGCGTTCGCCACACATGTCTTCGGGCCTGATCGATAGCAATGGTTTTAGACCTCACGAACCTGAGGGTTGGCATCACACGGGTGACCTTGGTTATGTCGACCAAGCTGGTCGGTTGATTTTGACTGGCCGCATTGCGGACGTCATCAAAACAGGCGGCTATCGCGTCAACCCCGACGAGATCGAGGTTCAGTTGGCGGCAAACACCTTATGCGCGCAGATCTGCGTGACTTCGCTTGCGTCAGACTACTGGGGTGAAATTATCGTAGCCGTCGCTGAAGGCACGCAGCCCGACTGGCAACAGCAGTGCGAAGCCTTGCTTCAAGGCATGTCGCGCCACAAACGTCCAAGGTTATATGTTTCGGTTCAGGCGTTGCCACGCAACCCGCAAGGCAAGATCAGTCGCAAGGCGGTTAGCAAGATGGTGTTTGCCACCCATCGACTGCTCGATGGGTCACACCCACAGCTTGAACCGCTTAGCGTTTAGTCTTTGTTTAACATCCCTAAGCGCTCAATAGTTTTGCGCTCAGCCACAAAGGTTTCTTTCGCATACTTGGTGTACTGCGCAGTATTCATTTCAATGATTGGCTGATCGAACTGCGCAAAAATCGCGATGACCGCTGGGTCTTTTAGCGTTTTTTGAAAGGCGTCATGCAAGATTTTTACAACGGCCGGATCCATATTTTTTGGGCCGCACACGCCAAAAGGAGAGTCAGAGACGGTTTCGTAACCAAGCTCATTCAGGGTCGCAACGCTTGACCACCGCTTTGTACGCTGGCTGCCATAAGTGGCTAGCAAGCGCAGCTTACCTGCGTCAACGAGTTGCCCCCAACTTGTCGAGTCACTCATCGCCATGGTGTGTCCGCCAAGCACTGCCTGCAGATTTTGCGCACCACCCTTGAACGGAATGTGCGAAAGCTGAATGCCCGCTTTTTGCGCAAACTCTTCAATCGCCAGGTGTGGGCTTGACCCCGCACCTGGCGTGCCGTACGTGAACTTGTTTGGATTTTCCTTCGCCCAAGCCACCAATTCTTTAATTGACTTAATCGGCGAATCAATTGGCACGACCAGACCAAAGGTATAGCCGGTCAGACAGATAATCCACGTAAAGTCATTCAGCGTATCAAAGGTGGTTTTTTGCATGTGTGGAACACGAAAAACCGATATCGGTAACTGAGCAAGCGTATAACCATCAGGTTTCGCATTCACAAGTTCTGCCCCACCCAACACCCCTGAGGCTCCGGGCTTGTTTTCAATAATGACGCTGGTGTTGAGTATTTTACCAACGCTTTCAGCGAGCACTCGCATCACAACATCGGTCGCTCCGCCAGCCGGCCACGGACAGATGTATTTAATCGTTCGCGTCGGAAACGTCGCTGAGTGGGCCAAACCAGGTGCCAGCGCGCTGGCGGCTAACGCGGTCGTTGAGAGTAGAAAATCGCGGCGAGCTGTCATCATGAACCCTTTCAGTGTGAACAGAAGTGAACAATGGTAAGTCCAGAATCGAGCGGCGGCAATATGAACCGCTCGATACAAGGGTTATACCCAATACGCGCAATGCCGGGTCTCCCACTTTCGCGGTTATCCTTGCAACCACTGCACTTGAATCTCCGGAGACTATCTTGAAACACTTGATACACGCGCTCGCTGCGACAGCGCTGATTTTTTCGTCAGGGGCGGCCTTCGCGCAAGACTACCCAAACAAATCCATTAAATGGATTGTTCCTTACACCCCAGGTGGCTACACCGACAACGTCACTCGTCTAGTGACGACCCGCATGGCGACAAGCCTGGGGCAGTCAATCATCATCGAGAACAAACCTGGCGCCAATTCGATTATCGGCGTCGATCAGGCTGCGAAAGCCGCGCCCGATGGTTACACCATGCTCACGACGATCACCGCGCACGCCGCCAACGTCACGTTGTACGAAGGCAAGTTACCGTTTGACCCTTACAAGTCATTGATACCGATCTCTTTGGTGACGATTACGCCCTTGGTGCTGACAGTTAACAAGGATTTGCCCGTTAACTCAACGGGCGAGTTAATTGCCTACGCCAAAGCCAATCCGGGCAAGCTCTCGTTTGGCTCCTCGGGCGTAGGCGCGGCGGCTCACCTGACATCTGAACTGCTGAAGTACACCGCCGGTATCAACATGGTTCACGTCCCCTACAAAGGTACAGCGCCTGCTATGACAGACTTAATGTCAAACAGCATCCAGGTCTTGGTGGATGCGCCAAGCGGTGTAGGTGCAAATATTCGCGCCGGAAAAATCAAAGCCTTGGCGTTTTTCTCTGACAAGCGT
>CANKOW010000211.1 GCA_947484295.1 Alcaligenaceae bacterium | reverse complement strand
GGCAGACCCCGCCGATTGATTTCGTCAACGATGTAATACAGATATTTGCCAGCACGCTCAGCCATGCGTTGCATCGCCTCAGGGTGCGAGGCGTAATAAGCCGTCCATTTAGCCGAAAGTGGGGTGTTCAGGTTGGGGATCGCAAAACCGCGACGGATGCGATCCCAGGCGTCGAGCGGTGGGATCGTTAAATCGATGGTGCGCGAAGTATCTTCGGCAACATAACGACTTTTTTGTTCGGTACCGGCACAACCAATTAGGGTTGCCAGACCGAGCACGAACAACAAACGAAAAAAGCGCATGGCAGTCAACGGAAATTGTTTTTCCACTCTCTGAGCGCCGCGAACACCTCAACCGGGGTGGTGAGTTCGCGTTGCGCCCAGTTGGTGGCGGCTCGCACAATACTAGGCTGCCGCACGCGTAAAAACGGATTACAGGCCAACTCAAGTTCGATCGAGCTGGGGAGGGTAGGCTGGTTTAAGCGGCGCTGCTCGCTGGCGTGCTCTTGCCAACGCTGCAGCGCAACATTATTGGGTTCAACCTCAAAGGCCCAGCGCATGTTCGACAGCGTGTACTCGTGCCCGCAGTACACACGCGAATCCGTTGGCAGCGCCGCCAGTTTTGCCAGCGACGCCTCCATTTGAGCGGGGGTACCTTCAAACACACGCCCGCAGCCTGCTGCAAACAGTGTATCGCCACAAAACAAAATAGGGGTGGTGCCAAAAGTACCAAAAAATGCAATATGCCCAGAAGTATGGCCAGGAATGTCTAACACTGATAGTTTGAGCTGCAGCGTGGCGTCTTCAAAGGTGTCGCCTTCGCTCAAGGCCACGTCGCAAACGGGCAAGACCTCGCTGGCGGGCCCCCAAACCTTGGCGCCCGTTTGGGCGACCAACTCTGTGGCTCCACCAACATGGTCTTGATGGTGATGGGTGAGTAAAATAGTAGTCAGCGAGAGTTGTTGCTGTTTCAGAACCTGCAGTACTGGCTCGGCTTGACCTGGGTCAACTACCAAAGCTTGGCTGCCGTTCGAGACTAACCAGATGTAATTGTCGCTAAAGGCCGAGATCGCAGAAATGCCGGTAGTGGGCTGTGCGAAATCAAGCTGTTGGTGAGTTTTATTCATTTTTTGAGAACCCGTGTCTAAACCACAATTCCCTATTGTAGACTTTGACGATTGGCTGCAGAGCGAACCTGGCCAGTACGTGCGGCGCTTTGAGCAAACGTGCGTCGATAAGATGGTTGCTGACGCCTTCGGTTACCACGCGTTACAGGTTGGCTTGCCCAACCTCGATTTCTTGCGTGCCAACCGTATGCCCTTTAAAGCATACGTGGGCTCCGAGTCGCCCGCTGTGCCTGCAGCGGATTGGGCGAGCGTGGTCTTGGCCCAACCAGAGTATTTGCCGTTTGAATCGCAAAGCGTAGATCTAATAGTTCTGCCTCATGGATTAGAAGCAAGCACTCACCCACATCAGGTATTGCGCGAGGTTGAACGGGTCTTGGTGCCCGAGGGCCGAGTTGTTATTTCAGGTTTTAACCCCTGGAGCCTCTGGGGGTTGCGCCACCGAACCCCTTATTTAGCGCCCTGGTTGCCGCAGCCAGCTCAGGCCCAGGTGTCGTTACCCCGGTTAAAAGATTGGCTCAAATTACTCTCGTTTGATATCGAATTTGGTCATTTTGGCTGCTACGTGCCGCCGTTTCGGTCGCAAAAGTGGCTAGCTCGCTTCGCGTTTACCGAGTCAGCCGGTAACCGCTGGTGGCCGGTGTGTGGTGCCGTCTATGTGGTTTCAGCCGTCAAGCGGGTGGCCGGGATGCGACTGATCACGCCGCGTTGGAAAACGGCGGCAGCCTCGCGCAAGGGGGCGCGTCAAACTGCTGGGGCAAGCCTGCAGCAAAAAAATGGCTCAAAGCCGTTCAACGATTCTGTTTGAAAAGACCTTATGAATATTGAAGATACTGTAGAAATCTGGACGGACGGTGCCTGCAAAGGCAACCCAGGCCCGGGTGGTTGGGGCGTTTTGCTCAAGCGCGGCGGCGTTGAAAAAACGCTGCACGGTGGCGAACCCTTGACGACTAACAATCGGATGGAGATGATGGCCGTGATCGAGGCCTTGCGTGCGCTCACGCGCCCCTGCAAGGTCACTCTGCATATCGACTCGCAATATGTGATGAAGGGCATGACCGAGTGGATTCATGGCTGGAAGCAACGCGGCTGGCGCACGGCAGACAAAAAACCGGTCAAAAATGCCGATCTGTGGCTGTTGTTAGATGGTTTAGTCGCACAGCACGACATCACCTGGCGTTGGGTCAAGGGGCACGCTGGTGATCCCGGTAACGAACGCGCCGACTTGCTGGCCAACCGTGGGGTCGAGGATGCGCGATCGCGGATGTGAGAGGACGCGCTGCTCACGCTATAGTTGGAGTATTGGTTCGGATTGCTTAAATGCAAGTCAGGTGCCACGCTTCACTCGCCGACCGTGTACCGTAGATTTGCACTTGTTAATTTAGCGATCGCCCTTCGTTCGCTCGCCCTTTTTAGGTCAGTCACACTATGCGCTGGATTATTCTCGATACTGAAACGACAGGCCTCGACCCTGCCTATGGGCATCGTATAGTTGAGATTGGTGCCATTGAGGTGCTGAACCGCGGGATCACCGGACGCGACTTTCATACGTACTTGAACCCTGGGCGCGACAGTGATGCGGGCGCGCTTGAGGTGCATGGCCTGACGACAGACTTTTTATCAACGAAGCCGCGTTTTGAAGAGCAGGTCGACGAATTTTTAGCCTTTATCGAGGGCGCTGAACTCATCATCCATAACGCGCCTTTCGATTTAAAGTTTTTAAATGCCGAGCTCAAGCGTATCGACCGTGAACCCGTCACGAATTTTTGCTCGGGCGTTACCGACTCGCTCGCACACGCAAAAACTTTGCACCCCGGTAAACGTAATTCTCTTGATGCCTTGTGTGATCGCTATGGGGTATCAAACGCGCACCGACAGTTACACGGCGCACTGTTAGATTCGCGACTGCTCGCTGAGGTGTGGCTCGCGATGACGCGCGGCCAAGATAGTTTGATGATCGACAACTTTGACGTGCCAGAAACCGCCAGCGTGGCGGCAAACGAGCAACGCCTTGAAGCCTTGAACTTGCCGGTTATTTTGCCGAGCGCCGATGACTTATTTGCGCACGAAAAATACTTGGCCGCGTTGGATAAAGCTGCCAAAGGCGCTTGCGTCTGGCGGCAGTATGAGCCTGTTCATGTGTCAGAGGTCAAGGCCTGAGGCTTCGCAAGCGTTATTTTTTAGTAACGCGCGACCACACAGCCAATTGCTTTCCAGCAATGATCGTGCGCGAGTCTCAGGGACGCTTGGCGAATCCTGTTAGGTCAACACTCCAAGTGTCTTTCTTTTTATCAGTTCAAAATCGATTTGTGCACCAAGGCCAGGTGACATGGGTGCGTGAATCATGCCTTGCGCATCGATTTCGATATCCTGCAGCAGCCCATATTTTTGCGATTCTGCTGGTAACAGCACTTCAAAAAGCTCAGTGTTTTGAAGCGCCATGATCACGTGTAAATTCGCGAAGTTATTGAGCGAGTTGCCACCGTGGTGCACTTCATAATTTAAATGAAAGGCTTCAGCTAAATGCGCAGTCTTGATCAGTGTTGTGATGCCACCCTTTACTGCGACATCGCCACGTAAGAAATCGGTGGCGCGTTCTTTGATCCAAGGCGCATACGAATCCAAACCGCCCGCTGGATATTCAGTTGCCATGATTGGGATCGTCAGGTGCTTTTTCAGTTCAATGTAATTGTAGATATCGGCATCGGCTAACGGATCTTCATACCAATAAAAGCCAAGCGCTTCGATTGCCTGCCCAACCCGCAAGGCGGCGGGGTAGTCGTAGCTCCAGACCGAATCCAACATCAAGGTGTAGTCGTCTCCAACGGCCTTGCGTACAGCCTCACATACCTTGATATCATCTTGCCAGATTTGCGGCGGATGAATTTTGTAGGCGGCCATGTTCAGTGACTTGTAGTGTTGCGCTTCTTCGGCATACGCCTCTGGAGCAGCCAACACGGCTGAGCTGATGTAAGCCGGAATGCGATCACGATAAGAGCCTAGCAGTTGATGAATCGGCAGGCCAGCGATTTTTCCGGCGATATCCCAAAGTGCGACATCCATCGCACCAATGGCGCGCGCGGTCGTGGTGCGAACGCGCTTCCACATCGCCTTATAGAGACGCTCGCGGTCAAGCGGATTTTGATTGAGCAGAATCGGCTTGAGATACTTAATCAAGCTAGCGCCATCCATATCAGCAGGATAGAACGCTGAGCCTAAAAAGGCGTGGCCTGTAATCCCTTGATCGGTGGTGATGGCCAGCAAGCCTAGCTTGCTGCCGCCCGAGAAACGACCCGTGTGCGCGCCGTAGCTTGTTGCAGGGATATCGTCCCAGCTAAACAAGGTGAGGGTGACATCTTTAATTTTCATCATTTTGCTCGTGAAACCCTAGCGTTCAGATTGGGGTAATTGACTTGGTGACTCAAAGGTTTTTCTTCACAATACTTGACAGGTCAGACCGCGTCGAGGGCTTAATCCACTACCCCTTGCGAGGTCCTGCGGGCACCCTTCACTCGAGCTTAATATTCGCGTCTTGAACAACTTTGCCCCACTTGGCGACTTCGCTTTTGAGCAAGGCGCTGAATTCTTCAGGGGTACTTGCAACCACAGCTACGCCCGCATCCGTAAAGCGTTTGGTGATGTCGGGTTCGCGAAAGATTGCAGCGAGTTGACGATTGATTTGAGCCACGATAGCTTTAGGTGTTGCCGCAGGCACTTGCATGCCAAACCAGACGTTCACTTCAAAACCAGGGGCACCCGTTTCAGCAACTGTTGGGATGCCAGGTAAAAGTGGCGAAGGTTTTAAGCCAGTGACCGCAATTGCTGTGACAGTGCCCGCTTTGATTTGCCCAAGAATATTTGGAATATTGTCAAAGAGTACATCGATTTCACCCGCCATGAGCGCTGCTACTGCGGGGGCGCTGCCTTTGTAGGGCACGTGCGTGAGTTTGATGTCAGTCATGCTCATTAATAGTTCCATCGACAGATGGTTTGACGAGCCAGAGCCGGTTGAGCCGTAGTTGAGTTTGCCTGGGTTCTTTTTGGCAAAGGCAATTAACTCATTGACGTCTTTAATACCAAGGCCTTTGCGAGTCGCCAGTACGTTGTTGGCCACACCAGCCAAAATCAGCGCTTGAAAATCGTTCAGTGCATCGTAGGGAAGTTTTTTTCCGTACAAAGCTGGTAAAGCCGAGAAGGGTAAGGGCGTGACTAAAATCGTGTAGCCATCGCCAGCCGACTTGGCTACATAGTTGTTGCCGATGGTGGTGTTGCCCCCCGGCTTATTTTCAACGACAACGGTTTGGTTCCAAAGCTTGGTGAGCTTTTCGCTAGAAATACGTGCCAACGAATCGTTAAACGCACCGGGTGGGTAGGGCACTACTATTTTGACTGAGCGCTCTGGAAACGTTTGTGCGTGTGTCGGCGCGATCATGACAAGAGCAGCAATGAGCAGTGCGAAAAGGTTTGCAACAGTTTTAAACATGATGCCTCCGGTGAATGAGAATTTAACCAAGTGCGCGGAAATCCTCCTCGTTCAGGGGGAGGATGAATAGCGCGGACACCGCAGGTGTCCTTGTTGTTTTCTGACTTAACAGTTTACTTCTATTCAATATCTTGGCAAACAATGGTCATCGCTATGCAGCCTTAGTCTATTGCCCACTCTTTTTGGCACTTACGCCATGACAATATTTGGTTACAAAACACAAGTTTTTGTTGCAAAGACTCACTGAATTTTTACCTGACAAATACAACTTTTACACAGGTGATTTGGTGATCTGGCGTGGTGACGCAAATATAATTGAGGGTATGAAACGCTTACAGGCCTACAAATTTCGGATTGAACCAAACGGTGAACAACAGCGCGCCATGCGTCGCATCGCCGGCACCTGCCGCTTTGTCTGGAATAAGGCACTCGCACTCCAAATCGCCAATCACCAGCAAGGCCAAAAGTTCGTCAATCATTTTGATATGTGCAAATGGCTACCTGTCTGGAAGAAAGAACCTGAGACCTTGTGGCTTAAAGAAACGCCGTCGCAACTCTATCAAGTGGTTCTCAAAGATCT
>CANKOW010000210.1 GCA_947484295.1 Alcaligenaceae bacterium | reverse complement strand
CAGGCGGCAACATATTCACCCAAGCTATGCCCGATCATCGCTTTTGGTGTCACGCCCCACTCGATCCAGAGCTTGGCTAAGGCGTATTCGATGGTGAAGAGGCAAGGCTGCGTAATGTTTGTTTCTTGCAGGCGTAAGTTAGCCTGATCAATCTCATCCTGCTCAGGAAACAAAATTGTTCGAAGGTCTTGTTTGATAAGCGGCTGCAAAATCAATGCGCAGGTATCAACCGTATCTTTGAACGTTTGTTCGTCTTGATAAAGCTCTTTCGCCATTCCGGCATACTGACTGCCTTGCCCAGGAAACATAAAGACTGCGTTGGTAAAATTTTTGTCCTCTGAGGTGTTGTACTTTTCAGTGCGCAGAACATCCACAGCCTCTTGTGCAGAATGGCAGGTAAATGAGAGGCGCTGTGAAAAGGCTTTTCTGCCACGTTGCAGCGTACTGGCAACATCCGCCATATTGCTGTCGAGATTGTTAGCGAGGTGTGTCGCGAGATTTTTGGCGTACTCAGCCAGACCCTGTTTGGTCTTGGCTGACAAAGTGATGAGTTGCCGGTTTCGGCTCGGTGCAGACGGCTCAGCTAGTGGTGCCTCTTCTAAGATGGCGTGCGCATTCGTACCGCCGACACCAAAAGAGCTCACACCTGCGCGGCGGGGCTGAGCCGTGCGGGGCCATGGCTTCGGCTGATGCACGACGTAGAAAGGCGTTTTCTCAATTTGAAGTTTCGGATTGGGCGCTTTCCAATTTAGACTGGGCGGCAAAAGTTCATGTTCGAGCGCGAGTGTTGTCTTGATCAATCCAGCTAAACCAGCCGCTTTATCAACGTGTCCAATGTTGGATTTGACCGAGCCGACACCACAAAACCCCGTGCGATCGGTGCCAGTCCTATAAGCCTGAGTCAGGGCCGCAAGTTCAATCGGATCACCTAGTGGCGTAGAGGTGCCGTGAGCCTCTACGTAGCTGATCGAATCGGCCTCGACTTCGGCAACGGCGAGCGCTTCAAGAATCGCTTCAGCCTGGCCGTTTACGCTCGGTGCCGCGTAGCCAACCTTATCCGAACCATCGTTGTTAATCGCACTACCTCTGATTAACGCGTGGATTTTATCTCCGTCATTCAGCGCATCTTCTAGTCGTTTGACAATAATCACGGCGGCACCATTGCCATCAATCAGACCGCTTTGCGTTGAATCAAACGGGCGGCAGTGTCTGTCCGGTGAATAGGCTGAGCCCGCTTCATGCAGGTGACCGACTTTCTGCGGCAGATGGATGGTGACACCACCCACCAGAGCCATATCAGACTGATACGTTAAAAGGTGCTGGCAAGCTAAATGTGTACTGACTAACGATGACGAACAGGCCGTACCAATATCAATGGCGGGCCCCTTAATGTTCATACTGTAGGCAATACGCGTGGGAACAAAGTCTTTATCGTTATAAATTGATAGCTCAAACCCTCCTACTTGTTCAAGCAAATCAGGATTAGACATTAAGTTCACCGGCAGATAAGTATTCATGCCGGCACTCGTAAAAACTGCAATGCGTCCTGGGTATTGAGCAGGTACGTAGCCTGCATCTTCCATGGCTGCCCAAGCGCACTCCATGAGCACCCGATGCTGAGGATCCATGAGCTCGGCCTCGCGTGGTGCGATCCCAAAAAAATTGGCATCAAACAACTCGGCACCGTCAAGAATCCCTTTGGCAGCGATATAGTTTGGAAGATCAATCATCTCGGCGCTGACACCCGCCTCTAGCATTTCGTCTTTGCTAAAGAGCGAAATGGATTCCTTACCGGTTTTAAGGTTTTCCCAAAATTGACGCACGTCTGCTGCCCCAGGCATACGAACGGCGATGCCAACGATGGCGATGCAATCTAGATTTTTAATCGATTCAGACTGATTCATATACGCTTAAGCAGTAACCGGTTTGTTGGATGGCTTCTTGCTTAGGCTTACTTTTCTGCTACCCGCTTTTTTAAGTGTGGCCATTTTTTGCTTGGCAATCCTATCTGTCATTTGTTCAGACACGAGATTTTCACTTGTTGGGTCTTTGGTAATAAACTCAGCGAGCGTTTTAATCGTGGGATATTTAAACAGGTCGATGACTTGACAGTCAGTAGGTAATATCGAATCGAGCTTTTTAAAAGCCTGAAGAATCAGCAGCGAGTTGCCACCTAAATCGAAAAAATTATCAGTGGGGTTCACTTGAGAGCAACCCAGCACTTCACACCAAACTTTTGCGATCGTAATTTGTAGATCTCCAGACGGTGCGACGTTGTCATGAGCCTCTACGGGTTCGCCGCTTGGCGGTGGTGGTAGGGCACTGACATCGACGTTGCCGTGGGTAGAGAGGGGCATCTCGGTGATCGACACGAAGGCCGTCGGAACCATATATTCTGGCAACTGATCCTTTAGCGCATCGCGTAATTGTTGTGCGGTCAGACTGTCATCCCGATGACAGCTGTAATAAGCCACGAGACGGATGACACCAGGGCGATCTTCACGCAGCATGACTGCCACTTCTTTCACGCCCGCCACCTGAGCGAGGGCAACTTCAATCTCACCTAATTCAATACGATAGCCATTGAGTTTAATTTGCTTATCTTTTCGACCTAAGAAAACCAAATCACCGTTCGGTAGATAGCGGCCACGATCACCGGTCTTATACAGTCGTGCGCCTGGGTTATCTTCTTCTTGACAGAAAGGATCCGGAACAAAAGACGTCGCGGTCTGTGCCGGACGAGCCAGATAGCCCCGCGCCAGTCCGAGACCACCGATATACAAATCACCCGCAATACCCGCAGGTAAGAGTTGCAAGTCGGAGTCAAGTACATACATCCGCATGCCTTCAATCGGTTTGCCAATCGGTACTAACCCACGCACCGAGCCTTTGGTTTCGAACACACAGCACCCGACCACCGTTTCGGTTGGACCATATTCGTTCACGATACTAACTTGACCGGTTTGTAACCAAGGGTTCACTGAAGACGCTTGTAGCGCCTCACCACCTAACACGAGCGCCTGGGTGAGGGCAGTGTTGCTGAGTTTATCTGTCTCTTGTAATGAGTTCAGTATTTCAAGATGGGCTGGTGTAATCTTGATAAAACTGAATTGATACGGAGAGCGATTTAAGCTGTTCAAGGCTTGTAGTTCGTCACCGTTTGGCAGTAGAACGATTTTATTGCCCGCCATAAACGGAACAAAAATACTGGTGATGGTTGCATCAAAACTAAACGAGCCCAAAACAGGCGAGCCGTCGGCTTGCTCGGCGTGATATGCCTCTTTTGCCCAGTTTAAGTAATTACTGAAACCCTCGTGCGTGATCATCGCGCCTTTAGGCTGGCCTGTCGAGCCCGAGGTATAGATAACGTAAGCTAGGTTTTGTGAACTGATATTGATGGCCGGATTCGTACGCGATTTATTTTGAATCGCACTTAGATCCGTATCAATGCAGCAAGACCTCTCTGCTGAAAAAGATAGCGAATTCAAGATGACTTGCTCGGTAATGAGCAACTCAATCTTGGCGTCCTCGAGAATATAAGATAGTCTACTTTTCGGATAACTTGGATCTAAGGGCACATAGGCGCCACCCGCTTTGAGGCAAGCAAGCATGGCGACGACCATCTGCCACGACCGCGTCAGGCAAATGCCTGTACGCTGATCACTTTGCAAGCCAAGGCTGAGCAAATGATGTGCAAGTTGATTGGCTCGCGCATTTAACTCGGCGTACGTGAGTGTCACTTCGTTACCACTGACAAGTGACACGAGCGCGATGGTATCAGGGTGCTTAGATACGCGTGTATTCCAAGTGTCAATAAACGACTCTAACGTTGGCTTGCGATCTGCGTGATTCCATTTAGTTAACTGGATATTCGCCTCGTGACGATTCACGAGTGGAATATTGCCGTGACTGACGAGCGGGTCTTTCACGACCGTTTCTAAAATTGAAAGATAAGACTTTAAGAGACTTTCAATCGTTGACGCTTCAAAAAGATTGGTGTTGTAGTCGCACTCTAGGATCACGTGATCGTGCTTTAGATTTGCTGTAAAGGTTAAATCCATCCGAGTGTAAGCAATCGGTTGTTGTTGCATCTCAACCTTTAAACCATCAATGACTTGTGCTTCGTCGAGTCGCTCTAGATTAAAAATCACATTGATCAAAGGCGAACGACTGATATCGCGTGGCAAGTTCAACTGATCTAGCAAGCGTGCGAACGGATAATCTTGATGCTCATAGGCTTGCAACAGTTTTTGCTTGATTGTTTGCAAGTGTGCTGCAAAGGTGTCGTTCGGTGTCAAGACACTTAAGATTGGGAGCAAATGCACGCAGTAGCCGACTAACGAATCAGAGCCGCTGATGCTTCGACCTGTATAGGGGGCACCGATGGCAACCTGCCGTTGTTCACTTAAACGATGCATCAAAACAGAAAATGCTGCAAATAAAACCATGTACAGCGTGCTGGCATTTTTACCAGCAAGCACTCGCACAGACTTCAAGAGCGTTGGGTCAATCTGCGCCCAAGCTCGAGCGCCGTTATAGGTTTTAACTTGAGGCCGTGGAAAATCGTAAGGCAAAGTTAAATCAGGTATCTTGTTTGAAAATTGCTCTAACCAGAACGCTTCGTGCGCTTTAGTCGCCTCAGCTGTTTGTTGCAGAGTTTGCCACTTCAGAAAGTCTCTGTACTGCATGGCTGGGGAAACGAGCGGTTGCAAGCCTTTCGTTAGACTTGCATAGTTTTGAATAATTTCGTGCAGCACGACCCCCATCGAGGGGCCATCCGAGATGATGTGATGACTAGACAGAGCAAGCACATGATGCTCAGCGGCGAGTTTGAGTAAAGTTGGCTTAAACAGCGTTGCACCGCTCAGCTCAAACGGCGTGTTGGCTTGTAAAAGAAACCACTCCTTTAAAGCACTTGCAGGATCTGCTGAGTCACTCAGGTCGAGGTGCTCAAGATGTAATTCTTCTGGAGCCCTCACGTGTTGCTCATTGCCGTCTTGATCAAGCCAAGTCCTGAGAGACTCATGACGATGGATGCAGGCCTGGACGGCGGTCTTTAACAGTGCGGTGTCGAGTTGACCCTGCAAAGAGACAGCACCTGGATCGTTGTAGGCTAAATTTCCCTCGTTGTTCATTTGGGCAATTAACCATAATTGCTTTTGCGCCTCGCCAAGAGGAAAAGAGCTTCGAGCTTTTAAAAGACGTGCCTGGTAGACGTCTTTCAGTTCGTTAATCTGCGGCAGGCTTTGTAGAACTTTTTGTGCGTTCACACCAAAGTCGATAAAACAGGCTAATTCGGTGACGCCCATTTGAAGCATGACATCGACAATGGGTTCAACCGTTGTCGGTGAACCAATTAACGCACTGGTCGCCACGTATTTTTCGTAAGCTTTATTGACAATGTAGTCTTTATCTTCTTTTGAGGCACGATTGATGTCTTGAACCGGCCCTAACCCCGCAGCCATCTTTTGAAAGAGATGAATACTCGAGAGTAGATAGTCGCACATGGGTTTGCGTGCTTCTTCGATCGCTTGCTCGGCGTTTTCTTCTAGATAGGTGTGTATCAGAACAGTAATACGTGCTTGGTTCAGATCATGACCATGTTTGGCGTAAGCGTCTTTGTACAGGCGAATATTTTTTGCCAAGTCTTCAAGAGACTGACCCATTAAATTGGTCAGAATATTCAGCCCAAGCTCACCTGCTTTTTGATAAGAGTCTGGATTATTAACAACGGTAAGCCAAATTGGCACCTGAGCTTGTTTGGGCCTCGGAAAGGTGCGCAAGACAACGTTGCTATTGTTGCCCCCTTTGCGCGAGATTGATCCGCCGCCCCAGAGATGTCTGACTGTGTTAATTGACTCAAACATGACATTACGATTCTCGCTGAAAGAATCGGGAGCAAACACAAAATCGTTGGGATGCCAGCCTGAGGCGAAGCTTATGCCTACGCGTCCGTCAGAAAGATTATCAACGAGCGACCATTCTTCGACAATTCGAATCGGGTCATGCAAAGGCGCCACAACGCTACCGGCGCAAATTTGAATGCGTTTGGTTTCACGCGCGACGGCTGCTGCCAACACAGCAGGGTTAGGCGAGAAGCCGCCAAACTCATCGAAGTGACGCTCGGGGATCCACACGGTGCTGAAGCCATGTGTGTCAGCGTACTGCGCACCATCCATCACGAGTTGATATTTACCCGCAGCGTT
>CANKOW010000209.1 GCA_947484295.1 Alcaligenaceae bacterium | reverse complement strand
CCCTAAACGGCGAGGTTTTACGCGCAAATCCGATAAATCCAAGCCTTCGACCAAGTGCGGTTTGAGCGACGAGGCACCAATTAATTCTGGAAACATAAATTGATGGCAGTCTGGCGCGCCCTGCTTTATGATGGAAAAAAAACACTAACGTGCCAATCATTTGCTAAGGGGACAAAACATGACGACCACCATCGGACAAGGCAATTTTAAATATCGCGTAGCAGAGGGCTGGGGCAAGCTACCTGAGGGCTGGAAATTCGGCGACGTTGCTGCAGTAGGCATTGATCGGCAAGACCGCGTTTATGCCTTTAACCGGGGCGAACACCCGATGGTAGTGTTTGATCGGGAAGGCAATTTTTTGAAGTCTTGGGGCGAAGGGGTTTTTAAGCGCGCCCATGGCGTGCAGATGGGGCCTGATGACACCATTTATCTGACCGACGATGGTGATCACACCGTTCGCAAATGCACGCTTGATGGCAAAATTTTGCTCGAGATTGGTTTGCCAGGCCAGGCCTCGGCCTACATGAGCGGCCAACCGTTTAACCGCTGCACACACACCGCGCTTTCACCCGAAGGCGATATCTACGTATCAGACGGCTACGGTAATTCGCGTGTGCACAAATACAGTCCAGACGGAAAACTATTATTTTCATGGGGCTCACCTGGCACAGACCCGGGTCAGTTCAACATTGCCCACAATATTTTGTGCGACCCCAACGGTTTAGTTTATGTTGCCGATCGCGAGAATCACCGTATCCAGATTTTCAATGGCAAGGGCAAGTACGAAGGACAATGGGGCAACATGCATCGGCCCTGTGGACTCTTCTTAACGGGTGGCAAGTGCCCGCTTTGCTATGTAGGTGAGCTTGGCCCACATCTGCCCGTGAACAGAAATATGCCCAATACCGGACCGCGTGTCAGCATTTACGATTTGTCTGGCAATCTACAAGCGCGTGTCGCCGCCGAAGAGCCTCACGGCACTGGCGTGGGTCAATTTATTGCACCACACGGCATGGCAGTGGATAGTCATGGTGACATGTACGTCGGCGAAGTTGCTTACACCTCATGGGCAGCCTCGTATCCTACGATCCCAAGGCCTGATTACGTTCGATGTCTACAAAAATTTATCAAAGTCGAGTGACCAAAGATTAAACCGCGACGCATTGCAGTTGTTAGCTGACTGCGATGCAGCGCGCTTTGGGCAATCAATGAACACCGCATGGGCGCATCGATGACTCGCTCGATCGCTAGGCGCGCTTCTTAATCAGCCAGTAGAGTCCAACTGAAATACTAAGCGCCAGTATGATCCCCGCTGGCACCTCGCGTACAAACGCCATGGCGTTCTCACTGACTCCGTGAATGAACGAACCACCTTGATCCGGCCCAAGAACAATTCCAACGGCCAGACACAACAAAATCAACACGAACACCAATTCAACAATGTTCCAGCCCATTTGAATTATTTTTTTTATCATCATGCGGCCTCCAGAGGGGTTAACGAGTAACCCCTCTGTGCTACCAACTGGTTATGAGAGTGAGCGTTTTGACAACAGCCACATCACGATACCCAACACAATCAGTCCGACAAGCCCATTGCCACCGAGCCCCTTAACTAGGTCTGTGAGGTTAGCAACGACGCCGCTAAAAAACGGAAGCGAATTGCCCACCAAAATTGATGCCACGATTGCGAGACCCAACAACATTAAGCCTAAGTCTGTCATCGCACCCACCCAACCTTTCACTGCGTTTAGTCCACCCATAGAAATCTCCATTTTTTGAATAATCATTAAAAGGCTTTCTACTAATGAAACGTGCTCGCAAGTCAAGAACACAGCCCTTGCCTAAGAAAGACTAAGGTTGACTCAGTTAAACCACAAACGGGGGAAAGAACAACTTAATATCCAAAAAACATGAGCGCAGCAGAGAGAACAAAGGGTTTACCCTGCTATGCATTAGATGTTTTTACAACATATCCTGACTCAACAACTCAAAGAGGCCCTCGTGAATATCTTAACGACACTAAACCGCATCACAGTAACCGCGTTACTTCTACTCTGCGGGTTCGCCTGCCACGCGCAAACCGCCTACCCCAATAAGTTAGTTCGCATCATCCTGCCCTACGCACCGGGCGGTACCACCGACATGGTGGCACGCACGGTCGCACAACAGCTATCGATAAAGTGGGGGCAACCTGTCATCGTCGAAAATCGACCGGGCGGCAATGGCAATATCGGAACGGCAGAAGCCGCAAAGGCAACCCCGGATGGCTATACACTCCTGATGGCGACTTCAAGTCACGCAATCAACGCATCGCTTTACAAGGGCTTGTCGTTTAACTTTGCGAAAGACTTCACACCGCTTTCAAATTTGGCCTTCGCGCCTTTGTTGTTGGTGGTGAACCCGTCATTAAAAGCCAACACGGTTAAAGAGTTTGCCGAGTACGTGCGGCAAAATCCTCAAAAATTAAATTATGGTTCGGGTGGTGTGGGAACCGCTGCGCACTTGGCAGGCGAATTGTTTAATTCAGAGCTTGGCGCACAAATGACACACGTCGCCTACAAAGGCGGCACGCTGGCCACCAACGATCTTGTTGGAGGGCAAATTCAGTTAATGTTTGCCAACTTGCCCGAGGCGATTGCTCAAGTCAAAGGCGCGCGACTCAAAGCACTCGCCCTCACCGGTGAGGCTCGCAGCCCGCAAGCACCAGACGTGCCGACCTTTGCTGAGAGCGGCTACCCTCAAATCAATTTGAAATCATGGTTTGGGCTCTTTGCGATTACCGGAACCCCGCCTGCCATCGTGGCTAAGCTCAGCGGCGACATCGCCACGGTCGTCGCGCAACCAGACGTACAAAATAAGTTGCGCGATTTCGGTACCGAGCCTGTCGGCAACAGTCAGGCTGTCTTTCAAACGTTTTTAGCAAGCGATTTGCCAATGTGGGCGAAGTTGGTGCAACAGTCTGGTGCTAAAGCGGAGTAACAGTTGCTGACACACTCGAGCAACAGTTGCATACGGCCATTAGAAACAGTTGCTACAACTGCCGCTTGTAACAGTTACTTACAGAGTTTTACAAATTTTGACTTGAAACACGCGCTTCTCAAAATGTAAAATGACTCTGTTCATTCACCGAGGAAATTCATGGAAGCGTGTATCGTACGGCTAGAAACACTCATCCCAAATTTGGCCACCAAGCAAGACATGTCGCATCTAGAATGCGGCTTATCTAAACTCGAAGTAAAAATATCTCAACTTGACGGAAAACTCTATCAACTTGAAGGAAAGATGCATCAAGCGATGTCTGCACTCGGCTTGCGCTTAGTCGGCTGGATGACCACCGTTATGTTTGCTTCGTTTGCCGGTGTATTTTTTATCGCGCGCTACGTGCATTGAGCTAAGCGCAGTCAGCAGCGTGCACGACTCACTAAGGCGCGCGCACACGGCTCACCCAACTCGCGGCCCAAAACGCCAGGGCAAACAAAATCGCAGTCCCGCACACTGCCATTAAAACAATCTGATACGACTCGCCCAACATCCACAAGCCCGCCGCCGCGACTGGGCCAACTGCCCGAGCCACCATGGTTGGTATCGTCAACAAACCATTCAAAGCGCCGTAGGCATGACGGCTTAACATTTCGGGTACCACCAAACTACGCACGATAGTAAAAATGCCATTCACCAAACCATAGCCACCAATTAAGAGCGCAACGAACCAAAACGCTGGTAATTCAATACTCGCCAAAATCCCAAACACAAACGGAAACACACAGGCCACCACCGAACCCAAGAGGCGCATCGACGCGCGCGGGGCGAAATAGGCAATCAGAACTCGGCCCAACACTTGAGCTGGGCCAAGCACAATTAACGCGTTCACCACATCGGCCGTGCTTAAGCCTTTTTCTTGCAAGATTGGATAAGCATGAAAAATAAACACCGAAAACATGATGGAGTACAGCGTCAACGCTAATAACAGCAACCAAAAGATCGAATTTTTTAAAGCCGCTTTGACCGCTGCGTGATCGCGCGCTTTATTGTCTTCGCGCGTTTGTGCGACGTTTGTGTGCTCAAGATCATATTTAGGCTGGATACATAAAAAGTAAATCGCTGCCCAACACAAGTTGATGAGCGCCAGCACGAGCAGCGACTGCCGCCAGCCCACGGTATCCAATAAATACTGTTCAAGCGGGATAAACGCTGTACTCGCAAATCCGCCCCACAACGTAATTGTGGTGATGCGCGCGCGTGAATTTGCGGCGCCGACCCGGCGAGCCATGACGGCGAACGCTGGCTCGTACAAGCAACCGGCTTGCAAAGCACCGATGACGGCACTTAGCAAATAAAAACTCAATAAGTAACTTACGCTTGACCACCACCACAACATCAGGGCCGCGAGCAGTGAAGCGCCAGACATCATCCAACGACCGTAGCCTCGGTCAATCGCTAACCCAACGGGATACGTAAACACTGCCGTGACCAGCATGCTGATCGTTGCGCCAAAAAAGATCTCGGATTTAGACCAGTGAAGTTCAGCGCCCATTGCCTGTGCGAGCAACGGGAAACTGTAATACAACGATCCCCAAGAGCAAACTTGCCCAGCGCCAAGAATATTCGCCATCCAAAGCGAGGACGGCACGTTAGCTTTCATTTTTTAAACCAAGCCAGCAGCTCTTGTGTGACAGCCTGTGGTTGTTCGCGATGCAAAAAGTGCCCCGCATTTGCAATCAGCTTAAAGTCGTACTCATTGTCAAAATATTGCTCTTGCGCTTGCATCAACTCGGCGCGCAAGTCATCCCCGCCGCACAAAGCAAGTGTAGGCACTTTGATCTGACGCGCCATCAACGCACGCAAATCAGCCAGCGCGGGATCCGCCTTAGCCGCATCAAACATCGCCCTGTAGTAGCCCAAGGTGGCGGCCAAGACTCCAGGGTGCGCGAGGGTCTCTTTGACCGACCGCAGGTGCACATCGTCTTGGTAGCCCTCGGTTGTCCAGTAGTTCCAGAGATAATCAATAAAGGCCATATTGTTTTCAGCTAAAGCTTTTTCTGGCAAATCCGGCAACTGAAAAAACCACCAATGAAACGACCGCTGAACATGTTTGGCATCCGTCAAACTTTTTGTCACCTGCCCAGGGTGAGGGACTGCCATGAGCACGGCGCGCGCGATTAATTCTGGATACGCGGCTAAGACTCCATAACCGATGATCGCACCCCAGTCTTGTCCAACTAAGTGACAGGGTTTGCCCGCGCCAAAGGCTTGAATCAACGCGGCAATATCTGCCACTAAGGTAGCTTTGTCATAAAAACCACCTTCGCCTAAGTCGGTAGGTGGGTAGCCACGCAAGAAAGGGGCAATGACACGGAAGCCTTGCGCAGCTAACGCTGGCATTTGATGACTCCAAGTCTGCGCGTTATCAGGAAAACCATGCAGCAACATGATGAGCGGGCCCTCGCCCTGCTCGAGGTAGGCAAAGTTAAATCCCCGCACTCGTATGTGTTTCATGTCAGGCCTCTTCATCCGTTACGTTTGAATGTCGTCGCCTTAAAGTACTTTGCGAATGCGCTCGATTGCCCGCTCGATGTTCTCGGCGCTGTTTGCATACGAAAAGCGCACAAAGCCTTCGCCCCAAGCGCCAAAGCTTGTACCGGAAACGGTCGCCACGCCAGCCTCGTTCAAGAAAAGATCTTGCGCCTGACGCGAGGTCAAACCGGTACCGCCAACATGCGGAAACGCATAAAACGCGCCCGCCGCATCAGAACACCGTACGCCTGGCAGGCTGTTTAAGGCCTCAACGATCAAACTGCGCCGCTGGTTGAAGGCGACCATCATTTCAGCGACGGCGTCTTGCGGGCCGGTTAAGGCAGCGAGGCCGGCAAACTGCGCTGAGGCGTTCACACACGAATGATCGTTGATGCACAAGCGCGTGACATCAGCCACTAAACTTTCGGGCCACACCGCATAGCCTAAGCGCCAACCGGTCATAGCGTAGGTCTTACTCCAGCCGTCGAGCACAATCAGACGATCACGGATCTCAGGATAATTGAGCAACGACACGTGCTCGCGCCCGCCGTACAACATCTGGCTATAAATTTCATCAGAGAGTATTGCCACGTCAGGGTGTTTAGCCAAACCAGCCACCAGCTTGTCAATCTCGGCTTTAGGCGTGACCCCGCCCGTTGGGTTGGCAGGGCTGTTGATGATAATCAAACGCGTGGCGGG
>CANKOW010000208.1 GCA_947484295.1 Alcaligenaceae bacterium | reverse complement strand
TAGCCGACCTCGGTCGCCATACGCATCGCCTGCAGGGGGTCTTGCATCCAGCGCTCACCCAAGCTGCGCATCGTTGGCAATACAGTAAAGCCGTCAGAGCGAAAGCGCTGCACGCGACCGCCTTCGTGATCCACGGCGATCAACAACTGGGGTGTGCGTAACTGGTGAATACTGCGCGTCAACGCCAAAAGTTGCGCGCGATTTTCAAAATTACGTGCAAACAAAATCACCCCGCCCACTAGGGGGTGGAGCAGTCTCTTTTTTTCGTTTAAGGTCAGTGTGTGGCCTTCGACATCGACCATCAAAGGACCGCGTTCAAGCATTGATATTTTTTTATTAGCTTTCACAAAATTTCTCGTCAGTTCAATTCACAGGAGGATGCAGTGTATTCAATTTAAAGGATGATTCAGTGTGTGACAGGCTGCATCAATCAAGACTCCGGCTCGCAGAAATCGGCTTTGAACACTAGTTCGTCAAGCCGCCGGCAAAGATTCAACAACGACATAGGCCGCACCGTACTCAGACTCATCCGTCAGTGACACGTGAGCTGCGCCGTAACGCTCGGCATACCATTCGGCTAACGGTTCTGAAAGCACGACGCGCGGTCGCCCGCCGGGGGCGTTTAAGGTTTGCATGCGGGTCCACCACATTGGCATGCGCATCCCTAGCCCAATCGCTTTTGAAAACGCTTCTTTAGCGGCAAACCGCGTGGCCAGATAGCGCACACCCCGAGCGCGGTCGCGCGCCGCCCTGGCGCGAAACACGCGCAACTCATCTGCACCTAATATTTTTTCTGGGAAGCGTTCTGGGTGGCGTTGCCAGGCCCGATCGATGCGGTCCATTTTGACGAGATCAGTTCCGATACCGGCAATCGCGCTCACAGTGGGTTGCTCAATTAATGTTTACTAGAAGGTAACGACACAGCACGCTGAGCATTAAGCCTTGCAGTGATCATGGCGGCCTTCATATTGCGGATCGTGTTTTGCCAGCCATCAAAAATCGCCTGCGCGACGATTGCATGGCCGATGTTGAGCTCTGCGATCCCCTCGAGCGCAGCAATCGGCGCGACATTACCAAAATGCAGGCCATGCCCGGCATTGACACGCAGCCCTAAGCCTACGGCGACACGAATGGCCTGTTCAAGACGTTTGATTTCGCTTGCAGCGATTGCCTCGGAGGTGGCCTCTGCATAGGCCCCCGTATGCAGCTCAATCACCGTTGCGCCGGTATCGGCGGCGGCGCGAATCTGCGCCTCTTCGGGATCAATAAAGAGCGAGACACGAATCCCAGCATCTTGCAATTGTTTGACCGCAGCACCCACAACTTGTAAAGCGCCGGCAACCTCAAGACCGCCCTCAGTCGTGAGTTCGGCGCGTTTTTCGGGCACCAAGCAAACATCTTGCGGTACCACCTGACAGGCAATCTTTAACATCTCGGACGTGATCGCGCACTCGAGGTTCATACGGGTGAGTAATTTGGGACGCAAGGCAAACACATCAGCATCTTGGATATGGCGACGATCTTCACGCAAGTGCAGGGTAATCAGATCAGCGCCAGCCTCTTCGGCCAACAAGGCGGCCGCGATGGGGTCGGGATAGGCGGTGTTACGCTGTTGTCGCAGTGTAGCGACGTGGTCAATGTTAATACCAAGATCGATCATGATGGGTGCGGCTTATTCAATAGAGTGGCGAGACGACTGAGCAACGAAGGGCCCAGCTTTGTGGCCCGTATGACGCATTATCGTACATGATCACGCGCGCTTCATGAAACACCCAACGCGTTTTGACTGAAAGGTTAAGTTTGCGCCCGCTGACAAAGGTTTGTGCCAGCCGACCAAGCACTCTACCTGCAGCCCATCACTCTTTCACGACCGCGACCGCGGTCTTCAGCACCGCGTCAGATAGGCTCACGCCTTGCTTCTTGGCGGCAACAAGATTAATTTGAACCTGAGGCCGACTGATGATTTCTGGTGCAATCGCGCCAGGCTTCACGCCACGCAAAATCCGGATAACCTGACGCCCTGCCGCGGCGCCCACCTCGCGCTCAGGCAGCACCAAGGCAGCCAACGCCCCCGCTTGTACGCTTGAAGTGTCAGCCGCCACTAACGCCATTTTGGCGTCATTGGCGACTTTCACCAAGCCGGGATAGGCAACTTGCGTATGTGAATCCCAAAAAGTATGGATCGCATCGACCCGACCAATCAAGCTACGCGCGGCGGCCGAGACATCGACAGCGCGCAGTGCCGCAACTTCAACCATGAGCATCCCCGACTTCGTCAGCTGCTCTTGAAACTCGCGAATCACCACGACCGAAGCTGCGTCAGCCGGGTTATAGACCACACCGACCCGCTTGGCTTGGGGCACAAACTGGCGAACGAGCTGCGCCCTACGCGCCATAGGCAGAAGATCAGAGACTCCGGTGACGTTGGTGCCTGAGGCCGACCAACCAGGCACCAACTCGGCCTCGACGGGATCCGTTACGCCCACAAATACAATCGGCATTTGCTTGGTATGCCGCATGAGGGCCTGCGCTGCCGGTATCGAGAGCGCGACCAACACATCAGGACGCCCTAAGACCAAGTTCAGCGCTTGCTGACTCAAGCGCTGCTCGTCATCTACGACTGTCTCGAGCATTATTTTGAGGTTACGGCCTTCGATAAAGCCAACGGCCTTCAAGGCATCTCGTAGGCCGTCCCGCATGGCCTCGGCGCCCGCGCTACGCTCGGTACCCAAGACAGATACAGACTTGGTTTGCGCCCAAACCGTCGGCGCGACCAAGAAGGTGAGACCGCAGAGCAATACTGCGAGGTAAATCCGATATGTCATTGCACCTATCCGTTTGTATTTACTGAAACAGTCCGTTGATTTTCACTTTGCTAAATCACCAGCGTTGCATTTTCAGCCCGGCTCAACATTGAGCGCGCCCATTTTTTTGCAGGCAACCCATATTGCTTTTCGACGTCTTCGGCACGCGCCAAGAGGCGTTCAATAGAGACCTCTAGCTTAGGGCCTTTAAACGCCAGCACAATCTGATTGCCAGCATCGATTTGAGGCAACAGCAGCAAACGCCCATCAAACGCACGGCTTAAGTTACGAATATTGCGCTCAAAACTGGCGTGCGCGCCAAACAAATTGACAGTCAAAATACCCACCTCACTGAGCACTGCGCGACAATCTTGATAAAACTCTACAGAGTCCCGTACGGGGCCCCGCGCCTGCCCATCGTAAATATCCACCATGAGAACTGCGCAAGTGTCCTGTTGCTCGGTGTCGGCCACCCACTCTGCAGCATCGCAATGGTCAACGACGAGGCGCGCGGGCCGCGGCAACTTAAAGTACAGTTCGCAGGCTGAGGTCACGAGGGGATTCCACTCGACGACGCGCAAGCGATGGGAGGTATGTTTTAGGCAGAATCGTGCCACCGACCCTGCGCCCAAGCCCAACAGACCGAGGTCTTGCCCGCGCGACGGATTCAAAAATAACAACCATGCCATCAGCTGCGCGGTGTACTCCAAGACGAGCTCGGCCGGCCGAGCCACCCACATGGCCCCCTGCACCCATTCAGTCCCAAAATGCAGATAACGCACACCTGCAGCCTCGGAGATTGTCGGAATTTCATGCTTACGTGACACTATTGAGGCTCCAAGGGCTTGTTTTGAATAGAACTTTTAAAAAGGCAGTCGTGTCAGAGTAGCATTGCTACTTTGCTTAAAAGACCTATTTATTGTAGAATAGTGAGCTGAACTTAGGATACGTGGCGGGCGTTTAGAGGTAATTTACTTTAGAGGCGATCTTTTTTAGATACCATCTCACCCACCGGCGACCCGACCAACCCTATAGGATTCAAAATGAAAGACGGCATTCACCCAAAATATCATGACGTGGCCTTTGTTGACCTGCAAACCGGCAACAAGTTTGTCACGCGCTCAACGCTCACAAGCCGTGAAACCACCGAAATCGATGGCAAGACCATGCCCTTGTTTAAATGCGACGTCACCTCTGAATCACACCCTTTTTACACCGGCGCTCAAACACGTTTGGTTGAAACTGGTCGTGTCGAGAAATTCCGCGCGCGTTTTGCTCGCACCACAGGTACAAAAAAGGCATCTGCGTAATTTGATCCTTTACGATCAATGTGCGTAAACCAAGGCAGCCTTTGGCTGCCTTTTTTTTGTCAGGACGTCCCAGCAGGCTATATTTAAAACGTGTCACCCAAATCCCCCGCCACTCCCGCTCGCATGACTGCACCCGCCACGGTTAAGTTACCTAGGCTGTTGATGTTTGCGCTGGCTTTCTCGTACATCGTTGCCGGGCTACTGGGGCGTGATCCCTGGAAAACCGATGACGTCGTCGGGTTAGCGAGCATGCTGTCGGCTTTATATGGCGGCACGGGTTGGTTCACCCCGCACATCGGGCCGCTCGCCCTAGCGCAAGATGGCCCGTTGACGATGTGGGTTGGGGGTGGATTAGTCGCGCTTTTTGGCCCACTGCTAGGCGATATCGTGGCCTCGCGCATCGCAAACTTGGTTTGGTTTTCTCTGACCCTAGCGTCGTTATGGTACGGCACCTATCTGCTAGCCCGACGCACCGAAGCCCAGCCCTTAGCACTGCCTTTTGGGGGCGAACCCTCGGTCAAAGACTACGGCAGATTGCTCGCCGATGCCGCCACCTTGCTGCTCTTGGCCACGATTGGTATTTTGGCTCGTCTGCACGAAACCTCAATTGTACCCGCGCATATTGCGTGCCACGCGCTGGCTTTTTTTGCGCTCACACGCATGCTCGACAAGCCATTGTCTGGCGCCTCAGTGCTGGCCGTCGCTCTGATGGGTGCTTTCTTTAGCCGAGCCTGGCCTGGCCTGATCCCAATCTTGTTCGCGCTGTTGTTTGCGATTCATCCCAGAAGCGGCCTGTGGTCAAAGCGCCACCATATTTTGGGCGCGATTGTGCTCGCTGGCGCTGTCATTGCCACTTGGTGGATACTCGCCACACGTGCTGACCCCAACTGGATCGAGGCCTGGCGCCACTGGAACACAAACCGCCTGGGGCTGCCAGAGCTTGAAGTTGCCCTGCGCCCCCTGCGGGATTTACCGTGGTTTCTTTGGCCGATTTGGCCTTTAGCCATGTTGGCACTTTGGCAGTGGCGGCGCTGGATCACAGCCCCACACATTTGGTTACCTTTAGCTTTTCTGTTTGGTGTGCTGTTCACACTGCCCGTGCTACAAGAACCCGGCGAGCCCGAATACGTTTTATTTGTAATGCCCCTAGCCGTGCTAGCTGCGTTGGCACTGCCCACCATGCGACGCGGCGTCATCAATGTGCTTGATTGGTTTGCCCTGATGTGTTTTTCAGTCACGATCGTATGTGTCTGGGTCGGTTGGTTCGCCCTGCACTTCGGCATCCCAAAACAAATCTCACTGAATATTGCCCGCTTAACAGTAGGGTACGAGCCACAAAGGTTGTGGTGGCCCGTCATTGCTGCCGCAGTGGTCACTTTTTGTTGGATTGCAATGGTGATCTGGCGCCTGCGATTACGGCCTACCGTGTTGTGGCGTGGGTCCTTACTGTGTGCATCGGGTGTCACTCTGACCTGGCTACTGCTGGTCTTACTATGGCTGCCTGCACTCGATTATGTACGCAGTTATCGACCCATGTCGGGCCAGGTCAAGCACGCGTTAGCGCTTGCGGTTGCCAACACAGGGCAACCTAGTTGCATGCGCGCCCTAGGCTTATCGCTTGGGCCGCGTGCCTCGCTCTATGTGTTTGATGGCCTCACCTTTACGTACGACTCGCGCTGCCCATTTGTGTTGCAACAAACGACGCTCAAGCAAATTAAAGATGGCTCGGCGGGCTACAGCGATATTGCACAGGTGCTATGGCAAGGGTCGCGTGGCGCCGATCGCTACGACCGTTATCGATTACTACGCATCCCTACTCAATGATCGCTTCACATTCTGCCCCACAGTCGCGCTGGGCGACGCTACGCGCGATCCTTAAGCAGTCTTGGCCAGTGTTAGTCAGTTCGTGGGCTGGCATGGCCTTTGGCGTGCTTGACACCGCCATGACAGGTCACGCCAGTGCAACCGATTTGGCCACGATGGCGCTTTCAATCGCCATCTACATCTCGGTCTTTATCGGCTTGATCGGCGTCATGCACGCCTTGATTCCGATACAGGCCCAACACTTCGGTGCTGGCGAATTTAAAAAGATCGGGCAGGTTTGGGGAC
>CANKOW010000207.1 GCA_947484295.1 Alcaligenaceae bacterium | reverse complement strand
TAATCGGTTGTATCGCATTGCAATGCAACGTGATTTGCCCTCTTTTTGATTTGTTTGCAGTTAGTCGCCATCGGTTGCATTTTGTGGCGCGCGAATCGTTGCTAGCATGTATTCATGGGCATGCCAATTAATATCAACCCTCCTCACGCTGACTTAGTCACTGACACTGCGAACGCAGTGCCTGAAGGACACTATCGCTTTGCGTTACACCCAGGCTTGCGTCAGTTTCGTAGTGTGCACAGCGTGGCTAAGCGGGTGGGTTTGCCTGATCCGTTTTTTAGGGTGCACGAGGGGGCTTCAAGCAGCCACACTATTGTGGGTGGTCGACAGCTCATCAATTACTCGGGCTACAACTATTTAGATTTGTGTGGCGATGCGCGCGTGAACGCCGCGGCAGTAGCTGCCATTGCGCAAAGCGGTACGTCGGTGTCTGCCAGCCGCGTGGTGTCGGGCGAAAGGCCCATACATGGTGAGCTTGAGCGCGCCATTGCTAAGTTATACGACACGCCTGCGGCCGTTGTGTTTGTGAGTGGGCACGCCACCAATGTCAGCACCATCGGTTATCTGTTTGGCCCGCGCGATTTGATCGTGCACGATGAATACATTCATAACAGTGCGCTGACAGGCATTGCGCTGTCGGGTGCTAAGCGGATGTCGTTTGCGCATAACGACTGGCGTGCGCTTGATACTTTGTTAGCGCAACACCGCGCGCACTATCAACGTGTGTTGGTGATCATTGAAGGCGTCTACAGCATGGACGGCGATTACCCCGACCTGCTCCGTTTTGTTGAACTGCGCAATAAGCATCGTGTGTTTTTGATGGTAGACGAAGCGCATTCGTTAGGGGTACTGGGTGACCGTGGCTTTGGGATCCGTGAGCACTTTGGTGTGGCCTCGAGCGACGTGGATATCTGGATGGGCACGCTGTCTAAGACCCTGGCAAGCTGCGGTGGGTATATTGCGGGTGAAACGGCCTTGGTTGAGCACCTAAAGCTGTTAGCGCCCGGTTTTTTGTATAGCGTGGGGATGTCTCCGCCTTTGGCGGCGGCGGCGTTGGCGGCATTGCAGTGTATGCAGCTAGAGCCCGAGCGTGTACAGACCTTGCAAGCGCGCGGCCGCTATTTTTTAAAGCGAGCCCAAGAGGCTGGCTTCGATACGGGGTCAAGCGCAGGCATGGCTGTAATCCCCGTTATTTTGGGTGATTCGGATAAGACGATTAGGCTTGCTGCCGCGATGCTAGAGCGCGGAGTCAGTGTGCAGCCGATTCTGTATCCGGCGGTGCCGCAAAAGTCGACGCGGTTGAGGTTTTTTATGTCGTGTCAGCATACTGAGGCTGAGATTGACTATACGGTTGAGGCGTTGGTGGGGGTGATGAGGGGGATGGTGGCTTAAATTTAAACCATCACCTGCGCCAACTCTTTATCTATCAGCTTAAAACGACTCACCCAGGCTTGGGTGGGTAACTTTGGGGCACCTAAAGACAGTGCCTCTTTTTCAAATTTTGAGGCGGCAGCGCGTGCCTGATCCAAGCCCTCGCATGCCAATTGCTGACTCAGCCCTAACGAGTCTGCAAAAGTAAACAAATCGTCTCTAGATATGTTGGTGCCTTTGCCGTTGAGCGTCATGGTGTGCTCTTGTGTGTACCCAAGGCCTACCGAGGGGCACAGGTCAAAGGCCGGTGACAGGTGCCAAGTGCCCGCACTATTCATACAAAAAGCAAAGTTCTTGGTGTGATCATCGCGCATAGACATGGCCACG
The DNA here is from genome assembly GCA_947484295.1 of Alcaligenaceae bacterium. GTDB lineage: Bacteria > Pseudomonadota > Gammaproteobacteria > Burkholderiales > Burkholderiaceae_B > Zwartia. The sequence goes on along the minus strand of CANKOW010000207.1, from coordinate 4,520 downwards.
TTGAAGCAAACCTGCCGATAGAGCACTTCTAATTCAGCCTCACCGGCCAATTGTTTAACCAACTGAGCAAACGCGGTGTAATCCATATTGGCATTGCGAAAATCCAAGCCTAGCAACGCTGCGACACTTTGCGTGTGCAGCCTTGCGCCCCCTGGTCCGCGGTCAAAGCGGTGCACAGCTAAAGCGGCCCCGCTTGCATGTAGCAGTAACTCGCCTCGTGCAGCGTTGACCCCGTGCTCAGCAGCAAGTTTTAAACACGCCGCTTCAAAATAGGGTTCGAATTCGTCACCCTTTGCTGGGGCAAATTTTAGTAGACATGCCTCAAACCCCTCGGGGGTATTGGCGGCATCGCTAAGAATCACGCGCTGCCGCTCTGGGCTGATTGCTGCCCAAAATTTAGGGCGTGCGCCCAACGCCGAGCCGCCGGCCCTAATGACTGATCGGGGTATCTCTGCAAAGGCCTCGATTTGCGCGTTTGCGGCATGGGTTGCCACAACCGAGATATCCATCAAGTCTTGGGCAGACCCACCATCAATGATTGGCGTGTAGGTTAGCGCCCCGACACCCCGGGCGCCCACCCACGCCAACCTATGTAGCGGGCTCACCTCACCGGGCGCATAGCCGGCACTGGCCAACCCCTTATTCATGAGCCTAAGCCCAAAACCATCCGGAATGGAATCTGAAAACAAACCGTGGAGGCCCTCAAAAGGGGTCCACTCAGCAAAGTGCACACCAGGCGCAAGCGGCAGCTTAAAGGGCGAGGCATTTAGATCCGACGCGATGGCTTGCTTGCTCCATTCAAAGGCTGCGCGTCGCTCGCTGGCAACCCACATACATTCACCAAGAATGTGTGGAGGCGTCAACTCACCAAAATCTAAGGCAATCTGAATGCGTTGTTTAGTGAAATCGAGTTGAGGTTTTTTCATCGAGCGACCCTGACACGTGCAGACTCAGAGCGCGCCGACTCGATACGCGACAATTCATCTAAGGATTTGGGCTTAGGTAAACAGCTTGACCAGATGTCTTTATCGAGGTTCAGGGCTTTAGCAACGCGTAAAAAAGTCATGAACTCGACTTTGCCGCCACCTTCAAGATTTTTGATGGCCTGCAGACTTGCCCCGCTAGACGCGGCCAAGTCTTCTTGGCGCAGCCCGCGAGCGGCACGCGCAAGGCGCATGTTTTTGCCGATATCTGCGGCGATTTCGCCTAGGCTTAAGAGTTCGAATATCATATTGTGAATTTTATAAGATCTATTAAATTATTAAATTATTATAATAGCTCTTTAAAGATATATAAAGTCTAGATTATGGATCAAGACTAAGGTTGCGCTTCAGCATCTATCGACACGCTTGAAGCGTTAATGAATGGTTAGGCTAAGGCGAAGCTTAGGATCGTGATAGTTTGAACCAATGTGGCAAGTTTAACTGCAGATGTACAAATCCCTCTGCAAAAAAATATACTATTCAGGATCAAAATATACAAAAAGATATTAGTTTTATTTGTTATTTGATAATATCTATATATGCCTAAAAAACCACAAGCCCTGTTAATGCTGCCGCCTCTCGTGCAGGTACACTTGCGTCAACTTGGCGAAGATCTCACCGTTGCCCGCAAGCGCCGTGGTGAATCGCGCCGGCAGTGGGCTGAGCGCATTGGGGTGTCTGAGCCAACCCTCATGCGCATGGAGCAAGGCGACGCCTCGGTGGCGCTGGGCCTTTACGCCACGGCACTTTGGCTAATGGGTCGCTCAAGTGAGTTGGCCAAGCTTGCGGCCCCTGAGTCTGATCTTGGCGCGCTTGAGATCAGCATCAATGCGGCTAAAAAGCGCTCAGCCCGAAAACCTATTTCGTTGGCAAACCGGCTTCAAAAGCAGGCCTTACCATGACTATCGCGACGCCTTATCAACCCGTTGATGCCATGAGCCTGTGGTGGCTGGGTGACCCTGAAGCCCCTACCCTGATTGGTCATTTGCAGTTTGTTGCGACCATGCGTGGCGTTAGCCTACGCTATGACGCTAACTGGCTACGTCAGGGCTTTGCACTGAGCGAAGATTTACCGCTGCGCGATCACGTATTTTTGCCCTTTTCTAAAGACTCGGCCGTTGGCGCGGTAGACGATGCTCGGCCCGACCGCTGGGGTGAACGCATTATTCGTACGTTTGATAGGCCTGCCCGCCTGTCTTTAATGGAGTATCTATATTTTGCGGGCGATAACCGCTTTGGTGCGCTGGGTGTATCGCTGTCTGACAAAACATACCAACCTTACGCCACAGGGCCACTGCCACAATTACCCGAGCTCGACTCAATTGAAACGAGCATTACCGAGATTTTTGCTGGCGCACCGGTCAACGATCGTTTGATGCGCTTAGTCAAACCGGGTGCAAGCATGGGTGGTGCCAGGCCGAAAGCACTCATCGATCTTGACGGGGCACAATGGGTGCTGAAGTTTTGCGAAGAAGGCGAAGCCAGCGACACGCCACTCATTGAACACGCAACAATGACGCTCGCACGCGAGTGCGGGATTCAGGTCGCAGAAACAAAAGCCCTACCCTTACGCAAAGGCCACGCGGTCGCGGTTCGACGTTTTGATCGGGTGGCTGGCAAACGCATTCACAGCCTCTCTGCCGCCGTTGTTCTGCGGGCATGCGCAGAAGACCTAAGCTATCCGGCCCTAGCCCTTTGGTTGCGCCGCAAGGGTTCGGTTAAAACCGGCCAAGCCGCACAAGATATGCGCGAGATTTTTCGCAGAATGGTATTTAATATTTTGATCGATAATAATGACGATCATGAAAAGAATCATGTCGTGCAGATGGACGACACAGGGTGCTATCACCTCTCGCCGGCCTTTGATGTATTGCCCACTGGGCAGTCGCTTGGCTTTCAACAAATGCGTGTTGGTCAGGATGGCACTGAAGCAACCCTCGATAACGCCATTTCAGAGCATAGTTTGTTTGGTTTAACCCGTGCCGAGGCCGCAAAAGAAATCGCCACAGTCGCACGTTGTGTGGATGGGTGGGAAGCACACTTCACAGCGGCGGGGGTGTCGACTTCAGATCTGAATCAACTCAGGGCTCAACTTGATCGCCCGTTTTTGCGTAACCAGCGGCTGGCGTGGTAGTGACAAACCGCGCACTCAACCAAAAGAGCGCGCGGTCATTTCACACCACTTACCGATAAACCAAATCTCTCAAGCCCAGTGACAGCACTGGCACGTAGGTGATCACCATCAAGCAACACAAGACCACGGCCACGAACGGCCAAAGTCGACTGATGACTTGATCGAGGGATAGCTTAGCGACCGTACACGCGGCAAACAGGTTCACGCCAAAAGGTGGAGTGATCATGCCTAACGCCAAGTTCACCACCATCACCAAGCCAAAGTGCACGGGGTCAATACCGAAGTGAATCGCAACGGGCGCCAAGATGGGTGCCAAAACAATAATCGCGGCACCGGTCTCGATGAACATCCCGATGATAAACAGCGCTGCATTGACACCCAGTAAGAACATAGCGGGTGATTGCAGCACGGCTTCAAGCCAGCGACCGATGGCATCGGGCACGCCTGCACGTGTTAGTAAGAAGGCGAATAAGCCAGCGTTCGCGATAATGAACATAATCACTGCGCTGGATACGACCGACTTTTTAAGGATGGGCAAGATATCGCGAAATTTGATTTCGCCATACATGACCATACCCACGATCAAGGCGTAGAACACGGCAACGGCAGAGGCTTCTGTTGGTGTGAACACACCACCGTAAATACCGCCCAGAATAATGACTGGCATCAATAACGCCCAGGCCGCCTCGATGGTGGCACGACCAAAAGTCAAACGGCCCTCGCCATCGTTTTTGCCCCAACCCTTATAGCGGCAATAGAGATGCACAAAAAGCATCAAAACCACACCGATAAAAATACCGGGCCCAAATCCTGCGATAAATAACTCGCCAACCGAAACTTCAGCCGCGACACCGTACAAAATCATCGGGATCGAAGGCGGAATAATCACCCCGAGCTCTGCACTGGTTGCCTGCAGCGCTGCAGCGTAATTGGGCGGGTAGCCGTGTTTAACCAAGGCGGGGATCAAGATGGCGCCAATCGCAAAGGTTGTTGCCACGCTCGAACCTGAGACTGCTGCAAAAATCATGCAGGTCAGCACGCAAGTCATGGGCAAGCCACCCTGCACACCACCCACAATACTCTTGGCAAACTCAACTAAGCGACGAGAGATTCCACCCGTCTCCATTAAGTTACCAGCCAGAATAAAAAACGGAATCGCCGCCAACGGAAATTTATTCAGCGAGTTGAACATCTCTTTGACCGAGATAAGCATATTGACGTTGCCAATTTGTATCCCCAGAATCGCAGCCAAGCCGATCGAGACGGCCACAGACACTGTGAGCAGAAAACACAGCAACATCGTAATTAGCATGGTCAAGCTCATTGCGCATTCTCCAATTCATTACGCTGTGGGTCAAGGTAATTTCCAATGATCGCGGGTACACAAAACAGCCCTCCGACCG
>CANKOW010000206.1 GCA_947484295.1 Alcaligenaceae bacterium | reverse complement strand
TTAACTGGGTTAGTGCTGCGCAACGTATCCTTTCGTCGCGCGCAGCTGACAGGCGCAAACCTGTCAAATACCTACCTTGAAAATTGCGACTTTACTGAGGCGAATCTTTCACAAGCTAACCTCAACGAAGCACAAGTCATTGATAGTATTTTTTTCAATACGAATCTGCAACAAGTGAAGGCCGAGGGTGCAACCGCGTCTGGCAACGACTTTAGCCAGGCCAACATGGCAGAGTCAGGATGGGCAGGCAGCATGTTTGATGCATGTCGCTTTAACCGTACCATGATGAAACGTATCAACTTTGACGAGGTGGATTGCTTTCAGTGCCGCTTTAACGACACCGACCTAAGCGAGGCGCAACTCACGCAATGGACAGCCCCCGAGACCGACTTAAGCTCGGTGCGCTTCGTCGGCGCAAACCTGAATCGCGCTTACCTGATGGGCAGCAATCTCACCAAACAGTCTTTCGCGCAATGCGACCTGACACTCACCCTGTTCAATCGTTGTCGGCTAGATTTTGCCGACTTCAGCGGCATGTCTTTAACCTCGACACAGTTTACGAACGCCAGCTTGCTGGGGGCGACCTTTAAAAACAGCCAAGGTTTGTACGTGAGTCTGGTCGAGGCAAACATGACCGGGGCAATCTTGCAAGACGCACACTTCAAATTGTCGAACTTTGCCCAAGCACTCTTGGTGAAAACCATTGCCGAACGTCTGCGACTTGAGCAGTGTGTTCTCAGCAACAGTGATTGCCAAGAGTCAACCTGGACAAACGCCGACATCGATAGCTGCAATTTGGCGAACGCTAACCTTGCGCGCAGTCAATGGGCCAACAGTCGCCTGTCTCTCACTAATTTGCATGGTATCAACGAAAAAGACTGCGCCTGGCCGGGCGCAACGCTCAAGCAAGTCTTGCGCACCGATCCACAGTTACAGCGAGCTGAAAAGTGGGTCGCTTACGTTTAAGCTACACAACTGAACCACGCCTCAACCCGCCTGAATCGTTTTAAGGAACTCACCTCATGCCATCGACTATCAATACACTGACTGAAATTGAAATCGCCCAGGCACCCGTGTTGACGCAAGCCATCGTCACGGGGCAGGCTGAAAAATGGTTTTTTTTACAAGGCGCGCATGGTGAGCTTCGCGCACGCTGCGCACTGAGCTGCCTGCTAGTACCAGAGATTGGCGACACTGTGCTCGTCAGCGCCTCGGCGGATCAACTGTCTTGTTACATTTTGGCGATCTTATTGCGCCCGTCAACCGCAAACTGCACGGTCAAACTCCCGGGCGAGGCAACAGTCTTGAGCTCGAGCGGCACCCTAGTGATGCAGGCAGAGTCAATTGCCGTGCAAGGCAAGCAAAGCCTCGACCTTGAGGCCCCTCGGTTTGGCGTGCAAGCTCTTGTAGGCGACGTGCGCATCAAGTTGTTGCAGAGCTGGTGTGAGCAAGTGCAAAGCAACATCGTTCGTCTGAAATTAATCGCAAAAAATATGTCAACTGTTGTCGAACGTCAGGTCACGCGCGCCCGCGAGTGCTTTCGGTGGGTTGAACAAACCGATGAAACACGCGCTGGCAGAATGCGCATGGTTGTTAAGAACCGCATGCAAGTGCAAGCCAAACACGCTTCAATTAAGGCCGAGGGCTTGGTCAAAATTGACGGCCAAAAAATTGATCTAGGCTAGGCTCCACTCCACCCTACTGTTAAAGGCTGACACAATGTTGGTATGCACCATTGCCCAGGGAATGATTAACGCGTTTCCGAATGTTTGCAAGACGCCCTTTCCACCGGCCGGTCCCCTGCCAATTCCTTATCCAAGTATCGCTCAGTTACAGATGGCGCAACCCGTCTCAACCAAGGTGATGGTCTGCGGGGTGCCTGCTCTGTTTAAACCCTCGAAAATCGAGCTCACAAACGGCGATACCCCGGGCGTCGGCGGTGGCCTGGTCTCAGGTAGTTTTATGCAAAAGTGTGAATTCAAAGCGGGTAGCTTTATGGTGTCGTTTGAAGGCAAGCCAGCTGTGCGTATGGCTGACCCAGCTACCAGTAACAAGGCCAATGCCATTGGCCTTGTGATGGTACCTAGTCAGATGATGGTTGACGCAAACTAAAGCTCGATACGCACCCGCAGCGGTTCGGGCTCGTTTGGCTGCACCAACCAAGCGTCGCGCCCAAGGCCTGTCCAGTCCGCTTGACCCAAGATGACCGGCTGTGCCGTCCCCGTCTTCAGGTAAATATCCACCACCACATTGAGTGGATCAACTAAGTAGTGCTGCACCAGAAACTTTAGCCGGCTGTGTTCATAGCCCCCTGGCAGTAATTGCTGCAGTAACAACTCATCAACCTCGCGCATCTCAATCGTCAGATTACTGCTTCGGCAAGCAAATTCACGGCCGATGTGGGTATCGACGCCTAAGGTCGTGGCCTGTTGCCCCAAGCGCAAATGCTGATCGTCTGGCAACTTTAAGACGCGAACATCTTGCTCAAGCAGGTCGATCACCACACTTGGATAGCAACCCGACAAAATGGTCTGTAAGCCAAGCGCCGAACGGGGTGACTGCGAATAAATTGCAGAAAAGCGCAACAATGACTCAAAGCCGGGCTGGTTTTTATACTGCTCGGGGCGATTGATCCCCACAAAGCTATAACAAATTTCAAGTAAGCGACGATCGTCAAACTCGACAATACGAAAATGCGCTTTGGATTTAAGCCAGGCCCTAAAAAACAGGGGATAAATCGTCTGGCTAACAATATCTAAAAAGTCTCGGGTTGCCGTTAAGCCCAGCTGCTGCTCCTCGAGCAAATCTTCAGAATAAAAGGTGGGTGTGGGCGAGGACACCCCATATAGCCCTAAAAAATTAACGGTTAATTGATAGCCGCCCTCAGCGCGCTCGACGATCGCACTGATATCTCGATCAGGAAACCCCAAGCTGACATTCGGACGTGTTTTGACCTCACCTGGCGATTCACCTTGGCTTAAACCAATATGCCGCAATAGGCGATTCGCTTGAAAAAAAGAAAATCTGTCTCCTTCTTTCAGTAAGCGCGCTTTTAAAGCAGTAGTTTCAGACCCTGCCGTAGTGGCCATTTGAATAGGCTTCCAGTAGTTTTGTCTTCTAACTCAAAACGAGTATAGGCATTGATCCCAGCATAACTTGCCAAGAACTTATCCAACACGCAACCCCACAAATAGAGTGAGCCTTTGCTCCCCCAATTGCTTTCTTGGCAGAGCAAGCGCACATGTTGACCTTGGGTGTTCATCCCCCGATAGAGCCGATTTTCAGGCCGCACCAATAACTCAAGAATCCCGTCTATCTGCCTTTCGTTGATGGTTTTCGCAGAATGGTCATGCGTGCGCAAGGAGTTGTACAGTCGCAACAAGGCCCGAAGATTTTCGGCGTCTTTTAGCGACAAAATGTTAAGTATCGTGTGGCTAATCACATCCCACAAAAGTTTTTCGCCATAGGGCGGGTCGACCGCCCCAGTAATAGGCGTGATGTTATTAAACGAAAAGCGCTCTGGCGAGCTATTGGTGGGACGATTCACATCACCCAGCTTGAGCTTCTCGGGTAAGGCGCGATTGGTACAGGTCAACTTGATCGAAAGCGTTTCGTTGGTGAGCTCAGTGTCAGGTGCGTACACCATGGCAATAAGCGTATCAAGACGATCATCGATTGCTGAAGGCCTGAGCGAACTGCGAAAACTCGACTGCACAGAGTCTTTACTAAAAGTCAATGAAGAGAAAGGCTGATAGTGCTTATGTTGAGACTGCCCTTGACGCATACCGGTGACTGAATCGATCGAGTAAATCTGATAGTGCGCTTTTTGACGACTATCAGGGGTCACCACATGCTCGGTTGTTTCGTGCGTCAGATTAATCGGTTCAGCCTGTTGGTTAAACAAGTTCACCGCAGGTGCAACATTAAGTTGAAAACTACGAAGCGAAACCTGAGGGATGAACCCAAGATTTTTTTCGAGCTCAATCTCAATAAACAGTTGGTTTCCCCTTAACCCGCCAAGGCTCTTATCGAGGTTCTGAAACTCGACAAACAAATATTTTTGTAGAAAAAACAAAAGTTCTTGAAGCAGGCAAAATCCAGGAAAGGCGTTTTCGGGGTACGGGATCAAGGGCTCATCAAAACCGGGAAACGCCAACTTTGAGGATAGCGAGACAGTTTGCCCGCTTTGATCCAACAAACGAATCGCTTTGACACGATGATGTAACAACATAAACAGATCAGCCGCTGTTTCATGTTCATCGGCTAAAAATAAACGTAAGTTTTCAGGTGTCCCGCCTGCTTTACCTAGCTCAAGCCCGCTAAAACTTAAACGGATGGTGTTGACACCATCTGAGGTTTGGGTAAAACCTGCGTCGTCGAGCGTAAGAGGATGAACCTGCAAAGAGGCCGTTGTTCTGAATACGCAAGAAACGCCTTCAATCGGGGTTGACGCAATCTCTGTGCCGGCGGCGATCGTAGCAATCTCAGAGAGCCTCGCTTTTGGAACAAAGGCCATCATGGTGGCTGCGGGCAAAGGCCTCAGAAACTGGGGCACCAACAGGCCGGCTAACTCTTGAGCGATCTCAGGAAATTCATCGTCAAGTTTTTGTAGCGTCAAGCCGTTCAGGTAGGCCACACCTTGCAGCAGGATTTCGATATCCGGATCGGTTGAGCTCGCGCCAAGCATCGGAGCAATTGCCGGATTGGCCCGTGCGAACTCAAGCGAATGCTTGCGCAATCTGCTTAACTCAGTGTTGTAGTACTTATTTAGCATATTGACGCAACAATGATTTCTAGTCGAATAATAACCGACCCAAGACGATTTAAGCTACAGTAGAGCACTCTTACTGACTAAATCTTAGCTTGGAATCTTTACTATGATCGCAAATCTATTACGAGGCTTGCCCCTACTTTTAGCCATGCTTGGTGCAACGTTCGCTCCGGCGACCCTCGCACAAGCCTGGCCAACCAAAGCCGTCACGTTTGTTTCTCCGTTCCCCCCGGGCGGCTCGGTCGATCCGATTGCTCGCTTGATCGCCGCAAAACTGACCGACGCCTTGGGTCAACAGTTTATCGTCGAGAATCGCGTTGGCGCCTCGGGTTCGATCGGCACCGGCTACGTGGCTAAAGCTACCCCTGATGGCTACACCTTTGTCTTTGTCTTTGACACCCACGCGGTGAACCCGTCGTTATTACCGAAGATGACCTTCGACACACTCAAAGACTTGGCACCTGTCATGCTGATTGGTACCGCGCCCATGGCGCTAGCCACTGCTCCTGGCAAACCTTATAAAACCTTTGCTGATTTTGTTGCGGCAGCCAAAGCTAAACCAGATACCGTGAGCTACGGTTCAATCGGTAGCGGCAGCCTGGGTCACTTGACCATGATGTTGGTGCAAGAGGCTGGCAACTTTAAAGTTATTCACATCCCATACAAGGGCGGCGGCCCCATGGTCACTGACGTTTTAGGTGGTCAAATCGATTCGGGCATCGGCTCGGTTGCTGTCATGAGCGCGCACATCAAAAGCGGCAAAATGCGCCCACTCGCTGTGACGGGTGAAACCCGCTCGGCTGCGATGCCAGAGGTGCCGACCCTCGCAGAACAAGGCTATAAAGGCTTTTCAGCACTTGCCTGGTGGGGTATTTTCGCGCCAGCCGGCACGCCGCAACCTATTATCGATAAGCTGAATGCCGAGGTCGCAAAAATTTTGCGCTCGCCGGACACAAACAAGCAGCTCACCGAAACCATGGGTATGGACATCAAAGCTAGCAGCCCCGCAGCGCTGCAAACATGGACAGAATCAGAGCTGCAGCGTTGGGCGAAAGTGATTAAAGAAAACAACATCAGACCCGACTAAGTCATTGCCTTTAACCGCCCGCACCTGTCTTCAAAAGGCTAGAGCTCTGGGGGGTATGAACAAAAGAGAATATCAATGACCTGGTCGATCCTAGCGCGTGACGAGGCGGGGTATTTTGGCATGGCGATCGCAAGCCGGTTCTTTGCTGTCGGCTCCCTTTGTGTGCACAGCCGACGCGGTGTTGGCGCACTCTCCAGTCAGGCGCTGCTAAATCCGCTGTATGGTCCGGCGGGCTTAGATCTCTTAGCGCAACACTATTCGCCCGGGCAAACCATCGAACGGCTGATTCAACACGATCAAGGTCGTGATCAGCGCCAGTTACACATCCTACCGTTCAAGGGCTTACCCGCCGCACATACGGGTTCAGCCTGTGTCGATTGGTGCGGCCATCTACTTGAAGACGGCTTAAGTGTCGCGGGCAATATGCTCGCCGGCCCCAAGGTCATTG
>CANKOW010000205.1 GCA_947484295.1 Alcaligenaceae bacterium | reverse complement strand
TGAGGGTGTTGGTGGCTTGCGAACAAGAGGTACTGGGTTTGTAATATTGATTCCCCATTCCCGTCGGGCGTGATTAATGATTGACGAAAAGTACGACAGTTCACGAATCACAGCGCCAGCGGAAACCTGCTTCAGGCGTTCGTCACGATATGCAGCGAGCTTAGTGGGGGAGAGGGCGACCATGTTGAGCTTGCCAATCCAATGGCGGGCAAGCGCTTTGAGTCGATAGCTGTCTTCTCGGCAGCTTCTGGTGGTGGGGGTGACCTCTGCAATGTAGCGTTCGACCACTTCGGTGAACGTGGTGTTCTCAGCTAAAGCAACACTGGTGTACGAACCCTTGTCGATTTGAGTTTCGATGTGCCTTGCCCAACGGTCAGCGTCTTGGCGGGTTTGAAAAGACTTACTGACCGCCGGTTGCCCTTTGCGTAATATTCTTGCCTGCCAGACGCCATTGCGGTTGCGTACTGATGCCATTTTCCTGCTCCATTTGGACAGGAATTGGACACAACCCAGCTAAACCAGCCTAACGCATTGAAATCAATGAGATTTTACGAGTTCTCAACCGCCTTGACCATATCCTCAATCACCTTTTTCGCATCACCGAACACCATCATGGTTTTGTCCATGTAGAAGAGTTCGTTGTCTAGGCCGGCATAGCCAGAGGCCATTGAGCGCTTATTCACGATAATCGTTTTGGCTTTGTAGGCCTCTAAAATTGGCATGCCTGCAATCGCTGACTTGGGATCATTTTTTGCAGCGGGGTTCACCACGTCATTCGCGCCCAGCACAAGCACTACATCGGTCTGTGCAAATTCGCTGTTAATGTCTTCCATCTCAAACACTTGATCGTAGGGGACTTCAGCCTCGGCGAGCAACACGTTCATGTGACCGGGCATACGACCGGCAACGGGGTGAATCGCGTACTTTACGATCACACCGTGTTCAGTCAGTTTTTCAGCCAACTCTTTCAAGGCATGCTGCGCGCGCGCAACTGCCAAGCCGTAGCCCGGCACGATCGTGACAGTTTCGGCGTTGGTCAGCAAAAAGGCCGCGTCATCAGAACTACCTGAACGCACATTGCGCTGCTCTTGACTGCCCGCTGCAGCGCCGGCGTCAGCGGTACCACCGAAGCCACCCAAGATCACGTTAAAGAACGAACGGTTCATCGCCTTACACATGATGTAAGACAAGATTGCACCTGAAGAACCCACCAGCGAGCCCGCAATAATCAGCATTGGGTTATTCAAAGAAAAACCGATCCCTGCCGCAGCCCAACCCGAGTAGCTGTTGAGCATCGACACCACCACTGGCATATCAGCGCCACCAATTGGGATGATGATCAGCACGCCCAAGACAAAGGCAATCACCGTCATGATGATGAACGGCGTCCAACTTTGAGTCGCCATAAACCACGCGCCACACCCTAACATGACAAGCGCCAAGGCCAAATTCAGCATGTGTTGCCCCGGAAACGACACCGGTGCACCTTGAAACAGTCTGAACTTATATTTGCCCGACAACTTGCCAAACGCAATCACCGAACCTGAAAACGTGATTGCCCCGACGAAGGTGCCAATGAACAACTCTATGAGATTGCCAACTGGTATCGGTTGCCCCTTGGTGGCCACGACCTTAAAGGCCTCTGGTTCAGCGACAATCGCGACTGCGATGGCAACGGCAGCTAAACCAATCATGCTGTGCATGAAGGCAACTAGCTCAGGCATTTTGGTCATCTCAACGCGTTGGGCCATCAGGGTGCCAACCGTGCCGCCTACCAGCAAGCCCAACAAGACCCAGCCTAAGCCCGCGACTGTACGCGCTTCGTTCACTGAACCGACGATCAGTGCCGCAGTGGTCAAGACAGCAATCACCATACCAATCATGCCAAAGGCGTTGCCCAAGCGTGAGGTGGTGGGGTGCGACAAACCTTTCAGGGCCTGAATAAAACAGACCGAAGCAACCAGATACAACAGCGTGACAACATTGATCGAGATCATGCTTTGCCCCCGGTTGCGTGGGCATCATCGGCTTTTGCCTTAGGTGCTTTTTTCTTAAACATTTCAAGCATACGGCGTGTGACCAAGAAGCCACCAAACACGTTCACCGCAGCGAGTGCCACTGCAAACACACCCATACCGCGCGCTAGGCCCCCTTCGGTCAAGGCGGCCGCGAGCATGGCGCCCACGATCACAATTGCCGAGATGGCGTTGGTCACAGCCATCAAAGGCGTGTGCAACGCAGGGGTCACGTTCCAGACCACGTGGTATCCCACGTAAATGGCCAGAACAAAAATAATCAGATTGATAAGGGTGGGGCTGATCGCTTCCATTATTTCTTCCGTAAGTTTTGGCCGCCTTCGCAGACCAGACAGGCTTGAACAATATCGTCATCGCGCGCAATAGCGAGCTTGCCTTCTTTATCGATAATGAGCTTTAAGAAGTCAAGCAAATTGCGGGCATATAAAGCCGAGGCATCTGTGGCTATCATGCCAGGCAGGTTGGTGAGACCCACCAAGGTGACACCGTTTTCTTGAACAACCAGGCCTTTTTGTGACAAGGGGCAGTTGCCGCCGCGTTCAACCGCCAAGTCAATAATGACCGAGCCGGGTTTCATGGCGCGTACAGTATCGACCGAGATCAGCGTTGGGGCAGGGCGACCTGGGATCAGTGCGGTTGCAATGACCAAGTCAGCTTGTTTGCAACGCTCTGATACCAACACGGCCTGACGCGCCATCCAGCTTGCCGGCATTGGGCGTGCATAGCCACCCACACCTTTGGCGATTTCTCGCTCTTCGTCGGTTTCAAACGGGACATCAATAAATTTTGCACCGAGTGATTCAACTTGTTCTTTAGCAGCGGGGCGCACATCAGAGGCTTCAACCACAGCACCCAAGCGCTTGGCAGTGGCAATGGCTTGCAAGCCTGCAACGCCTGTGCCGAGGATCACAACGCGGGCAGCTTTGATCGTGCCGGCTGCAGTCATCATCATCGGAAACATGCGGCCGTAATAGTGAGCGCCCAGCAGCACGGCCTTGTAGCCGGCCAGGTTGGCCTGCGATGACAGCACATCTAAGCTTTGCGCACGCGTGGTGCGAGGTGCGGCCTCAAGGGCAAAGGCGGTTAGCCCAGCCTGCGCCATGGCATCAAGGCCTTCGGCGTCAAACGGATCAAGCATGCCAGCTAGTGCCGTGCCCGCCTTGATTTGCGTCAGTTCAGTATTACTCGGCGCACGCACTTTTAAGATCAGCTCGGCACCAAAGGCTTGGGTGGCGTCAGTGATCGAGGCACCGGCCTGTTCGTAAGCGTCGTTACCAAAATGCGCGGTTAGACCGGCATCGCGCTCAACTGACACTTGATGACCAGCAGCAACGTATTTTTTAACCGTTTCTGGCGTGGCCGAAACTCGAGTCTCGCTGTCGCGGGTCTCGCGCGGGATTCCAATGCGCATCGATTTCTCCGATGATTATCACTATTAGTGCGGCAGTTTACCCGTTTTGGCTCTTAGACTTGATGTTTCCCTACTGAGAATTAGCTTTGTCGTGCGAGATGGATCAACTTCTTTGCCTGTAGGCTGAGAGGTCAGCCTGTAGTCAGGTTGTCAGACTTAAAATGAGGATGACTCAGTTTGAGTGCGTCGGATCACGAGGCTATTCAAAGATAGACTTTCGCGAAGCGACTACAATTTGAGCTATATGGATTCTTTAGTGTCTTCGCGCCCCGACGGGGGTAAAAAACGAGTCGTGGTCGGCATGTCTGGCGGCGTCGACTCGTCAGTGACCGCCTGGTTGCTAAAAGAGCAAGGCTACGAGGTCATCGGCCTGTTCATGAAAAACTGGGAAGATGATGACGATTCTGAATATTGCTCAACCCGCCAAGACTGGCTAGACGCCGCAAGTGTGGCCGATGTCGTGGGTGTTGATATCGAGGCCGTGAATTTTGCGGCCGAATACAAAGATCGCGTGTTTGCCGATTTTTTACGCGAGTACTCGGCCGGCCGCACCCCTAACCCTGATGTTTTGTGTAATGCCGAGATCAAATTTAAGGCTTTTTTAGATCACGCGATGAGCTTGGGTGCCGATCACATCGCCACCGGTCACTATGCGCGGGTGCGTGCGGTGCAAAGTGCTTTACCAGATCAACGCGGCACGCGCTACCAGCTCTTAAAGGCGCTTGACCACACCAAAGACCAAAGTTATTTTTTGCATCGGTTAAATCAGGGGCAGTTAGCGCAGACTTTGTTTCCGCTAGGCGAGATCACCAAAGACGAAGTTCGCCGGATTGCACACAACATTGGTTTGCCTAACGCCGCAAAAAAAGACTCAACTGGGATCTGTTTTATCGGTGAACGCCCCTTTCGCGAATTTTTAAATCGCTATTTGCCCACCGACCCCGGCCCGATTGTCACGCAAACAGGCGAGCGGGTTGGCACCCATCACGGCCTGTCGTTTTACACCCTTGGCCAGCGCAAAGGCCTAGGGATTGGGGGCGTCAAAGGCCACCAGCAGGCCGATGGCACGGGCCCCGTTTGGTTCGTGGCGCGCAAAGATATGGTAAGCAATACCTTGCATGTCGTAGAAGGCCATGACCACCCTTGGTTACTCTCGCCGTCGTTACAGGCGGGGCAGGTGAGTTGGGTAGATGAACAACCCCCGGCACCTGGGGCGTATGCCGCAAAAACACGCTATCGGCAGGCGGATGCCAGTTGCGTGCTCAGCGCAGTCTCTTATCCAGCCTTTGAATTGAGCTTTACTGAGCAGCAATGGGCCGTCACGCCTGGGCAATCTGCGGTGTTGTATGACGGTGATATTTGCCTGGGTGGCGGAATTATTATTTAAGCCGCAGGAGGCGCCGTATCAATAAAGCTTGGTCGAGCTATCAGTTTTTTGTCTAAGCGTGCCAAATTCGGATGGGTGCTGCGCCAATCGACGTGCGCAAAACGTAAATCCATATAACCCAAGACGCACCCGACAGCGATGTCGGCGAGCGTATAGCTTATACCCATGCAAAAGTTTTGATCGCCTAAGCCAGTTTCCATAGCGGTTAAGGCGGCATCAATTTTGCCGTACTGGCGTTCAATCCATTCTGGGCTTTGTTGTGCCACGGGGCGCTGTAATTCTTTGACAATCGCGATGCTAGCGTCAAGCGTGCCGTCGGCTAAGGCCTCCCAGCACTTGACGGCTGCGCGCTCACGGCCGCCTTTGGGGATTAAGCTGCCAACGGGTGAAAGGGTTTCAAGGTATTCAACGATGACACGCGAGTCAAATAGAGCGCCGCCGTCGTCAGTGACGAGGCAGGGTACTTTGCCCAAGGGGTTGTGTTCTTGGATGCGGGTATCGGCAGCCCAAACGTTTGCGTCTTCTAATTGATAGTCGAGCTTTTTTTCAATCATGACAATACGCACTTTGCGTACGTAGGGACTGGTAGGCGAAGAAAGCAGTTTCATCATTTGAGGCTTGTCTCAAGTGTTGAGTCTAAGGTGTTACGGCCAGTTCAAGCCAGTATAGATGCATCTGGAGCCAAACTGCAAAATCCGACCAAAACTGCAACCCCCCAAAGTGTAAAGCCTGCCATGCCAATTAGCGTATAAACCGGGGTGATAAACTTATCTTTATCCATTTTGTCGTTTTTTTGAGCATTCTGAATATGAAAACCAACCCAGCGCTCAGCGCTTTGAATGCCGTTTCGCCTCTTGACGGGCGTTATGCTTCGCGCTGCGAGCCTTTGCGACCCTTATTGTCGGAAGCGGGCTTTATGGCTCATCGGGTCGAGGTCGAGCTGGCCTGGTTGGTCGGCTTGTCTGAGGCGGGGCTCGCTGAGTTAAAACCGTTTTCGGCGACAGCTCGGGCTCGCTTGCAGGCGATTGTGACTAATTTTTCAGAAGCTGACGCCGATCGTATTAAGCAGATCGAACGCGTCACCAATCACGATGTGAAAGCGGTTGAATACTGGCTAAAAGAGCAGGTGGCAGGCGATGCAGAGCTTGAGGCGGCAGGCGAATTTATCCATTTTGCGTGTACCTCTGAAGATATCAACAACACCTCGCACGCCTTGATGTTAGGCCGGGCGCGCGACCAGGTGGTCGTGCCGCAGCTGCAAAAGCTGCTGACCGCTGTGCAACACATTGCGCATACGCAGGCAGCACAGCCCATGCTAGCGCGTACGCACGGCCAACCAGCCACCCCCACAACCTTGGGCAAAGAGTTTGCCAACGTGGCCGCGCGCTTGCGCGACGCGATCGCCAATATCCAAGCTGTTGTACCGCTGGCAAAAATGAACGGTGCCACCGGCAACTACAACGCACATATGTCGGCGTAT
>CANKOW010000204.1 GCA_947484295.1 Alcaligenaceae bacterium | reverse complement strand
TACACAATGCTGGATTTGGACGATCACTACGGGTTGCGCTTTGTGGCGCTTTGGCGTCAATGGCTGAACGACCCAACGCGCTGTGCGAGATTGCATGTTGTGCTGGTGGTTCAGGCGCTTACCTTGCCAGGCGCCTTGCGCGATTACTTGGTCAGTGCGTTGCCTAAGCAAGACCAAGTGCTTGCCGAGCAACTGGTACAACAATGGCCTTTAAATCTGCCGGGGGTGCATCGACTTGAGTTCGATACGCTTAACGTGACGTTGACGATCGCGGTAGGCCCCGCGATCTTGATGCTTGAGCGTTTGACGCTTGTCGCCGATGCCGTGCTGCTACCTGAGGCGCAGTTTGCTAACCCGAGGGCTGGGCAGGCGGGTTGGATCGTTGCCCTGGCTCGCTTAATTAAAGCGAATACTGTGCTGTTGGCGCACGCAACGACAGCCGCGTGGCCCACTGACGTTGAAAGCAGTCTCACTGTTCACGAGCAAACGGCTTACCGAATGATCGGCGCAGGTAAGTCCTCGCCGTATTTGTTACGGCTACGTGTATCGCCTCGAGCGCACGCCTGTGCGAGCGATGACGTAGCGCGTGCTTCGACCTCTGCGCCGCGGCATCTGGTCGTCGTTGGGGGCGGGCTGGCAGGCTTGCATGTGGCCCAAGCCCTTGCGCTTCGCGGTTGGCGCATCACGGTGCTTGAACCTGCGGTCGCTCAGGGGTACGCCTCGTCAGGGCACCTTGCCGCGGCCTTGACGCCAGTTGTTTCGCGTCAGGATGACCCATACGCGCGCTTGTCGCGTGCTGGGATTTTGCGTGCGCAGGCGCGTTGGATACAGATGCCTGAGGCAATCGCTACGCCCACTGGCGCGCTTCAGTTGCAGCGGGCCAGCGGGCGTATTGTCGATTTAAAAAGAATCGTCGATGAATTGGGGTTTCCTGAGCCATTTGTGCGCTTTGTGGATGCGGCACAGGCGAGTGAATTAGCGGGCCTGTCGCTTACACGCGGTGGCCTGTATTTTTCGACCGCACGCAGGGTACAGCCTCAGCCTTTATTAGCGCGGTTGGCGCAAACAGACGGCATCACTTGCCTGAGCGCACAGGCGGTTCGTGTCGAGCGCTCTGCGCGCGGCGTTGGGTCTTGGCGTGCGTTCGATCACGCGGGCAATGTGCTGGCCGAGGCCGAGCAAGTCGTGTTGGCCGCGGGTCTTGCGACGCAACAGCTTCTGGCCGCAAGTGCTTTGTTGGCGGCCGACTCGCGTCTGGCCACGTTGTATGGGTTGGGGGGTGAGCTGACCTATGTGGATCAGGCACTGCTCTTGGGCGGACCGCGTTGTATTGTTTCGGGCGATGGTTATGCACTACCCGCTGTGCAGGGGCAGTGCGTGTTGGGGGGTAGCTACTTGAACGAGGGGGACTCGGCCGAGGCCTCGGCCTTAGCCCGGCAAGATAACCTAGCGCGCGGCGCGCAGTTGTTGAATATTCCCCTGCCGCGCAATGCGCACGCCCAGACATCCCTAAAAGGGTGGGGTGGGCAGCGTGCCGTTGTGCCTGACCGGTTTCCGGTGGTCGGCCCCGTCGCGGGCTCGCCCGGACTGTGGGTGTCAACAGGCTTTGCTTCGCGCGGGCTCACCTGGGCTAGTTTGGTGGGTGATCTCATTGCTGCCCGTCTGACGAATGAGCCGTTACCCCTAGAAAACGATATAATTGCACGGATTGGTAAAAATTAGCAGTTTGTTGGTGAATAATAAGCAATTTTAAGGATTCATCAAAACTGCAACCCGGTGATAGAGCACTGCAATCCGGTGACAGATCCCGAGTTACTTTTAATCGCTTCCACTCAAGATTTAAATCCGCATTTTTACGGTTTGAGTTTATTAAATTGTCTAAATCCGTCAGAATAGCGCCCTTGGTCGCTTAAACCTTCGCGCTAAACATGTATCTAGATTCCCTAAAGCTTGTTGAGATTCTGCCTACAAAGGCAAGCTTTGACGTGGGCACCGGGTTTAGGCTTGCCGTCGAGCCGCATGCGCCGGGTGTGTACAGAGTTCGATGTGGTCGTCCCGAGGCGCTTGCTGCTGATATTTTGCCCGGTGGTCGCGGTCGTGCGCACGCCGAGGTGCTCTTGGCACGCCCTGAAGCGATCGGTGAGTCGGCACTTGAATCACTGACAGGCGAAGTCAAGGGCTGGCATCTGACGCAAGGCGACTCGACCCTCGAACTTCAGGCCAACCCCTTTCAACTGATCTTAAAGCGTCACGGTCAACCCGTATTGGTGTTATCTGCCGCCGGCATACAGGGCGCCGAAAATTTTTGGACACTCGGCTTTGAGCTTCAACCCCAAGAAAAAATCTTTGGCTTAGGCGAAACGCATGGCGATCTCGATCGCCGCGGCGAAACGATTTTGTCCGACGATCCCGAGCATCGTGCGTTGCCCTTGGCCTGGAGCCCGAACGGCTGGGGCGTTTATATCAATTCGCTTGGTCGCGTTGAGCACGACCTGGGCAGTGAAAACGCCAACGAGTACGCCGTTGCGCTTGAAGACGCGACATTAGATTTTTTTCTGTTTGCCGGCGAGCCCGCTGAAATCCTCAACCAATATACCCAACTGACTGGGCGCGCGGGGCAGCCTGCGTTGTGGTCAATGGGGGTTTGGGTTGAACAGCCGCTTGGCCACAGTGCGACACAAACCGCCGAAATGATCGCTGATTTTCGTGCGCAGCACGTGGCGGTTGACGGGGTGTTGATGTTGCCCCCCGCCGCGTGGACATACCAAGACTCTAAGCTGTTGCCCGATTGGGATAGTGAGCGGTTTCCTGACCCGAAGCAAATAATGGGTGTCTTTGGTAAGCATGCCGTGCATCTTTGTTTGCATACGATTCCGGCGTCGCTTGCTGGCACAACTAACTTCACCGAACTTGAAGACCGCGGCTGGTTGTTAGCGAACGAAAGTGGCGACGCACATGTGTTTGAAGGCGTAATCGCAACTGGTGGCAAACCTTTCGGCTTATTAGATCTGACCCACCGTGATGTTTTAAACATGTGGTCAGAGCGTCACCGCCATCTCATCGAGGACGGTGTCGGTGCCACAGCCTGTGATGTGCAATTTGATATTCCGGATTCTGTGGTGGCGCGCGGCGGTGAAACGGGTGCGGTATTGCGCTCGATCTACCCCGCCCTAGCGCGCCGTGCGTTGTTTGAGGCCGCCGCCGGCCAACGCGTACCGCCTGAAGGCGTTGTGTTTAGTTCAGACTTGTTTGCAGGTGCACAGCGCCTGCTTTGGCAAAGCGCCCCACGTGTGCCAAACACTTGGGCTGGGCTGCAGCATACCTTGCGCACCGCACTCTCGATTGGCGCGAGCGGTGTACCCGTACAAATGCACGCCTTGGGCAATGCGCAGGCGCCCACCGACGACATGACGCCAGAGCTGTATTTGCGCTGGCTTGCGATGGCCGTTTTCTCGGCAAACTTTGCTTTTCAGTCTAATACCAAACTGATCCCGACCAATTTCGATGAACCCACCCGTGCGCACGTGCAGACTTGGTTGCATTGGCGCTATCGTTTGATTCCTTATGTTTTAGGCGCGATTGAAGATGCTGCGCGTACCGGCTTGCCGGTGCAGCGGTCGATGGCGCTTTCGTTTCCTGCAGACGCCGAGGCGCAACGCTGGGATACGCAGTACATGTTGGGGCCTGCGGTCTTGGTGGCGCCAGCCATGCAGCCTGGCACCGAGCTTCAGGTCTATCTGCCAAAAGGCGAAGCTTGGTGGGATTTAAATACCGGTTGGCGCTATGAGGGTGGTACGGTCTGGACAATGTCCTGTGGCCTGGGTACGATCCCGGCCTTTGGCCGCGAGGGCCATATGCTGTGCCTAGGGCCCACGGCTAAACACACGGGCGAGTTCAATTCGGCGCGTATCCTAGACGAGGTCTGGATGTTTGGGATGCCCGTGCATAACCCTGTGGTCATGCGTAATAAAATCCGCGTGATGCAAATGCAGGGTTCAAGCTACATCAAAGGCCTCGAGGGCTTGCGGATTTCGCCAAGCGAAGGGCTTGAGGTCAAGCGCCGCGGCGCCGAAGTGCGCATTTCACGCGCACGTTAAGTGCGCAAACGTCACGCCACATCTCTCAGTTCGCGCCGCAAAATTTTGCCCACGTTTGACTTGGGTAACTCTGTGCGAAAGACAATCTGCTTGGGACGTTTGTAATTGGTCAGCAGCTCTTTGCAATAGGCCTGAATCTGCTGCTCGGTTAGGGTGGGATCTTTTTTAACCACAAAAAGTTTAACGGCTTCGCCGGTTTGCTCATCGGGCACGCCGATCACGGCGCACTCTAAAACACCGGGCAATTGTGCGATCACTTCTTCAAGCTCTGTCGGAAACACCTTGAAACCCGACACCACGATCATGTCTTTTTTGCGATCGATGATCTTGACGTAACCCCCCTGATCCATAAAACCGATATCGCCCGTTTTAAAAAATCCATCTGAGGTCATCGCTGCTGCGGTATCTTGCGGTTTATTCCAATAGCCTGCCATGACTTGGGGGCCACGAATCGCAATTTCTCCGGGTGAGCCGAGCGCCACTTCTGTGCCATCGTCAGCCAGGATTTGAACCTCGGTACTTGAAACTGGCAACCCGATGGTGCCCGTGTAGTGCTCAACGATGGTTGTATTGACGCAAGCCACCGGAGACGTTTCTGATAGCCCGTAGCCCTCGACAATTGGTGTGCCCGTCAACGTTTGCCAGCGGTCGGCCACTTGTTTTTGAACGGCCATACCGCCGCCAATGGTCACAAGCAAGTTGGGCAGTTTGACGTTGGCAAAGTCGGGGCGGTGAATAAGGGCGTTGAACAGCGTATTGACCCCCGGAAAAATATGGATCTCAGGGTGTTGCCCCAAGAGCTTGATGAAGCCGGCAATGTCTTTGGGGTTGGGGACTAAGATATTCATGCCGCCTTCGCGAAGGCCCACCATCGCGCACGAGGTCAGCGCGAAGATATGATAAAGCGGTAGTGCACATAAAAAAACCAACTGCTCAATCGGGCGACGCGTGAGGGCCGGTGCCAGCCACACGTCAACTTGTTCGAGGTTGGACAAAATATTTCGGTGAAGTAGGACCGCGCCTTTTGATACACCTGTTGTGCCACCGGTATATTGCAAAAAGGCAATGCTGTCATGCGTTAAGGTGACAGCGCGCGGTTGCTGCATTGTGCCAATATTGAGCGCCTGCGTAAAACTGGCATGACCAGGAATCACCCACTTCGGCACGAGTTTCTTGATATGACGCACGACAAAATCGACGATTTTTCCTTTTAGCCCAAGGTGCTCGCCCAGGCTTGTGACCACGACATGCTTCACTTGCGTTTTGCCCAATAGGCTTTGAAAAGTGTGTGCAAAGTTTTCTAAAATAATTAAGACGCTAGCACCGCTGTCGTTCAGTTGATGCTCAAGCTCGCGGGCGGTGTAAAGTGGATTTGTGTTGACCACAACGCAGCCGGCGCGTATCGCCCCAATCATGGCAATCGGAAACTGCATGACGTTTGGCAGCATGATGGCGACTCTGGCGCCAGGCTCTAACGCAAGTGTTTGCAGGTAATTTGCAAAGTGGCGCGATTGAACATCGAGCTGTGAGAAGGTGAGCGCCTGACCCATATACAGATAAGCCTTGCGCTCAGCAAAGCGTTGAAAAGAATCTTCAAACAAGGTGACTAAAGAGGCGTACGCCGAAATATCAATATGTTCAGGCACGCCTTTTGGGTAATTTTTGAGCCAAGGTTTGTTGTTCAGAATCGCTTCGGTCATATTGGTCCTTTACCCTTGGCCTGTTTCAAAAAGATTTGCTGCCCACTCAATATAGTCTTGAGCCCTCGGCAAGCACCATTGGCGTTTTAACTAGTAGACGAAATGAGATTATTATAAAAAAATACGAACGATCGTGCTATTATTGATTGAAAACCAGATTTTTAATTGACCAACCCGATAATCATTGTGACTCAAACCGCCATGAACGACATCGTATCTACGACCGTACCTCACGCGGCTGTCGTGGCGCAGTCAAAGGGTGCCCTGACCAAGGCAATGATCGTCGATCAAGCCTTAACAATCGCAAGTGGTCAGGGGCTAGAAGGCTTAACGGTCGGCCTGTTGGCCGAAGCCCTCGGCATGAGTAAAAGTGGCGTGTTCGCCCATTTTGGTTCAAGAGAAGAGCTACAACTCGCGGTGGTGCGAGAGTATTACCAGCGGTTTGAAGCCCAAGTATTTCAACCGGCCCTACTTGAGCCCAAAGGGCTGGCGCGTTTGCAAAAAATGATTCATCTTTGGATGCAGACCAGCATTCAAGAGCTAAGCGCCGGTTGTATTTTTATCTCGGGTGCGGTC
>CANKOW010000203.1 GCA_947484295.1 Alcaligenaceae bacterium | reverse complement strand
CGCCAGACCAATAGATAATGCCCCGCACAAAGCAGGGCATTATTTGAGTTTGGTGGCCCGGGGCGGAATCGAACCACCGACACAAGGATTTTCAATCCTCTGCTCTACCGACTGAGCTACCAGGCCATCTGAAGGGCGAAATTATACACCAAAAAGGGTTTTCTCGCCTTTCTACGAGATAGGGAGCGAGAACCGGCTTTATAATGGACTCGTTGTAAGTGCTATTTTGAACGTTTCCTTTCAAGATTGTTTCGGTTGCTAGTGTCAAATCAACCGTTGCAACTGCAAACGCGCTGATGTTTTAGCGTCGAGCTTACTGGCTGTCATCTATCTTTTAATCGTTACCGCAATCTATGTCTGTCAACGTACTCGCTTTAGGGTTAAACCACGTCTCTGCTCCAGTTTCGGTGCGCGAGCGCGTTTCGTTCCCTGAAGACTTAGTACGTCCGGCATTAAATGCTCTGCGCGAGGCGTTTGGCGGCGCGGTCAAAGAGGCGGCCATCCTTTCAACCTGTAATCGCACCGAACTATATTGTGCCGCAGAGCCCCAAGTGGCAGAGCGCTTGCCCGATTGGCTGGCAGACTACAACAAGCTCGATGCTAGCGATTTAAGGCCCCACGTTTACGTGCACGATCGGGGCGATGCCGTACGGCACGCGTTTCGCGTGGCAAGCGGGCTTGATTCGATGGTATTGGGCGAGCCTCAAATTTTGGGGCAGATGAAAGACGCGGTGCGTGCAGCCGACGAGGCGGGTGCCTTGGGTACTTTGTTGCATCAATTATTTCAGCGTACGTTCTCAGTTGCTAAAGAGGTTCGTTCGACCACAGCCATTGGTACGCAATCTGTTTCTCTTGCCGCTGCAGCTGTTCGACTCACCGAGCGAGTATTTGGCGATTTGCGTAGTTCGAAGGTGTTGTTCATTGGTGCGGGCGAAATGATCGAGCTCTGCGCCACGCATTTTGCAGCGCGTGAGCCGTCATCTATCGTTGTAGCCAACCGCACGATCGAGCGCGCCGAATCGTTGGCCAAGCAGTTTGCTGGCACCACGATGCGCTTGGCTGACTTGCCAGAGCGTCTGGCCGAGTTTGATGTAGTGGTGTCCTGTACGGCTAGTACTTTGCCGATCTTGGGGCTAGGGATGGTCGAGCGTGCAACGCGCCAGCGTAAGCGTAAGCCCATCGTCATGGTCGATTTGGCTGTGCCGCGTGATATTGAGCCTGAGGTTGCGCATCTTGATGATGTGTATCTGTACTCGGTTGACGATTTGGGCGCGGTGGTGCAAAGCGGCACCGAAGCGCGCTTGGCCGCAGTGGTCCAGGCTGAAACCATTATCGACGAACGCGTGTTGAATTTTATGCATTGGATGCAAGTCAGAGCCAATGTGCCTATTATTCGCGACCTGCAGCAAACGGCTCAGGCCGTACAAGCCCAAGAGCTTGAGCGCGCGCGCAAGATGCTAGCAAAAGGTGATTCGCCTGAAGTGGTGCTTGAACAATTGGCGCACGGTTTGACGCAAAAGTTCTTACATGGCACCTTAGCCTCGCTCAATCAAAGTGAAGAGGCCGAGCGTCAGCAATTGCTAGCGTGGTTGCCGCGCATTTTCCCAAAGGGCTCTGATCGGCGTTAGCTTCGCTGTCAGCCTTCTTGTGTGAGCCTTAGCCTCTGGGCTTCGTTTTTTATTCCCCCATAAAGAAATTCATGAAATCTTCAATGCGCTCGCGTTTAGAGCATCTCTCTCGTCGCTTAGTTGACTTGGACGCAATTCTGTCTGAGCCCGATGCCGCCAACGACATGAATCAGTATCGCAAGCTATCGCGCGAACGCGCAGAGCTTGAGCCAGTTGTGATTGTCTTTGCAGCGTTTGAAGCGGCTGAAGCTGATTTAGAAGGGGCGCGCGCGATGCTCGATGACCCTGAAATGAAAGCGATGGCACTTGAAGAGATCGACGAGTGCAAGGGGCGCATTGAAAAGCTCGAAGCTGATTTGCAATTACAACTGTTACCCCGGGATCCGGACGATGGACGAAGTGTGTTTCTCGAAATTCGTGCGGGTACGGGTGGCGATGAAAGCGCTTTGTTCTCAGGCGATTTGTTGCGCATGTATACCCGTTATGCCGAGCAACAAGGCTGGAAAGTTGAATTGATGTCTGAAAGCCCTTCAGAATTGGGTGGCTACCGCGAGGTGATTGTGCGCTTGGATGGCGACGGGGTCTATGGGCGCCTTAAGTTCGAGTCGGGTGCCCATCGCGTGCAACGTGTGCCGGCGACCGAGACGCAGGGCCGCATTCATACCTCTGCTTGCACCGTTGCCGTGATGCCAGAAGCCGATGCCGCCACCGACATCGTGATCAACCCAAGCGAGTTGCGTATCGATACGTTTCGTGCCAGCGGGGCAGGCGGGCAACACATTAACAAAACTGATTCTGCCGTACGCATTACTCATTTGCCAACAGGGTTGGTCGTTGAGTGCCAAGACGACCGTTCGCAACACCGCAACAAAGACAAAGCTATGCAGGTGTTGGCGGCCAGACTTAAAGACAAAGTTCAGCGCGAACGCCACGATAAAGAGGCCGCCCAACGTAAAAGTCTAGTCGGTTCGGGGGATCGGTCTGAACGGATCCGCACCTACAACTTCCCGCAGGGTCGCTTGACCGATCATCGAATTAATCTGACTTTGTATAAGCTTGGTTCAATTATGGAAGGCGATTTAAACGACGTGACGGGTGCACTCATTGCTGAGCATCAAGCAGAGTTGCTAGCGGCCTTAGGTGACGAGCACTGATGCAAACGGCGCAATCGTTGACCTCAATCAGTGGTTTGCCGCGCCTAGAGGCTCGGATGCTGCTTGAAATGGTGCTGGGTAAGCCGCGCGAATGGTTACTGGCACATGATACTGACCCCATATTGCCTGAGGCTGCAGCGCAGTTCTTAACCTTGGCCGCGCAACGTCGCCAAGGTACGCCGATGGCGTATTTGGTTGGACATAGAGAGTTTATGGGACACCGCTTGAGTGTCTCGGCCGACGTTTTGATTCCAAGACCAGAGACCGAGTTGTTGGTGGAAATGGCTCTGCAAAGCTTGGAACACTGTGCTGTGCGTTCTTTGCCTACCCCGGCCACGGGCAACGGTGCAGGCTGCTCTTTACTTGATTTAGGTACGGGCAGCGGCGCGGTGGCGATAAGCGTTGCGCTCGCTTGCCCAACGGCTCGAGTCGTTGCAACAGATCTAAGCGAAAACGCACTGGCGATCGCACAAAAGAATGCCCATCAACTGAGCGTATCCGTTCAGTTTTGGCAGGGAAATTGGTACGAAGCCCTACCGCCAGAGGGGCGATTCTATGTGATCGTTTCAAACCCGCCGTATATTGCACTAAATGATCCGCACTTATCACAGGGCGATCTTCGGTTTGAGCCAGTTGGGGCCTTGACGGACGGTGCCGACGGTTTGGCGGCGTTGCGGCATATTATCGTTGGCGCGCCGCAGCATTTAGTCAACGGTGGCTGGTTGTGGCTTGAGCATGGTTACGAGCAGGGCGAAGAGGTCGCACAATTACTACTAAAGGCTGGTTTTAACGCAGTCCAAACAAAACAAGATTTAGCAGGTTTGCCTCGAATAACGGGCGGATCTTTGTAGGATCCTTATAATTAACTATTCACTTTTATTGACGAGGGACAGCATGAGCGACGTTCAAACTTTTATCCGCGATACAGTCACCAACAACCCAGTGGTGCTGTTTATGAAGGGCACGGCCCAAGCTCCACAATGTGGCTTTTCAGGCAAGGCCATTCAAATCTTAAAAAGCAACGGCGTCACCACCCTGGTCACCGTCAACGTGCTTGAAGACGAAGCTGTTCGCAGCGGTGTCAAAGAATTTTCACAATGGCCCACAGTTCCCCAACTGTATGTAGGGGGTGAGTTCATTGGTGGTTCAGACATCATGACTGAGATGGACCAAAGTGGTGAACTCAAGCAGGTATTAACTGCAGCCGGCGCTGCGGCTTAATTCTTTGGGCCGGTGTCGACTGCTCGACCGCGTGTAGTGGCGTGCCGACCTCATGAGGGTTGCCCCACTGCTTCCGTTAGAGCACTGACGGCTTAACAAAACGCATCACTTGAGCGTTCACGCCCAATTTCGCGGGGTTTGCTTCGCGAAGTTCTTCAGTACTAGCCTCGAGCAACTCGGCCTCAGCTTCGAAACTCGGCGGATCAAACGCCATATCCCCTTCGGGATCTGCGAGCCCATTTGGTTTGAGCCCGACAAAATCAAAAAGATTGCGATCCATTAAATGTGATGGCGCAACGTTTGCAAGCGCGTTGAATATACTCCACGCGCGCGATGGGTGTTTTTTGTCCCACTCAGCGAGCATGCGGCCCACCTCTTTGCGCTTGAGGTTTTCTTGCGAACCACATAAGGTGCAAGGAATAATTGGAAATTGCTTCCAGTCTGCATAGGCGATCAAATCTGTTTCTTGAACATAGGCCAGCGGCCGAATCACGGTGTTCTTGCCGTCGTCTGAGACGAGCTTCGGCGGCATCGCTTTTAATTTGCCGCCATAAAACAGGTTTAAAAAGAAGGTTCCTAAAATATCATCACGATGATGACCCAGCGCAATTTTGGTGGCGCCTAATTCGCCGGCAACGCGATACAAAATCCCGCGACGTAAGCGCGAGCAAAGTGAGCAAGTTGTTTTCCCCTCGGGGATCAGCCTTTTGACGATTGAGTAGGTGTCTTGGTTTTCGATATGAAAGGGGATATCACGCGCGCGCAGATAGTTGGGCAAAACCTCTTCTGGAAACCCCGGCTGCTTTTGATCAAGATTGACTGCGATGATGTCAAAATCAATGGGTGCGCGGGTGCGAAGCGTGAGTAAAACATCGAGCATTGCGTATGAATCTTTGCCGCCTGACAAACATACCATCACGCGATCGCCCGCTTCGATCATGTTGTAATCACCGATGGCTCGACCGGTTTCTCGCATGAGGCGTTTGGATAGCTTATTGTGCTCGATGCGTTGTTTTTCGCTCACCGCTGGGATTGTCGCGTTGTCGCTGTTATTCATTTTTAAACTTGTCACCAAAAAAATATTTGAAAGGCACTCGTTTACGGTATTTAGTGTTTAGGCGAATTTGCTTAGAACCCTTTTTGAAGCAAATACTCAGTGACAGCAGCGCGGTCGCCCGAAAAAATCACGCGTGATCGTTTGCTTTCGCGCTGATGTTCATACATTGGGTCGTAATACTCGCTCAGCAGGGGGCGGATCCATTCGCGATGCAAGTCAAGGGCGCCTGTTGATTTTTGCTTGTCTAAAGCCGCTTGCATGGCTGTAGCCAGGCGCATGTGACGTTCGCCGCCCAGTCGTTTGATCAAGTTTTGCAAGCTCTCAAGCAAGCGTGCTGAGAAGGACTGGAAGCCGACCTCGACACCAAGCTTGGCTGCAAATTGCGCGCCAAGATCTTCAACGTAGTCGTGCAAAATGCGCTCAACCCGAACCGGCATCGGCTCTTCAAGCCAAACGACTGAACTCGTTTGCATTTTGTCGCGCAAACTAATGGGTAGGGCGCAACGACCGATCATGCGAGATTCATCTTCAAGTGCAATGCGTGTTTTACCTTGCGCGTGCAAACGTAACAGTGCGATCGCCAAGCTGTTATCAAAGTTGATTTGTACGGGCTGATCGGTGGCGTGTTTGCCAAAGCTCGAGCCGCGGTGATGCGCAAGCTTTTCAAGGTCAACGGTCGAACTGAGTGCTTGAACGACTTCAGTCTTGCCTGATCCCGTCAAGCCAGACACCAACACAAAGTCAGACTCGTCGATGTGCTTAGCCAACGATTCGATCAAAAAAGTACGCATGGCTTTGTAGCCACCCACGATGCGCGGATATTCGATTCCTGCCTCAGCGAGCCAGCTTTGTGAAATACGCGAGCGCAGCCCCCCTCGAAAGCAGTAAAGATAGCCCTCGGGGTGAGCTTGCGCAAAAGCTTTCCATTGCGCCACGCGTGCTGCTTTGATATCCCCCGAAACGAGCTCATGCCCAAGCTTGATGGCAGCGTCTTGGTTGACCTGCTTATAGCGCAGGCCGACTTGATGACGCTCATCGTCATTCATGAGCGGAAGGTTGCTTGCGCCCGGAAATGCGCCTTGTTTAAACTCGACCGGAGCGCGCACGTCTAAAAGTGCAATTTCTCGTGAAAAAAGTGAAGCAAAGTCATCTGTATCGGGGCGCGTCATGAAAATGAAGTCATCGGTTTGAGTTGGCATAGCGTTTGTGCGGGGGCTGCGAGCTTAACCGAAAACTCGCGCAACTCGTCGCGCCTAAATACATGTACCTTGACGCGCTCGCCAGCGAGATGGCGTGCCAACACACTTTCCAATGAATTG
>CANKOW010000202.1 GCA_947484295.1 Alcaligenaceae bacterium | reverse complement strand
GCAGCACACAAGTGCGAGACACCCGAATCATTGCAAATGACAAGCTTGGCTAGGCGAGCAAGCGCACAAAAGCCACCTAACGGCAAAGGGTTGATCAGGTCGGCAGTGGGCACGGCTCGCAGTGCCGCGTCCTGTTCAGCCATGGGGGGGCACATAGCCACGCGTACACCATTGTTTTGTAGGATACGCGTGAAGGCGTCAAACTGCGGCCAAACCTTTGCCTGGCCTTTATGGGTACCCGTGGCGGTTGGTGCGATCAGCACAAACTCACCCGCTTTGAGACCCGCAGCGCTTAGATGGTCGTGGGCACGTTGTGTTTGCGGCTTGGTTAAAGGCAAATGTAAGCGCTCGGGCAGCATTTGTGGCTGTGCCTCAATGCCCCACGCTGCTAGGGCTTGTTTAGCCAAGCTAAAGCTGCTTTGCACGGCATGTAGGGGCTCGGTGGGTTTGTGCAGCGGCCAGCGCAACAACAAACTTCTACCATCGTCGCGCCAACCTGCGCTTTGCAAGCCAGCAAGGCGAAAACACAAGGCGCTTGAAAACGAGTCGGGCAAAATGAGCGCACGTCGGTATTGTGGGTGCGTTTTGCGCCAGTCTCGCACGTCAACGATGTTCTCGATGAGCCGACCAGACAATGGCAAAAAGCCTTCAATCCCCAAACCCGTCAATAGATCTTTTGCCCACCCGCGTGCGCCAACCGTGAACGGAATATTTAGCCGACGTAGCATATCGAGCACCGGCAGACTCATACAGACGTCGCCCACCCAGTTTGGCATACGGATCAAAATTGGTTCTTGTTGCATCACTTATCCGATTTGCGCGTAAAACCTCGCCATTCAGGGCGGGGATGTAAGCGCGGAAGGCAAAGCCTTCCATTCTTTGGCCTTTGATTTAGTGTGGCGTTTGCCATTGCTTAATATACTTGCAAATAACGGAAATTGGCGCTCTGCCGCAGCTTCCTGCAAAATAGCTTGGCGACCACAAAGCGCCGCCCCATAGCTTCTTACGGATGATTGGGTCATTCTTTTTGCGAATCATTAAGCTAGCAACACCCTTGAGACTATTCACGAGTTTTGACACGGCCACTTTAGGTGGATAGTTCACCACTAGGTGTACGTGATCGTTTTCCCCCTCAAGCTCTATTAGCTCTGACTCGAAATCAATGCAAACTCTAGCAACTATCGAGCGAAGGTCGTCAGGTATGTCTTTTGTGAATCCATCACGCCTATATTTTGTTACACAGAACCAGTTGTTGCAAAGACTCACCGAATTTGTAATTTACAAATACAACTTTTACACAGGTGAGTTGGTGATCTACCTATCCTTGATCAAGGCTGGGGTGAATTCAGGCGACAACTGGAGTACAAAGCCCAGTGGAACGGCGGCATCTTGTTGGCGGTACCGCCGCACAACACCAGTCGCACTTGCCCCTGCTGCGGATATGTATCAAAAGAGAATCGACAAACGCAAGCAAAATTTCAGTGTGTCGATTGCGGCTACGAAAATCACGCTGACGTAATCGGTGCGATCAATATTTTAGAGCGGGGAAGCCGCTTGTTAGCCTGAGGAGAGTCGGTGCATTCAGACCACTCGATGAAGCAGGAACCCACCGAAGTGACTCAGGCAGCTTTTGCCTGAGCACAGTAGGAATCCCCGTCCTTTCCGCGCAAGCGGCAGTCATAGACTGAGGGCGGGGAGGATGTCAATTAACCTTAATTTCATGGCGTAAGGATACGATAAGTACGCTAACTGCCCAAGTCGCCTCGGCAAGGCTTCTTTTAGCACATCAGGGGATCCAGTCAGGCATTCTTCGCAAATTCTGGCGTGTTAGGCGTTGGTGCCCAGCGAGCCGTTCATAAGAGATCCGGCGCAGAGCGGGTAAACTTCAGTTTTCTGTCCTCCAGAGCTTTATTTTGACTCAATTGACCGGTCTACCCGCTAACTCGTCGTCTCCTTTGAGTGCCACGCTGTGGCGTCGTATTTACGAACGCGTGGGCGCCTACTGGAAAGGCCTCGCGCTCGCCGTGCTGTTTATGGCCGGTGCCGCGGCGACACAACCCACCTTGGCCGTGGCGATGAAGCCGCTGCTTGACGAGGGGTTTTCTGGTGCCAAGCCCGAGTACGTCTGGCAAGTGCCTCTGGCCATTATTGCGTTGATAACTGTTCGAGGGGTCTGTAACTTTTTCAGTGATTATTTGCTTGCCTGGGTGGCCAACAACGTCTTGTTAGGCGTACGCGGCGACATGTTCGAAAAACTGTTGTCGATGCCCGACAGCGAGTTCAAAAAAGGCGATACCGGCCGGTTGTTAAATCGTTTCACTGTTGATGCGGGCAACGTGACTAGCTACGCCACCGATGTCTTGACGGTCGTGGTGCGCGAGTCGCTGGTGGTGATCGCGATGATCGGAGTGCTGCTGTATATGTCATGGCAGTTGACGCTCATTATTTTGGTGACGATGCCGATTTCGGTACTGATCTCTCGCGGTTTCATCGCTCGCATGCGCCGTATTAATCGAGACACCGTCAACATGAACGCCGAACTCACGCGCGTCGTGAACGAGGGGATTGACGGTCAGCGCGTGGTGAAACTGTTTGATGGGTATGCGTTTGAGCGTAAGCGCTTTGCCTATGTCAGCGGCCGCTTACGGCGCTTTGACATGCGGGCTGCGACCTCAGATGCGGCGTTGACCCCGATTACTCAAGTCGTGACGGCGATTGCCGTTGCGGCGGTGATCTCGGTAGCATTAAGTCAAGGCAATGCCGGCAACTTAACAGTGGGTAGTTTTGCCGCCTTCATGGCGGCGCTCGCGCAGATTTTTGATCCCATCAAGCGCTTAACAAAGGTTGCGAGTCGTACCCAAAAGATGCTGGTGTCGGCCGAAAGTGTGTTTATTCTGGTTGATCAACCCTCAGAGGTCGACAATGCGACCGGCAGCTTTGACGGCCGAGTCAACGGACGGGTTGAGTTCAAATTGGTGTCGCATCGCTTTCCCGATGCCGATGTCGATACCTTGGCGCAAGTCAGCATCATGGCTGAACCGGGCCAAACAATTGCGTTAGTGGGCCGCTCGGGTAGCGGCAAAACAACCTTGGTGAATATGCTGCCGCGTTTTGTGGCGCCTGCTGCCGGCCAGGTGTTGATCGACGGCCGCGATATCGAGTCGGTGTCGCTGCGTAACCTGCGCGAACAACTCTCGTTAGTGAGCCAAGATGTCGTACTGTTTGACGACACTATTGCAGTTAATGTAGGTTACGGGGCATTGCATGAGGCCACCGAGGCCGAAATCCGCGCCGCCCTACAAGCGGCTAATTTGCTTGAGTTTGTCGATGGGCTGCCCTTGGGGATTCAAACGCCGGTGGGTGAAAACGCCACCCGCTTGTCGGGCGGACAGCGTCAGCGGCTGGCGATCGCAAGGGCCTTGATCAAAAATGCCCCGATACTGATCTTGGATGAGGCCACCTCAGCTCTCGACAACGAATCCGAGCGTCAGGTACAAGCCTCGCTCGAAACCTTGATGAAAGGGCGTACCACCCTTGTGATTGCGCACCGTTTATCAACCGTACAAAACGCAGACAAGATTATTGTGATGGATCGGGGTAGGGTGGTCGAGCAGGGTTCGCATATTGAGTTGCTGGCGTTAGGCGGTGCCTATGCCGGTTTATATCAAATGCAGTTTCGTGACGAGTAATTCGATACAAAAAATAATCCTGAAGCATTTTAGCGTTCAGGCAAGGGCGACAGGCGAAAACATGAGTCATACAAACGATCCTATTACCGAACAGGTAGTCAGTGCAGCGCTAGCCAGATTCGGCGAAACGTTTAACGTCCCTGAGGGGCTGCCCAATGCGAGCGAGCTTTTACGCATGCTCAGTCACAGTTCCCATCGCCGTTGGACAGAACAGCCGATCGAGGCCGATCTCTTGAAGCTGCTGTTCGCCTGCGCCTTATCGGCCCCCTCCAAGTCTGATTTGCAGCAGGCCGATATCATCCAAGTGACCGATCGCGAAAAAATCAAGGCCATCGCCTCGTTTATCCCCGATATGCCCTGGATCAACGACGCCCCAGTATTTTTAGTGTTCTGCGGAAATAATCGCCGGATCCGTCAGATCGGTGAGTGGCGTGGCAAACCCTTTGCCAACGAGCATCTCGATCACTTTATGAACGCTGCGGTCGACGCGGGTTTGGTGTTATCGCAGTTTATTCGCGCGGCCGAGGCCGTCGGCTTAGGCACCGTGCCCATCAGCGCGGTACGTAACCACTCGCGTGAAACCAGTGATCTTCTTGGTTTGCCAGAGGCGGTTTTCCCGATCGCAGGCTTATGCGTGGGCTACCCCGTCGAAGGTGGCCGCATTATCCCCCGGCTTTCGCTCGGCACCACTGTGCATACAGACCGATTCAACGAGGCAGACGTCCGCACCCAAGTCGACGAGTACGATCAGCGCCGACATGCGTTGTTTCCGCTGCGTAAACAACGCTACGCCACCCACTACCCCGATGTTGAGTTCAATGGCTGGTCTGAAGATAAAGCCCGACATTACTCAATGCCCGAGCGCGCCGATTTTGGCGAATATATACGCGCGCAAAAATTTAGCTTGAAATAGCGTTTAGCTCAACACAATGTCGTATTGCTCTTGGCTATAGTCTCGCGCAACTTCAAGTGAGATGCGTTTTCCAACAAAATCACCAAGCAGCGCAAGGTGTTGGCTTTCTTCTTCTAAAAACAAATCTACCACATTTTGCGATGCCAAAATTTTAAATTCACGTGGATTAAATTGTCGCGCTTCGCGCAAAATTTCGCGCAAAATTTCGTAGCAGACGCTGCGATTGGTGCGTACGTTGCCACGCCCTTGGCAAGTAGGGCAGGGTTCACAAAGCTGATGCGCAAGCGAATCGCGCGTACGCTTGCGTGTCATTTCTACTAAACCCAGTTGTGTAAATCCATTAACCGTCATGCGTGTGCGATCGGGTGCGAGTGCCTTCTGTAATTCAGCCATTACCGCTTCACGGTGCCCCGGCTCATCCATATCAATAAAATCAATAATGATGATGCCGCCAAGATTGCGTAGTCGCAACTGACGGGCTGCAGCCTGCGCAGCTTCAAGATTGGTTTTAAAAATCGTATCGTCAAAGTTACGGCCACCCACAAAGCCGCCTGTATTCACGTCCACAGTCGTGAGCGCCTCGGTTTGATCAATAATCAAATAGCCTCCAGATTTCAAATCCACGCGTCGCGCAAGCGCTAATTTGATTTCTTCTTCAACGTTTGCTGTGTCAAATAGAGGGCGCTCGCCGCTGTAGTGCTCAATGCGCGTTGTGACTGAGGGTGTGTACGTTTGGGCCCAGGTGTCAAGCTCTGCGTAAGTGCTACGAGAATCCACCAAAATACGATGCGTGTTGGGTGTGACCATGTCACGTAGCACCCGCTGTGCCAAACTCAGGTCTTGGTGCAAGAGGCTAGAAGCAGGTAGCGTGCGCGCCGCCTGCTGCACGTTGGCCCACAGCTTTTGTAAATACGTCAGGTCTGCAGTGAGTTCACCGTCGGTCGCGAGTTCGGCCTGCGTGCGCACAATAAATCCGCCTTTCTCAGTTGCGGGGACAAGCGCCTGCACGCGGTTGCGCAGTGCTTGGCGCTCACTTTCAGAGCCAATTTTCTGCGAGATGCCGATATGAGGTTCGTGCGGCAAGTAAACCAGCATCCGCCCTGCAATGCTAATTTGAGTCGACAGCCGTGCGCCCTTTGTGCCAATCGGATTCTTAATCACTTGCGTCATCAGGCTTTGTCCCTCAAATAGCAGTTTCTCAATTGCGATCGCAGGGGTGTTTTGAGTCCGCGCATTGCGGTTTTCACGCAAATCTGCAATATGCAAGAAAGCCGCTTTTTCAAGCCCAATATCGATAAAGGCGCTCTGCATGCCGGGCAAGACGCGCACGACCTTACCTAGATAGATGTTGCCGACTTGTCCGCGTTGAATCGCGCGTTCCATATGAAGCTCTTGTACGGCTCCCTGCGCTACTAAGGCCACGCGGGTCTCAAAAGGCGTGACGTTAATCAGAATATCTTCAGTCATGAGTCTCTCAGGGTAGATGTGCCATCCGTATTCATGCTATATTAGCGGGCTTGGCAGAGAAAAATTTTGGAAAGCGGTTTTAGCAGTTGTCGGTGCAAAATGTTTAATAGCAAATTTGACACAGACAAAAAAATCCTCCATAATCTCGCGTCTGTGTTGAAGACAAAGCAGAAACAGGTAACTGGCTCTGAGTCAACAACAAAGCAAGCATTACCGAACACCTTGTTCTTTAAAAATTTGACAACCGATAAGTGTGGGCGCTTGGAATGAGTGTCGCAGGTTTGCTGGCTGTAACAGGACAGTAAATTGCAAACGAAATCAAGTGCTC
>CANKOW010000201.1 GCA_947484295.1 Alcaligenaceae bacterium | reverse complement strand
TGCCGAGCATGGGGTGGGGCAGCTTAAGCGCGACGAACTAACGCGCTACAAGAGCCCGCTCGAGTTGACGCTGATGAAGCAAATTAAAAAAGCGCTTGATCCCCAGGGGATTATGAATCCTGGCAAGGTTTTGCAGGTTTAAACCGCGGACAGGATTTTGCCCGTTGCTTGGCCGAAGCTTAGTCTTGGATAGCCTGCTTTGACGCACTCGGCTTGCAGGGTGATTTCGTCGCCGTCTTCTAAGAATTTGCGTTCTTGTCCCCACGGGAGTTTGACGGCTTTTGTTGCGCCGAAGCTGAGTTCATTGAACGACAGGGCTTGTTCGGGCTCGGGGCCTGACATGGTGCCGGTGCCGATCAAATCGCCGGGCTGCAGGTTGCAGCCGTTGACGGTGTGATGGGTGATGAGTTGGGACAGGGTCCAGTAGGCATGGCACAAATTGCTGTGGGCTAGTAATGCGGGGGCGTGGTGGGCTGCGCGCGATTGGTCGGTTGAGATCAGGGCTTTGAGGCCGATGTCGTAGACGCCACCTCGTTCGACTGAATCGTTCATCAGATAGGGTAGGGGCTGTGGATCAGAGGCGGGCCGGTTAAAGGGCATCCGAAAGGGTTCGAGGGCCTCGCGTGTCACGATCCAGGGTGATATCGTGGTGGCAAAGCTTTTGGCCAAGAAAGGGCCCAGAGGCTGAACTTCCCAAGCCTGGATGTCGCGTGCTGACCAGTCATTCAGAATACAGACCCCAAAAATATGATCGTCTGCCTCGTCGATGGTGATGCGCTTGCCTTGCGCGTTGCCGGGCCCGACAAACATCGCCATTTCAAGTTCAAAATCTAGCCTTTGGCTTGGACCAAAGCCGGGTGCTTCACCTGCCTGGGCGGGGCGCGACTGACCGACTGGGCGTACGACGTCGTGACCTGAGATGACAACACTTGAAGCGCGGCCGTGGTAACCGATGGGCAGCCATTTGAAGTTGGGGAGTAAGGGCGCATCGGGTCGTGAGATTCGGCCGCCCGCTGTGGCATGGTGAATCGAAATGTAAAAATCGGTGTAATCGCGAATGTTCGCGGGCAAACTGTATTCGGCCTGAGCTTGTGGCACGAGCAGTTGTTCTATTGATGCCTGCAGCGTGCTACCCGTGCGCACCGCGCGCGACAAGGCTAGGCGTAGCGCCGACCACTGGGCGTTACCGAGCGCCATCAGCGCGTTAAGGGTAGGGCCCGTGCATGTATCAAGGGCCTCAGCCGCTAATCCTGAAAAGGGCTTAGCGGCTGCGAGGCGCGCCAAATCAATGATTTGATCACCAAGGGCCACTCCCGGCCTAAAGGCCTCAGTGCTGCCGGCTCGGCGAAACACCGCAAATGGCAAGTGTTGCACCGGAAACCCGATACTCGAGTCGTTGGCGCTAGCAAGCCAGCTGTTCAAGGCAGGGTCGTGGGTTTCGTTGAGCTTGGTCATTGCAATGTGTCGCTATAAAGAAAAACTGAGTTATTGAAAAATAACGTTAAGTTTGGTGCGAGGTGCTGTCTGATGCAGGGGCTAAATTTTTGTTGCACAGGATACATATTTGGCTCAGAGGTTTTTTTGGGAAAGATTAAATTTTTTGGCAGTTCGGGCAAAAGTAGGTAGCGCGTTGACCCTGCACAAGCCTTTTGATCACCGTTTGACAGACGCGGCAGGGCTCGCCGGCGCGCTCGTAGACGGCGGCGTGCAGGGTGAAATACGCCCCGGCTTCGCCCGTCGCATTGACGTAATCGCGTAACGTGCTGCCGCCCGAATCTAAGGCATCACTCAGCGTGCTGCGAATGGCGTCTACTAAACGAGTGCAGCGGGCAAGCGACACGCGCGCAGCTTGCGTTTTGGGATGAATGCGCGCCCTAAATAGGCTTTCAGAGGCGTAGATGTTGCCGGCCCCCACCACCACATCGCCCGCCAGCAGGGCTTGCTTGATGGACATCTGCCGACCCGCAAGGCCGCGTTTCAGGTGGGCGGCGTCAAAACTCGGATCAAAGGGTTCAATCCCGAGTTTGCTGAGCAGGGGGTGCTGCGCGATGGGGCCGTCACTTTTTGGATGCCAAAGTACCGCACCAAAGCGCCGAGGGTCATGCAGGCGTAACGTAGCGTGGTCAAAGACCCACTCGACGTGGTCGTGTTTGCGCAATAACTCGCCCTGCATGACGCTGCGCAGCGAGCCAGACATGCCAAGGTGGACAAGCTGAGTGCCCTGATCAAACTCTAGCAGCAGGTACTTGCCACGGCGCTTACAGGCGCGCACAACTTGCCCCTGAATATGCTGCGCCATATCGCTCGGGATCGGCCAGCGCATGCGGGTTTCGTGCACGACAAGGTGCTTGAGGCGATGACCTGTTGCAACGGCGTCAATTCCGCGGCGAGTTGTTTCAACTTCGGGCAATTCTGGCATGGGTGAGTGCTAACATCTAGAGATATAAGTCGGATGATTGTGCCATCAACTAGGCGGGTAGCGTGAAGTCGTTGTTTAAATGCTGTTTTAAGAAAGCTTCTTTTGCCCTGATGCTGGGCCTGTTTGGTGGCGTGTGGGCCACCACGGGTTGCACGCAAGGTGGGCCGAGTAAGGGCGTGTCCCAAACAACGCCTCTTGAAATTAAGCCTCGCACCTCCGAGTCCGAAGAGATTCGTTTGCGCACGGGGCAGCTGCCTGAAGTCACCCTTACCTCAAGCATCGTTTTCAGGGTGCTGGCAGCCGAAATCTCAGCGCAGCGTTCTGCGTTCATCCCAGCCGGTAAAACCATGTTGGATCTCGCCCAAGAAGTGGGCGATGTGCGCTTGGCACGGCGCGCGCTTGAATTTTATTTGGCGGGTGGAAATTTAGCCGGCGCGCTCGATTCTGTGCGCCTATGGCTAAGGTTTGAACCTGAGGATGTCGAGGCGCTGTCGACCGAGTTGACGCTTTCGGCAGCATCGGGGCAGACCAGTGGTTTGACAACAGCCTTGCGTAAAAAAATTGACGAAGCCAGCGATAAAACTGCGGCAATTGGGCAGGCGATGGCGGTGTTAGGGCGAGTGCCCGACAAGCGGGCGGGTTTGGCAATTTTAATTAGTGTGCTCCAAGAAAGCCAAGCGCGCGATACCTTGCCCGCGCATATTGCCGTCGCAGATTTGGCACGCGCGGCGGGCGATGCCCCGCGGGCACTGAGTGCAGCGAAGGCGGCGTTAAGCGTTGCACCGCGTTCTGAAGACGCCGCCATGCGCGTCTTTGAGTACGGCTTGCCCGTTGATGCTCAGCAGGCCTTTCGGGATGCGCAGGGGTTTACTGCGGCGCATCCAAATGCACGACGTTTGCGGCTGTTGATGGCCGCTCAGTGGGCAGAGCGCCGCGATTTTGATTTGGCAACGGCCGAGCTTGTGGCTATGGCCAAGCTCGCACCAGACGATTTCGACTTAGTGTTCATGCAGGCACAGATTGCCTATCGGGCCAAACGCTTGCTCGAGGCGCGTAGCCTGCTCGAGCAGTTTGTGAGCCTGCAAACTCAGCGGCAAGTGACCATGGCTGATGGCGCAAACGATGAGGGCTCTGCGCTCGTGGATGCGTACCAACTGTTGTCGCGCATTGCGCAAGACCAAGGTTTTTTTGACGATGCAGTAAGTGTGCTCGACAAAATCCAAGACCCGGCAGCGCGTCACAACGCACGTGTACGCCAGGCTGCGATCCGCGCGCAACAAGGTCGAACAGACGCTGCCTTGGCGTTGCTTGACGCGAGTAATCCTCAATCCCCCGAAGAAGAACTGCTAACGGCCTCGGTGGGTGCCCAGATTTTGCGTGATGCCAATCGCCCACTTGAGGCGATCAAGCGCCTAGAGGCGGCCAATGCGCGTATGCCGGATACTGTTGAAATCAAATATGAATTGGCGATGTTGTACGAACGCAATCAGCGGATGAATGATACCGAGCGGCTGTTACGAGAGGTGATTGCGTTAGATCCTGGGCACGCCCACTCGTATAACGCGCTAGGCTATTCGTTGGCCGATCGTAATCAGCGGCTGCCCGAAGCGCTGAAGCTCATTACGCGCGCGCTTGAAATTGCACCCAACGATCCCTTCATTATGGACAGCATGGGATGGATCAAGTTTCGGCTCGGCGACTACGTGGCTGCAGTCCAGTACCTAGAAAAAGCCTACCGCGTGCGGCCTGAAGCTGATATCGCCGCGCATTTAGGCGAAGCGCTGTGGATGTTGGATCAGCGTGACGCAGCCAAAGAAATCTGGAAAAAAGGCGTCGCAAAAGAGGCTGATAATGCGACGTTATTAGAAACCCTTAAACGGCTTGGAGTTCAGCTTTGAATTTTTTTTTGAGATCTGGTGTTGGGTCGCGTTCGACCATTGGTTTGTTTCTTGCAGTGCTACTGTTAGGGCTAAGCGGTTGTGCCACGCAGGCCCCCACTGGCGAAGCGTTGCCCGAAGGTTCTTTATCACGGATCGGGCGCTTTGCTGTCAAAACTGAGCAGGCCAATCGAGCCCCCGAGGCGATTCAAGGCGGCTTTGTCTGGCGCGATACCGTCGTACAACTGACGTTAGATCTGACCAACCCGTTTGGCAGCGTGCTAGCCCGTGTGACCGTCAACAGTAGTGGCGCGGCGCTTGAGCGTGCAAATGGTGAGGTCATACAGACCATGACGCCCGATAGTTTGGTCGATCAGGCGCTTGGCCAAAGTCTGCCGGTGCAGGGGCTGCGCGCGTGGTTACGTACGCAACAAAAGCTTCAGCCAGGGATGCGCGTACTAGAGCGCGATGCTCAGGGCCGCATCGTAGCCTTCGAACAAGATGGCTGGAGTGCACGGCTCTCAAACTTCGACGCACTCGGGCCCCGCTTGATCAGTTTGATCCGTGCTGAAACGGGTCGCAACATGTCGGTTCGCTTGGTCGTCGACTAGCAGTGCTGTACGACCTTCCTGCACCAGCAAAGTTGAATTTGTTTTTGCACGTCGTGGGTCGACGAGCGGATGGCTATCATCTGTTGCAGACAGTTTTTAGGCTAATTAGTCTGGCCGATCGTATCGACATTGACCTGCGCCGCGATGGCAGCATTGTGCGTGAAACCGATATGGTGGGTGTGCCGCACGACGAAGATTTGGTGGTGCGTGCTGCGCGAGCGTTGCAGGCGCACACAGGTACGAAGCTTGGCGCTCAAATCAAGGTCACAAAAAATATACCAGCCGGTGGTGGGTTGGGCGGAGGCTCAAGCGATGCGGCGACTGTGCTGCTTGCGTTGAACCGGCTTTGGGAGACACGACTGAGTCGCGCAGCCCTGATGAAGCTCGGTCTTGCTCTTGGGGCTGACGTGCCG
This sequence comes from Alcaligenaceae bacterium, assembly GCA_947484295.1. Taxonomy (GTDB): domain Bacteria; phylum Pseudomonadota; class Gammaproteobacteria; order Burkholderiales; family Burkholderiaceae_B; genus Zwartia. The sequence goes on along the minus strand of CANKOW010000201.1, from coordinate 1,147 downwards.
GTCTTTATCGCAGGGCAAAACGCTTTCGCACAAGGAATCGGTGAGCAACTGACCGCCATGCCTCTGCCCGAGCGCGCGTATGTGGTTGTGCAGCCAGCCCAAAGCGTCCCTACTGCAGCGGTTTTTGGGGATTCTGATTTGACAAGAGACACCGATACGGTCAAAATGATGGACTTTTCTGGGGTCAAACTCTTTGCTGAGTTTTGCGGTGAAATTGATCAACAATCAAGTTTCCTGCAAGATTTTGGTCGCAATGATTTGCAGCCCGTTGTCTTAAAACGCTATCCCGTTGTTCGCCAGGCTCTCAATAGGCTCACGCAAGCCGGTTTAAATGCCCGAATGACAGGCTCAGGATCCTGCCTTTTTGTCGGGTTTCCAGGCGTTCAGCAGGCAACAGCAGCCCACCAGAAATTACTCGCTAAAACGCGTACAGATTTTTCTAGTGCAGCCTTAGCGGGTGTACTGAACCCGATCCAGTCGATGTTTGTCTGTGAGGGGCTTTCAGAACACCCACTGCGGCATTGGATTGAAAGTTAGTTGGGGAGTCGCCAAGCTGGTTAAGGCACCGGATTTTGATTCCGGCATGCGAAGGTTCGAATCCTTCCTCCCCAGCCCCAAAACGTAGAGCTGTCGAACTTGTTTGCCTTCGGATTCACCCGTTCAGTATCAGGCTCTCGTTCAACAGCTTTCTTGCTTTCTGTTTGCTTGACTTACTGTCTATGACTGCCGAAACCATGGCCAACGATAGTTTTATGATTTTCACCGGTACAGCCAATACACGGCTGGCCGTTGACGTGGTGAACCACCTCGATATGTCGATGGGCAAAATGTCTGTTGGCCGTTTTTCAGACGGCGAAGTGATGGTCGAGATTAACGAAAACGTTCGCGGCAAAGACGTTTTCGTTTTGCAGCCAACCTGTGCGCCCACCAACGACAACCTGATGGAAATCATGGTCATGGTTGATGCCTTGCGTCGCGCTTCGGCTGGCCGTATCACTGCAGCAATCCCTTATTTTGGTTATGGCCGTCAAGATCGTCGTCCGCGCTCTGCGCGCGTCGCGATTTCGGCCAAGGTTGTGGCCAACATGCTTCAAGTGGCGGGTGTTGATCGGGTCTTAACGATGGATCTTCACGCCGATCAGATTCA